>CAZFPW010000017.1:0-11548 GCA_964520765.1 uncultured Novosphingobium sp.
ATCCAGCCATCGGCGATCTCGGCGGTCAGCCGCACCATCAGGTCGGTGTTCGATCCGGTCCAGATCGGGATGTCGGGGTTCATGTGCAGGATCGACTGCAACGGCTTGCCGACGCCGGCAGCGCCGGGATGGTCGGCGGGCAAGGGCAGGGACCATTGCTGCCCCTCATGCGTCACCGGGCCTTCGCGGCGAAACACCGCGCGCATGATTTCCACGTAGTCCTTGGTCCAGTGATAGGGCTTGCCCCAGGGCATGCCGTACCAGCCCTCGACCACCTGCGGCCCGGACATGCCGATGCCTGCGATCATGCGGTTGCCGCCGGCGAGCGCGTCGACAGTCGCGACCTGCATCGCTGCCATGGTGGGGGAGCGGCCGGCCATCTGCATGACCTGGGTTCCCAGGCGGATGCGGCTGGTGTGCGCGGCGATGAAGGCCAGTGGGCTCAGCGCGTCGGAGCCGTATGCCTCGGCGGTCCAGACCGAATCGAAACCCAGCCGCTCGGCCAGCTTGATCCGCTCCATGGGCAGGGACAGCTTGGCCCCCGAATAACCCAGCAGCAGGCCCAGTTTCAACTTGCTCACGAAGCGTCCTTCCCACCCGGCGATCCGCATCGACTCCGGCCGATCGATTGCGCGCGATACGTGCTGTCCAATTATCCCTAGATAATTAATCAATCAATATATTTAATCAGATCGCGCCTTCGCGGCGCAGCGTTTCGATCTCTTCCGGCGAATAGCCGATGCCCGCCAGGATGTGCTCGCTGTGCTCGCCCAGCTCGGGCGGCGGGTGGCGGGTAGGGGCGGTCTGGCCGGCCCAGAAGATCGGCGTTGCCGGTATCGGCGCAGGCGTGGCGTGGCCGGATACCGGAATCCGCTGAAATAGGCCCATTGCCTCAACGTGGCCGTGCTCGATCGCCTGGCGGGGGGTGAGGACCGGCCCGGCGGGGAGGTGCCCCTTGTGCAACTCGTCCAACGCCTGCTCGGTGGTTCGTTTGGCGCACCAGGCGGCCATGCGTTCGGACAGCAGATGGCTGTTCTCGCCTCGGCTGGGATCGTCGGAGAAGCGGGGATCGTCGAGCCAGTCCTCGGCCCCGACGAGACGCACCCAGCGCTTGAACAGCGGCGCACCCAGCACGCTGCACATGATATGGCCGTCGCGTGTGGCGAAGATGTCGCTGGGGCCATAGTAGGGGCTGCGGTTGCCCATGCCGGGGCGGCCGACGCCGGTCATGGCTTCCTCGATCAGGGCGGGACCGTTGATCGCCAGGGCCGTTGCCAGCAGGTTGCATTGGACATGCTGGCCGCCCTTGCCGCGGTCGCGCCCCAGCAGCGCGGCGACGACGCCAAAAGCGGCGTGGAGCGCGGTGGAGAAATCCACCCAGGTCGCCATCGAGCGGCGCGGCAGACCCTCATCGCCCGAGGCATGCGCGGTGCCGCACATGACCTGGCCGATCGAATCGAAGCCGATGCCGTCCTTCAGCGGGCCGGTGCTGCCGAAGGCCGAGATGTCGGCCAGGACGATGTTGGGCTTGATCGCGCGCAGCGTTTCGTAGTCGAGGCCCATGGCCTCCAGCGTCCGGTGCGGCAGATTGGCGATGACCACATCGGCGGTCTCGACCAGCCGGCGCGTCACTTCGCGCCCTAGCGGGTGCATCGGGTCGAGGCTGAGCGACAGCTTGTTGCGGTTCATCTGCAGGAATTGCGCGCCTTCGCCGGCATCGGTGACAGGCACGACGAAGCGGTCCTCGCTGCCGCCGCGTTTCTCGATGCGGATCGTCTCTGCACCCAGGTCGGCCAGCAGCAGCCCGCAATAAGGGCCAGCGACATAGCGGCCGAAATCGAGGACCCGGATGCCGTCGAGGATGCCGCTCATGACCTGCCGCCCTTGGAAGCCGCATATTCTTCGGCGATTTGGGCGATCAGTTCTCCGGCGGGACGGATCACCTCCACGCCCGAGACCGAATGGCCCGCGCTGACGATATCGATCCAGCGCTGCGCGCCGATTCCGCCGCCATAGCGATCGGCCGTGCTCTCGGGCGTGACCTGCTCTTCAAGGCGGGCGGGATCGAGTCCGGCGCGTTCGATCGAGCGGACCAGCATGGAGGTCTGGAGGCCGGTGAAGGCGCGGGTAAGCAGAATGTCGTCGAGCGAGGAGTCGACCACCATCTGCTTGTACCAGTCGCTTGCCAGGCTCTCGGGCGTGGCGATGAAGCGTGTGCCCATATAGGCTAGGTCGCAGCCGAGCACTTCGGCGGCGTGCAGGGCCGTGCCGTCGGACACGCCGCCCGCCAGGATCAGCGGCCCGTCGAAGAAGGCGCGCACCGCCCGCACGAAGGCGAAGCCGTTCATCCAGCCGGTCTGTCCGCCCGCGCCGGCGGTCAGCAGGACAAGGCCGTCGACCCCGGCGTCAAGCGCCTGGCGCGCATGCTTGAGCGTCGCAACATCGGCGAAGACCAGGGCGCCCGCCTCGTGCAGTCGGGGCACGACGGTCTTGGGCGAGCCGACGCTGGTGATCACCAGCTCCACCCCATGCTGGATCAGGCAAGCGAGATCCATTTCAAGCCTGGGCTGCTTGATGATCAGGTTGGCGCAGAACGGCGCATCGGCCTTTCGGTCCACCGACCCGGAAATCTGGCCGAGCCAGGCGCTCAGATCCTCGACGGTGCGTGCGTTGGCGGTGGGAAAGCTACCGATCGCACCCGCCTTGCAGGCAGCGATGACGAGTTCTGGGCTCGATACGCGGAACATCGGGGCGACCACCAGGGGCAGGCGCAGCCTGGCCTTCAGCGCGGCGAATTTCCTTGCCGTTTCCGCCCCGTCTCGATGGCTTGCGCTATCGCTCACACCTGCTCCCATCAGGGTCCTTGACCCGTCATCCATAATTAACATATTAACTAGCTAATATGTCCAATGAGAGAGGGCGGATGTCAAGTGCCGAGTGCGCTCGGCATCGCATAGGACGGACCTGGGAGTTGGGAGAGAGATGACCGGCACGAAGCCTTGGAATGCCCTGGGATGACCAGCTTCATCGATCGCAAGGCGGCCGAATGCCCGGACGAGATCGCCCTGCGCGACGACCGCGTCGCGCTGCGCTGGGACGAGGTTCTGGACCGGCTCAATCGAGCGGCGCGGGTCATCGCTTCGCTGGGCCTGGATGAAGGCGCGCGCCTGGCCGTGATCGCGAGCAATTCGGCCGAAGTCTTGCTGGTTCACGTCGCGGCGCTGATGGCCGGCCGGGCGACCGTGCCGATCAACTATCACCTGCGCCCAGAGGAAATCGCGCAGCTGCTGTCGGTCGGCCGGGTGGGGGCGGTCCTGTGCGGACCTGATACGGCCGATCTGGCGCTTGAAGCGGCGCGCCTGGCTGACATTGAACAGGTGCTGGGATGGCGTGGTGCGGGCCGCACGGACATCGACGATTGGGATGCGCTGCTTTCGCAGGCGGACGGCGGGCCTTTCGAGCCTGTCGGCAAGCCGCAGCCGACCGTGCTCTTCACATCCGGCACCACCGGCCTGCCCAAGGCGATCGAGTTGCCGCAGGCGATGTTCCCCCGCACCGAAACGCTGGATGAGCACCTGACCGAGCTTGCCCGCACCGATGCGCTCGGCGGGCTGGGGCCGCATTTGGTCGTGGGGCCACTCTATCATACCGGGCCACTCGGCGCCTATCGCCTGCTGGCCATCGGTACGCCGGTTGTCGTCCTGCCGCGCTTCGACCCGTTGCGCATCTTGCAGGCGATCGATGCGCACCTCGTCGCCTCGGCGGTCTTCGTGCCGACCCATTTCGCTCGGCTGCTCGCGTTGCCCGAGGCGGAGCGGGCGGGTTACGACGTGTCGAGCCTGCGCTTCGTCGGCCATACCGGGGCGCCGTGCCCGCTGGATGTGAAGCGGGCGATGATTGCATGGTGGGGGCCGGTCCTGTTCGAAAGCTATGGCGCGACCGAGATCGGCGGCGTCGCGCGGATCAGTTCCGAGGAATGGCTGCGCTATCCCGGCTCGGTTGGCCGCCCGCGCGAGCGCTTCACCTTCCACATCGTTGACGAGGACGGTGAGCCGGTGCCTACCGGCACCGAGGGCCGCGTCTATTTCATCGACAGCCTGGGCCTGGGCATCGAGTACGAGAACGATCCCGCGAAGACCGCCGCCGCGCACCTGCGGCCAGGCGTCTTCACCCTGGGGGAGGTCGGTTACGTCAACGCGGATGGCTATCTGTTCCTGACGGACCGTTTCTCCGACATGATCATCTCGGGCGGAGTCAATATCTACCCGGCAGAGGCGGAGAAGGTGCTGATCGAGCATCCGGGCGTCGCCGATGTGGCCTGCATCGGCATGCCCGACGCCGACCTTGGCGAAGTGCTCCATGCGCTGGTCGTGCCGGCTGATCCGGCGCTTACTGCCGAAGCGGTGCTCGATTTCTGCCGCGAGCGCCTGTCGCTGGTGAAATGTCCGCGCGGGGTTTCCTTCGTAAAGGACGTCGCCCGCAACTCGATGGGCAAGATCAACAAGCGCGCGTTGCGCACTGCCTTCCTCGAAGGAAGGATCGAGGAATCCATCGCATGACCGTCGAAGATATTGCCCGCCCGGCCGATTCAGCCCCCTATGAGCGGCGCCAGCGCGCGGTCTACGAGGCGGAGCGGCTCAAGCCGCTGATCTCGCCGAAGAGCATCGCCATCGTTGGCGCGTCGGACCGCCTGACCAACTTCGGCTATCGGACGATCGAGAACCTCAAGGGCGTCGGTTATTCCGGCACGATCCATGTCGTCCATCCACGGCTGGCGGATTTGCAAGGCGTCCCGGCTGTCCCGACGATCGAAGAGGTGCCCGGCCCGGTCGACTGCGTAATCATCTCGGTTCCGGCGGATGGCGTGGTCGAGCAGGTGCGGCGAGCGGGAGAGGCGGGGGCTCGCTCGATCCTGATCTACACCGCCGGCTTCGCCGAGCTGGGTGAGCAGGGCAAGGCCAACCAGGAGGCGTTGCGCCGGATCGCGCTGGAATACGACATTCCGATCTGTGGTCCCAACACCGGCGGCATGCTCAACTTCGTGGATAGGATCGCTGCGACCTTCTTCCTCGATGTCCCGCATGTGCCCCTCAAGCCAGGCCGGATCGCTCTCATCAGCCAGAGCACCGGCCTTGGCTTCCAACTCGCCTTCGCGCGGGCGCGGGGCAATAGGCTGTCCTATTGTCTGACCTGCGGCAACTCGGTCGACATCAATGTGACCGACCTGCTGAACTTCGCCATCGAGGACGAGAGTACCGACGTGATCGGCGTGGTCTTCGAAGGGCTGGAGGCGCCGGTCGAATTCGTCGAAGTGGCGCTCAAGGCGCGGGCGGCGGGCAAGCCGGTCGTCGCCATGCGCGTGGGCAGCAGCAAGGTGGGGGCCGCCGCCGCCGCTTCGCACACCGGCAGCCTCGCCGCGCCGCACCGGCTCTATCAGGCAGCCTTCCGCAAGGCCGGCGTGGTCGAGGTCGCGACATCGGAAGAACTGCTCGAGACCGTCCAGCTCTTTGCCCGCGCTCCGCGCTGCAAGGGCGAGGGTGCGGGCATCATCGCCAGTTCCGGCGGGGTCATGGTCATGGCGGTCGACGCCGCCGAACGCCACGGCGTCGCGCTGCCTGAACCCGCGGAGAGTACGCGGGCCGAAATGCGCGCAAAGCTGCCCGCCTTCGCCTCGGCCATCGGCAATCCGACCGACCTGACCGCCGGCATCGTCGGCAATCCCCAACTCTATGCCGAGACGATCAGCACCTTTGCCGCGGACCCGCGGTTTGCCGCGGTGGTCGTGCCGGTGACGCTGAGCTGCGGCCCTTCGACCATGGATCGCCCGCTGTCGGTGATCGCCGCGGCCGAGAATTCCGACGCGGCGGTCTGCGCGCTGTGGGTCAGCGGTTGGCTGGAAGGGCCGGGCAGCGAACTGCTGGAAGACAGCAAGGTGCCGCTTTTCCGCTCGGCCGACCGTTGCTTCAAGGCGCTGTCCAACTGGCTGCACTGGCATGGCGAGCAGGGCCGCCGCGCGCCGTCGCTGGCATCGAGCGAGAGGGGTGAGAGATTTGCTGGCACGGGGCCTCAGAGCGAATCCCGCTCGCGCGAAATCCTGCAAGGCTTCGCTATCCCTTTCGCGCCTGCGGTCCTGGCCGATAGCGCGAAAGCGGCTGCCGAGGCGGCCGCCGCGTTCGGCAGGCCGGTTGTCGTCAAGATCGACTCCGCCCGGCTCGCTCACCGCTTCAAGGCTGGCGCCGTGGCGCTGGACGTGAGTGCGGGCGAGGCCGCGCAGGCCTACCGCGAAGTCGTTGCCGCGGCGGACAAGGCCAATGCCGAAAGCAACGCTGTCCTCGTCGCGCCAATGCTTCGTGGCGGGATCGAGCTGATGGTCGGCGCGCACCATGACGATCGCTTCGGACCCACGGTGATCTGCAGCGTCGGCGGCGTCATGGTCGAGGAACTCGACGAAGCCGTTGCCGCGCTCGCACCCTTGGATCGCGACGAGGCGCGCGCATTGCTCCGGGGCCTGCGAGTCGGCAAGCTGCTGGTGAAGGAGGAGGGTGAGCAGCCCACCCATGCCGCCGCGCTCATCGACATCATCGTCGCCGTATCGCAGGCGATCGCCGGCGGCCACGGCATCCGCGAACTCGATCTCAACCCGGTGCTGGTCGATCCTCGCGCCGGAACCGTCCATGCGCTTGACGCGCTCGTCGTGCTCGACGACCGCACCGACCGAGGAGTTTGACCGTGACCACCGACAGCATCGAGAGGTTCCGCAAGGACATTTTCGAGGACACGAAGCAGGCGGCGATCTCCTGTCCTTTCGGCTATTACAAGGCGCTGCGCGAAGAGCATCCGATCGCCAAGATCCGCCACGGCGACGACGACATCTTCTTCCTCACCCGCCGCGACGACATCATGGACGTGCTCAAGCGGTCGGACACCTTCTCCAACCGTCGTGCTGGTGGCCCGAAGGCGAAGGCGATCAAGGAAGCCGTCGCGCAGGCGATCGGGAAGTATCCTGACGTCGCCGACCTGATCGCCAAGTTGGGCGAACCCGCCGCGCCCGTGCTCGACCTGGCCGATCCGCCCGAGCATACCCGCCAGCGCCGCCTGATCGGCGACCGCTTCATGCCGGCCAACATCCGTCCGCTCGAAGAAATGCTGACCGGCTACGTCAATGGCCTGATCGATGAGTTCCCCAAGGATGGCACGGTCGAGCTGGTCGAGGATTTCAGCGTGAAGCTGCCCCTGCGAGTAATCACCGAGATTCTCGCTATCCCGGTCGACATGCGCGAGACTTTTCGGCGCTGGACCGACGACCAGGTGTCGGTGATCGGCAACCCCACCCTCAAGGTCGAGGACGGCCGCCGCATCGCCGAAACCAATGTCCAGTTCCATCACTACTTCACCGACCTGATCGAGCAGCGGCGGAAGAAGCCCGGCACCGACCTCGTATCCGAGATCGTTCAGGCCAACGACGCACTGGAGGAGCCGCTGGCCGTCGACGAGCTGATCGGCATCTTCCACCAGCTCTCGGGCGCGGGCCACGAGACCACGCGCAATCTGATTACCGCCTGCACCTATGAACTGGCGACCGATCCCGCCTTGTTCGCGAAATTGAAGGCGGACGCTTCGCTGGTGACGAACTTCATCGAGGAGATTCTGCGGCTGGAGACGCCGTCGGTCGGGCTCTATCGCAATGCGGTCGAGGATACGGAGATTGCCGGTGTGCCGGTGCCGGAAGGCAGCCTGGTGTTCCTCATCTATTCGGCCGGCAACCGCGATCCTGAATTCTTCGCCGATCCCGATGCGATCGATCTGTCGCGCCGCAACGGCAAGCAGCACCTGTCGTTCGGCGCCGGCCGCCATGCCTGCGTCGGGGCGGCCTTGGCGCGGATGGAAGTGCGCGTGGCGATCACGCAGTTCCTGGAGCGGTTCGCGGGCATTGCGCTCGCGCGGGAAGGGCAGCCGCGCTACGGCGCGAGCTACCTGCTGCGCGGGATCGAGAATTTGAAGCTGCGGTTCGACAAGGGGTGATCAGTCCTCGTCGCCACGGCACCGCATCTGCACCGGCGGCGGCGCTGCCGGCACGCCGTGCTCGGGCTTGGCGATCGCCATCTTGTCGTCGTTGATCTGCGCCCAGTGCGAATGGTTGAGCTGGTGCAGGGAAAAGCAGGCGTTCAGCGCATTGGAGAAGCCCATAATGTCGCTGGTCTGATTGACTGCCTCCTTGATCATCAGTGCGGCCATGCTGGGCGTCCGGCTGATCCGGCGGGCGAATTCCAGCGTGCGCGTCTCCATTTCGTCGAGTGGGTAGATCTTATTGACCATGCCGAGTTGGAAGGCCTCCTCGGCGCTGATCGCGTCGCCGGTGAGCATCAGTTCCTTGGCTCGGCGCGGACCGAATTCCCAGGGGTGGGCGAAGTACTCGGCACCGCACATGCCCATGCGAGTGCCGACCACGTCGGCGAATACCGTGCCCTCCGCCGCGACGATAAGGTCGCAGCACCAGGCCAGGATCAGGCCGCCCGTGTAGACGGGGCCATGGACCGCGGCGATGGTGATCTTGCGCAGGTCGCGCCAGCGCTTGGCATTCTGGAAGAAGTAGTGCCATTCCTGAAGATAACGCTGCTCGGCCCCGGCGCGGGTTGCGCCGTGAGAGCAGTAGGAGGAATGCTGGTCCGGTCCCGGCTCGCGCTCAGCCTGGGCTGCAGCAGAGCCCATGTCATGTCCTGACGAGAACGCCTTGCCCGCGCCGCGCAGCACGACAACGCGAACCAGGTCGTCCGCCTCGCATGCTCCGAAGGCCTCATCGAGTTCCACGAGCATGCCGCGGTTCTGTGCGTTGCGCACTTCGGGCCGGTCCAGCGTGATCACCGCGATCGTGCCGTCCTCTACCCTGTCGAGCGTGATGTGTTTGTAAGCCATTGCACCATCTTCCCCCGATCGGGACCGCGGGTATTCCGCTGATCCCGGATTTACACCATATATGCTGACCAAACGGATTTTCGAATGGACATATCGGTCAGTCAATATATATTAGGAGAATGCGATGACGTCGATCATCACCGGGACCACGATCACCGTCTGGAAGGGGCTTAACTGATGGCGCGCAAGGCAGCCGCCGCGTCCGTTCAGGAGAGGCGAGGTCCTGGCAGGCCGGTGGCCTCCGATCGCGAGGAATCGCGGCAGCGCATCATTCGCGCGGCGCAAAAGACGTTCTCCACCCGCGGATACTCCGACGCGACAAACGCCATGATCGCCAAGGAAGCGGGCATGACCTCTGGCGCGCTCTACCATTACTACGATTCGAAAAAGGCGTTGTTCGAAGCTGCTGCGGCCTACAACTGGGATCTTATTTCGGAGCAGTTGCAGAACAGCGTGAAGCCCGAAACGCCCGTTGGCAGGCTGGAAGGCCTGATCGCCATGTCGTCCGAAATCGCGACGAAGGACCCGGACATCTCGCGCTTCGCCATTACGATTGCCACCGAGACGGAACGCCATGAGGAACTTGCCGACATCGGCCGCAAGTACCGCGCGCGCCGTGAAGAGCTCCTTGGCGACCTGGTGGACAACGCGATCGATTGTGGCGAGGTCGACATGGATGGGCTGGAGCGGCGCGATGTCATAGCCTTGCTGATGGCCGTTACCGATGGCCTTGCCCGACTCGCGGCCTCGCGCGGAGGCCTTGCTCTGCACCATGGCGCAACGCGCGCCCTCAACAAACTGCTGGAAGGAAACCTCTTCCACCTTCAGTCGAAGGTATGAGCATCGGATAGGGCATGGATTTCGATTTCTCTGGCGATCAGAAGGCACTGGCCGAAGAAGTAGGCAAGGTTCTCCGCAAGGAAGGCGGCATCGCCCTTGCCCGCGAATGCCTTGAGACATCGTCCCCCTATTCGCAGCACCTGTGGCGCATGGCCGGCGAACTTGGCTGGTGCGGCGTTGCGATTCCCGAGGAGTACGGCGGCCTCGGCATGAGCCAGTTCGAGCTATGCCTGATCGCCGAGCAGTGCGGCCGCGTACTCGCGCCGATCCCGATTGCGTCCAGCATCTACCTTGCCGCCGAGGCGCTGGCCCTTGCCGGCAGCGAGGAGCAGAAGGCGCGTTATCTGCCCCGGTTGGCTACGGGCGAGATCGTTGGCGCGGTCGCGCTTTTCTCCGGCGGCGCTGTGCGGTTTGACGGGCGAGCGCTCAGGGGCATGGCGATGCCCGTGGTCGATGGACTGAAGGCCGATTTCGCCGTGGTGCTGGCGGGCGATACCCTGGCGCTCGTCGACCTATCGCAGGCGGGTGTGGAACGTGCCTCGTTGAACGATCTTGATCCGACCCGCCCTGCCGCCCGGTTGGCATTTGCCGATGCGCGCGCGGAACCGCTTGGCCAGCCGGAGGAAGGCGGGGCTATCGTCCGCCGCCTGCTGGATCGGGCTGCGACCTTGATCGCGTTCGAGCAGATCGGCATCGCCGACGCCTGCCTCGAACTGGCGGTCAACTATGCCGGGCAACGCTATGCCTTCGGCCGGCTGATCGGCTCGTTCCAGGCGATCAAGCACAAGCTGGCCGACCTTTACGTCCTGGGACAACTCGCCCGTTCGAACACCTATTATGCCGCTTGGGCGCTCGTCACCGATGCGCCTGAACTGGCCGAGGCCGCCGCCAGCGCCAGGGTTTCCGCCGGCGCCGCCAGCCAGCAGGCCGCCCATGAAGCCATCCAGGTCCATGGCGGGATCGGCTTCACCTGGGAGATGGACTGCCATCTCTTCTACCGCCGCGCGAAGCACCTCAACCTGGTGCTCGGCTCGCTGCACGAATGGAAGCTGCGCCTGTCGGGTGAACTCGAAGGCAAGATCGCCGCTTAGGCGTGCAGGGGATCACCATGGATTTCAACGATTCCCCTCAGGAAGCCGCCTTTCGCCAGGAAGTCCGCGCCTGGCTTGCGGAACGGGTTAGCCCGCGCCGTTCCACCGCGCCCCGTCCGAAGCTCGAGGCTGGCGATGCCGAGGGCTTGGCGCAAGCGAAGGCCTGGCAACGCGCCAAGGCCGAGGCGGGCTATGCTGCGGTGACCTGGCCACCCGAATGGGGCGGGCGGAGCGGTTCGGCGATCGAGGATGTCATCTTCCGCACCGAGGAAGCCGGCTTCGACGTGCCCGACAATCCCTTCGCGATCGGCATGGGCATGTGCCTGCCGACCCTGATCCATCACGCATCGAAGGAAATCGTGGATCGCTTTGTCGCCCCGGCCGTGCATGGCGACGAAATCTGGTGTCAGCTTTTTTCCGAGCCTTCCGGCGGTTCGGATCTCGCCAGCCTGCGCACCCGCGCCCAGCGTGAAGAGCGGCAGGGGGGCGATCGGTGGCGGATCAACGGGCAGAAGATCTGGACTTCGCGCGCGCACCTCGCCGATTTCGGCTTGCTGCTGGCGCGCACCGATCCCCACGTGCCCAAGCATGCCGGCCTGACCATGTTCTGGATCGACATGCGCGCGCCCGGCGTCGAAGTCCGCCCGATCCGGCAGATGTCGGGCGAGAGCGAGTTCAACGAGGTTTTCTTCAATGACGTGCTG
>CAZFPW010000017.1:11648-23021 GCA_964520765.1 uncultured Novosphingobium sp.
GGACAAGGATGTGCCGTTCGACCAGATCCCCCAGGGGCGGTGAGCGGAACCTAGCGCGGAAATGCCTCGCGGATCTTCCGCAGGAATTCGATGTGGGCGGAGGGGCTGCCGAAATCGGCGTCCATCGTGTGGATTGCGGCGCCATCGGCACCCGCCTCCTGCCAAAGGCCCAAGGCATCCGCCACTTCGCCCGCCGCCATCACGCCGCCGCCCATCGTGCGGCCGGCAAATACGATGTTCTCGACCCCGACCGAACTCGGGTCGCGGCCCGCTGCGCCGACCATGTCGCGAAAGCGAGCGATCTCGGAGGCGGCCTGGCCCGCGCCCAGAACGGGCAGCCAGCCGTCAGCCAATTTGGCGGCCCGGCGCATGGCTGGGTGCGAATTGCCGCCGTGCCACAGGGGGATCGGTCGCTGATGCGAGGGCGGCCAGATGCCGCCCTCGGTCAGCTTGTGGAACTGGCCGTCGTAGCTGAACGAATCCTCGGTCCACAGCCGCCGCAGGAAATCGAACTGCTCGTCGAGGCGCTTGCCGCGCGAGGCGAAGTCCTCGCCCAAAGCTTCGTATTCCATCTCGTTCCAGCCGGTGCCGACGGCGAGGCGCAAGCGGCCTTGGGTGTAGATGTCGATGCAGGCGGCCTGCTTGGCGACCAGAACAGTCTGGCGCTGCGGCAGGATCAACACGCCGGTCATGAATTCCAGGCTGGTGGTCACGCCGGCGAGATAGGCCATCAGCACCATCGGCTCCTGGAAGCGCGAGGTGACCGAATAGGGCTTGTTCCAGCCGGGCCGGTTGGTGAGATCGGCGCCCAGCACGTGATCGTAGATGACCATGTGGTCGTAGCCCATGGCTTCCATCGCCTGGGCATAATCGCGAATGGCGATGGGATCGGCCGGCATCTCAATCTGGGGGAAGACGGCGCCCACCCGGAAGCGCCTGGCAGGCTGGTTCATGGTCAATCCTCGTTCATGCGGCGGGCGACTTCCTGGTCGAGCCAGAGGAATTCGTCTGCCGAAGCGACGGCGACGGTCACTTCGGAGACGCCGATGTCGCGGAATTTGGCGAGTTGCTCGCAAAGCATGTCACCGTCGCCATAGAGCATGCCGTCGGCGCCCCAGTCGGTGGCGGCGTTCTGGCGGCCCATCTTGCGGGTGCGGTCGCGGACGGTGTGGGCCAGGGCTTCGGCATCGGCGCGGCTGCCGCCTTTCACCATGATGACGTCGCTGGTCACGGCCAGCGAGTCCGGCTCGCGCCCGGCCTTGGCGCAGGCTTCGGCGAGCGGCTCCAGCAGGTCGGCGACCTGCGCCGGCGAGAGCTGCCAGGTATTGATTGCATCGGCGCGCCGCGCAGCGAGGTCCATGACCTTGCCGGGGCGGTTGAGCCCGACGATGAAAGGCGGATTGGGCTGCTGTACCGGGACGGGGGCGAAGCCGGTCTCGCCCTCAAGCTTGATGAACTGGCCGTCGAAGCCGCGGCTGGCGCCGGTGAAGAACTGCTTCAGCACGATCAGCATCTCTTCCAGGTGGGCGATCCGGTCGGGGAACGGACGCATCTCGAATCCGTAGGGGGCGAAGTCCTTCGCCTCGTAGCCCGCGCCGATGCCCAGCATCGCGCGGCCGCCGCTCAGCACGTCGACCGTGGCGAGCTGCTTGGCCAGCCGGAAGGGGTGGTGGAACGGCGCGCCGGTGACATGGGTGCCCAGGCGGATCCGCTGTGTCTGGCCGGCGGCATAGGCGAGCCAGGACCAGGGATCGGTATCGGCGAAGACCGGATGGTCGGCGATGTAGAGCGCGTGGAATGCCGTCTCGTCCAGTTCGGCCAGGTGCGGCGTGATCCAGTCGTGCCGTGCGGCGATGACGCTAATCTTGAAGGCCATGGCTCAGCTTCCTCCCAGCGCGAGGCGGTAGATGTCGAGATTGCCGGTCTTCCACAGCACGTTGAGCCGGCAGAGGCGGATGCGCCAATCGGCGCCATGGCGCACCAGTTCGAAATCGTAGTAGCCGCCCATCGTCGTCTGCTGGTCCGCGCCCGCAGACGCGAGGAAGTGCTCGGCGCGGACGTAGACTTCGACCCTTGCCCTGTCGCCATCGATCCAGCAGCGCAAATTGCTCAGCGAATGTTGCGTCTGGTCGTAGCCGGGCCGGGCGGAGCCCAGCCGGTCGAACCAGGCCCGCGCGGTCGTCTCGACCGGCTTGTCGCCCGAGTGCGACGCATAGTCGAACACCGCGGTCTCCTCGAACAGCGCCACGAGGCCGCTCCAGTCCTTGCGGTCGAGGCCCGCGGCGAAGGCATAGACCGTTTCCTCGATGGTTCGGCGGTGGGCGAGCGTTTCCAGTTCCGTCATCGGGCGGTCAATCGGAGTTGCGGGCAAAGCGCGTGCCCGGGTCGGGGCGATTGGGATCGCGCTGGGCGTGAGGCCCGCAGAGATAGCCGATGATGTGCAGGCTGGCGTGCGTGACCTCGCCCGACACCCATGAGCCGTCGGCTCTGAACAGGCCGGTGTTGCCCTGGTCGTCGATCACCCGGGCGAGGCCCTCGGGCGTCTTTTCGTAGGACCAGCGCGAGAAGGCGTCGGTGATCTTTATGCCCATGGAGGTCACCTTCCGATGTATTCGTCGAGCTTGCGATGGATGTGCCGGATGCGGTTGTCCTGGTATCGGGCCATCAGCAGGTTGGCCTGCTTCCCGGCCTTCAGGCCCTTTTGCACGTAGGGCACGTTCGCTTCGTCCTGGTTGAAGATCGAGCCCAGGTTCCCAAGCTCGGGCGCGTCGGTCCACAGGTCATCGTCCTTGAGCCAGTGGATCGGCGCGGCGGGTGGCTTCTCCTTGTCCTCGGGCCAGGGCTCCAGGAACATGACTTCCATGATCGAGCTGTCCGGGTCCCAGCCGTTGGGGCGAAATCGGTAGAAGATCTGGCCCGACCACGGCG
Organism: uncultured Novosphingobium sp.; assembly: GCA_964520765.1. Classification (GTDB taxonomy): domain Bacteria; phylum Pseudomonadota; class Alphaproteobacteria; order Sphingomonadales; family Sphingomonadaceae; genus Novosphingobium. The sequence goes on from CAZFPW010000017.1 coordinate 14,577, forward strand.
TGATGTTCGGGAACAGGTGGTACTGGATCGCGCCCATGGTCTCGACCACGGTGCGGTTGGAGGCGTCGATGCCGATCTTGGCGAGCTGGGCCTTGCGCAGCTCGGCCAGGAATTCGCGCGCCGTCACGCCTTCGGGCAGGGTCACGGCATCCGGCTCGTCGGCCGCCTTGCTGACCGCTTCGAGCCGCAGCATCTCGTCGATCACGTCCTGCTCGGTCACTTCGTAGCCGACGTTGGGATTGGGCTGCGGCGGGGCCAGGATCATGCGGTTGTAGTTCGCCCTGCCGCCGTCGAAGACGTCATACTGGCAGTTGGAGCCGTCCCCGCCGAGCAAGCCCTGCGGATGGGTGCCGACGACGTGGTAGGATTCGAGGAAGGCGTCCTGCGTGGTCTTCCAGTTGGCCTTCACCACCTTTGCGACGTGAACCGATTTCCAACGCGTGGCGAGCGGCCAATGCTCGAAATGGCGCGGCAGATCGCCGAGGAATTCCTGCAAGCTCTCGGCCTGGGGGTCCATATTGATGAAGACCAGGCCGTCCCAGGTGTCGAGGCGCACGGGCGCGAGCGCCTGGTGGCCCTTCTGGAACTGGGGGAAGTCCCATTCGATCGAGGCGGGCACTTCCTTGACCTTGCCTTCGAGATCGTAGGCGAGCCCGTGATAGGGGCAGCGGAATTCCTTGAGCCTGCACTGCCGCGTGATCAGCTGGCGGCCGCGGTGCGGGCACATGTTGTAGTATCCGCGGATGCGGTCGGACGCCTCGCGCACGATGATGAACGACCAGTCGACGATGTCGTAGACGATGGTGTCGCCCACGTTGGGGATGTCCTGCTCGAAGCAGGCCATCTGCCAGACCTTGGACCAGACCTTCTCGACCTCCAGGCGGAAGAACTCGGGCGAGTAGTATCGGTCCTTGGCGATCGGCTCCATGTTGTAGTCCACATAGGCTTCTTCCTGGAGAACCGGCGGCACCGGCACCTTCTCCTGGCGCAATAGCTCCTGGACCGAAATCCCCCGGGTTCTCGGCCGTTCATCCTTGCTCATAATCCGATCTTCCACCTGAAATGTGGCCCTAATCATATCCATATTTACTGTTCAATAAATATATCAGCCCGGCTCTAGTCGCGTTCCCAGTCGCTCTGTCAGGGCACGGACCCCGTCGCGGAATTCAGGGGTCTGGTGCAGGATCGACTGGAGAGCGATCGCCAGGTCGCCCGCTCCTGCGGACTCGGCCCTGGCGCGTTGCAGCAGCAACTTGGTTGCCCGGACGGCGAGTGGCGGCTTGCCGGCGATGCTCTCCGCCAGGGCCAGGGCGCGGTCGAGCAGCCTGTCGCCTGGGACGACTTCGGAGACCAGGCCGATCTCGGCGGCCTGCAAGGCATCCACCGGCTCTCCTGTGAGCAGCAGCCGCGCGGCTTGCTCGTATCCGGCGAGTTCAACCAGTCGATGCACGCTGCCGTCGCCCGGAATCAGGCCCAGGTTGATGAACGGCATGCCCAATCGGGCCCGGTCCGAGGCGATGCGGATGTCGGCCTGCAGCGCGATGCCGCAGCCGAGGCCTATGGCCGGGCCGTTGATCGCGGCGATGATCGGCCATTCGAAAGCCGTCAGCGCCTGCACCATGCGCTGGATACGCGCGCGATAGATTGCCATGACCTCTGGCGCCGGCCCCGAGAGCGCGCCATCCTGCATGGCCTTGAGATCGCCCCCCGCGGAGAAGGCCTTGCCGTTGCCGGTGATGACGAGAACGCGAAAATCGGGATCGGCGGCTAGCGAACCCAGCATGTCGGCGATGGCCGTGGCATCGCCTTCGAGCCCGAGCGGATTCATCCGCTCGGGCCGGTCGAAGCGCATGACGGCCACGCCGCCGTGCATCTCGACCGTTGCCGGTCGATCGGGGCGGTCAGTCTGCGCCATGGTCATCCAGGCCCGAAGGCGAACGTCGCATTTCGGATATCCTCTCGTTGCCGCCATGTGCTCCCGCAAGGTTATGAATGTCAATATTGACTGTTTAATTTATTATTGTCGTGGGCTGCGTCGGCGGCTACGATCCGGCGGAAAGGGGAGAGTTTGATGAGCGTTGCACTCGTCACGGGCTGCGCCAACGGGCTAGGGCGCGCGATCGCCGAGCGGCTGGTCGCGGACGGTCATAGCGTGGTCGGCGCCGACATTGATTCGGCCGGTTGCGCGGAGCTGGAGCAGGCGCTCGGCACTGATTTCGTCGCTTTCGAACTGGACGTGCGATCGGCGGAGCGGTGGAACGTGCTGGCGACCTTCATCGAGCAGCGCGGGGACCAGCTCGTGGCGGTCGTCAACAATGCCGGGATCATCGTGCCGGGCACGATCGAGACGATCGATCATGAGACCCTGAGGAACGCGCTCGACGTCGATCTTGTCGGTCCGTTCCACGGTTGCAAGCTTGGCGTGCGGTTGATGAAGGAGCGGGGCGGCGCGATCGTCAACGTCGGCTCGCGCGCGGGCCTGCGGCCGAGCGCGGACCTGCTTGCCTATGGAGCGGCGAAGGCCGGCCTGTCGATGCTGACCAAGTCGGTGGCGCTGCACTGCGGGCGCAGCGGCTATGGGATTCGCTGCAATGCGGTCCATCCGGGACTGATCGCCACCAAGACCAACGACGGGATCGCCGCGAGCCTCGGCCCGATGGATGAAATCTATCGCCAGTGGGGCGAGCAAATTCCCCTCGGCCGCATCGGCCAGCCGAACGAAGTCGCCGGCATGGTCTCCTACCTGACCTCGCCCGAGGCCGCTTTCGTGACGGGTGGGGATTTCACCATCGACGGCGGCTCCTCGCTCTAGGCGCATTCATTCAAGGATTATCGAAGTCATGACCATCGATCCGAATATCACCATTGCCGTCCTGGGCGGCACGGGCAAGGAAGGCGGCGGGCTCGCACTGCGCTGGGCGGCCAAGGGCTATGACGTTGTCATCGGCGGACGCTCGGCGGAAAGGTCGGCCGAGGCCGCGAGCGAGATCAACAAGGTTCTGGGGCGCGAGGCCGTTCGGGGTTTCGACAACATGGCCGCGGCGGCCGCAGCCGATCTTGCGGTCCTGTCGGTTCCGTTCAGTGCCCAGCTGGCGACGGCCCAGGCGGTGGCCGATCACCTGTGCGACAAGATTCTGATCGACGTAACCGTGCCGCTCGTCCCGCCGAAAGTCGGGAGGGTCCAGCTTCCGAACGGCCGGTCCGCGGTGGAGCAGTTGCAAGAAGCGCTGCCCGATACGCGTGTCGTCTCCGCCTTCCAGAACATCAGCGCGCATCACCTGTGGGACCTTGAGGCGGAGATGGATTGCGACGTTCTGGTCTGTTCCGACCATGCGGAGGATGCTGAACTGGTGGTCGGCCTGGCGAAGGCCATCGGCATGCGGGCGTGGAACGCCGGCCCCTTGTGCAATTCGGTCGTTTCGGAGGCTCTCACGTCGGTTCTGATCACTCTCAACCGCCGTTACAAGGTTCCTGGAAGTGGCATCCGGATCACCGGCCTGCCCGACGCGGCCTGACGGCGCGCAAGGCTCCCAGCGACAGGTGTTGCAAAGAGGTCTCGCCCTTGGGAGGAAAAATATTGGCCAGTCAATTTTACAATTTGACTGATCAATAAATATAGAGATAGAGAATGCTCAACGTATCAGAAGGTGAAGGCGTTCCGCTCGTGGGCGGGCCGCGCCGGATAAGCCTAGAAGAGGGGAGAGTTCATGATTGGTAAAAGCTCCATGCGCGCCTGTCTTGCGGGCTGCGCCTACGGCGTTCTGGCGATTGCCGCTCTCGGCGCGCCCGCATATGCTCATGCCCAGGACGCGGCCCCGGCAGCGGACAGGGGAGGCGCCGACGCCGCCGACGACATCATCGTCACCGCGCGCAAGCGCGACGAAAGCCTGCGTGACGTTCCTGTCGCCATCCAGGTGATGAATGCCGAGTCGCTGCAGCGCTATGGCACCGTTTCGATAACCCAGGTCGCCGACATGGCGACCCAGGTGCAGATCTATCCGACCTCGGCCGGTTCGGGCGGTGTCTTCTCGGTGCGTGGCATCAGCTCGTCGAACCTCGATCCGGGTGTCGACACCAGCGTTGCCATCAACATCGACGGCATGGGCATCAGCCGCGGCCGCGTGATCCGCGAGGCGATGTTCGACGTCCAGACCGTCGAGGTGCTTAAGGGACCCCAGGCCCTGTTCTTCGGCAAGAACAGCCCGGCCGGCGTCATCACCATCCGCAGCGCCGATCCGACCCCCGACTGGCAGTTCAAGGCGCGCGCCTTCTACGAATTCGAGGCGCGCGAGAAGATCGGCGAGCTGATCGCCTCGGGGCCGATCTCCGACACGCTGGGCATCCGTCTGGCCTACCAGTTCGGCGATAGCCGTGGATGGGCGCGCAACAACGCCCAGCCGCGCGCGCCCACGCTGGCCGATCCGGTCACGCTGCCTGGTGCTCTCGACCATTGGCTGGGCGGTTACACACAGCATCTCGGCCGCCTGACGCTGGTCTATGATCCGGGCGACAAGCTGAAGGTCCGCTTCAAGGTTTCGGGCGCCAGCTACAGGGGAGACGCCACGGCCGCCCTCAACGAGGTCGTGGGCTGTTCAGGCGCTTATCCCATCGCCGGCGCCAATGTCGATCTGGGGGGCGATTGCAAGGTCAACGGCGTGGTTTCGGCCGGCGCTCTGCCGCTCGAGTTCATGGGCCACTATCGCGGTCTCGAAGGCCGCCAGGACACGCGCGGCTACAACAAGTACAACAGCGTGATCTCGACGCTCGAAATCAACTATGATTTCGGCAACATCAATCTCACCTCGCAGACCGGCCTGCATCACTACAACTCGAAGCAACTCGACAGCTTCGACGCCACGACCTTCGCGATCAACTCGGGCTACCAGACCGAGAAGAGCACGACCTGGTCGCAAGAGCTGCGCCTGCTCTCGACCTTCGATTCGCCGATCAACTTCATGATTGGCGGCTATTATGAGCACTTCTCGCGCAACTTCACCGGCAACGGCACGCTGTTCCGCGCCAAGGACCCCGTTACCGGCCGCTGGGACCAGTGGGAAACCGTTACGGACGCCCGAGGTTACACCCTGTCCGCCTTCGGCCAGCTCGTCTGGAATTTCGCGGATCAGTTCGAACTGTCTGCGGGCGCGCGCTATACCTATGAGTCGAAGAGCGAGATCGGGCGGACGCTCTACGCCTCCGTCGCCGTCCTGAACGCAGGCGTGATTGCCCCGACCTTCTCGGACAACAACGTTTCGCCCGAAGTCACGCTGCGCTGGAAGCCGAATGCGGACCTGATGTTCTACGGCGCGTACAAGACCGGTTACAAGTCCGGCGGCTTCTCGGGCCAGACCTACTTCACCATCTTCGACACCGCCGCTGGCCTGACTTTCAAGGAAGAAACCGCTCGCGGCTTCGAGGTCGGCTTCAAGGGCACCTTCGACAACGACCGCCTGCGTCTGAACCTGACGGCCTATCGCTACGACTTCGAAGGCATCCAGGACACGGTGTTCGACGCGGCTGCTTTCCGCGCCGCGATCTTCAACGCCGATGCGCGGGTCCAGGGCTTCGAGTTCGAGGCGAACTATCGTCCGATCCCCGAACTGCAACTGCGCGCCCAGGGCGGCTACAACGATGCCAAGTACCGCGAATTCCGCAACGCGCCGTGCTTCAGCGGTCAGACGGTGGCCGAGGGTTGCGTGGCGAATACGACGGGCCTTGGCGGCCCGGCCATGGTGCAGGACATCAGCGGTCGACGCCGCCCGTTCGCGCCCGAATGGACCTTCGGCGTTGGACACACGGCCGACATTCCGCTCGGCAATTACGTGCTCAGCGTCTCCCAGGACGTGAACTACATGTCGGGCTATCTGACCCAGGTGCCGAACACCCCCGGCAGTGCCCAGAAGGCCGTCTTCCGCTGGGATGCCTCGGTCCGTTTCGGCCCGAGCGACGAGCGCTGGTCGCTTGCCCTGATCGGCCGCAACCTGACGAACCAGTACTATGTCGGCGCCACTACCGACAAGCCCGGCGGCGTTCGGGGCGACATCTACGGTCAGGTCATCCGGGCGCGTCAGATCGCGCTCGAAGCCACGGCGAGGTTCTGATCGAACAGGCGGGATGAGCACCGGCATGGACGGTGCCATCCCGCCTGTTACAGCCGTGAACGATCAGGTCACCTGGCCCGGTTCGCCCAGTTCAATTCGAGAGCCCCGATGAAGATCAGAGCCGCCGTCATCCGTTCCCATGACGCGCCCTTTGTCATCGAGGATTTGATCCTGGGCGATCCCGGACCGGATGAGATACGCGTCCGTATCGCCGGTGCGGGGATCTGCCATACCGACAGCCTGGTCCGCAGGGAGGGCTTCTTCCCGCTGCCGATCGTGCTGGGGCATGAAGGGGCGGGCGTGGTCGAGGCCGTGGGACCGGCGGTGAAGGGCATCGCGGCGGGCGACCACGTTGTCCTCTCGTTCGATAGCTGTGGCCACTGCGAATGGTGCGACAGCCACCTGCCGTCCTACTGCGACGAATTCTTCCCCCGCAATTCGACCGGCCGCCGGATCGACGGCACCACCGGGCTGACCGACGCGCACGGCGAGCCGGTGGGCTCGCGCTTCTTCGGGCAATCGTCTTTCGCCACCCACGTCATTGCCACCGCGCGCAACGCCGTGGTCGTCGACAAGGCGCTCCCGCTGGAAATCCTGGGGCCGCTCGGCTGCGGATTCCTGACCGGGGCGGGGACCGTGATCAATGCGCTGGACGTCCAGCCCGGCTCGTCGATCGCGGTGTTCGGCGCCGGCGCGGTCGGCCTTGCGGCGGTGATGGCTGCCCGATTGCGCGGGGCGAAGCACATCGTCGTCGTCGACCGGATCGCCGCGCGGCTGGACCTGGCCAAGGGGCTTGGCGCGACCGCGGTCTTCGACGGCGGCCTGCCTGATCTTTCCGAGCGGATCATGGCGGTCAGCGGTGGGCTCGACCATGCGATCGACACGACCGGTGTCGTGCCTCTGCTCGAAACCGCGATTGCCGCATTGCGCTCGATGGGCATTCTGGTCCTGCTGGGCGCGCAGAAGGGCGATCTCGTGATCGGCCCCATGACCGTCGCGGCGGGCAAGACGATCAAAGGCGTTATCGAAGGCGACAGCGACCCGCACCTGCTGATCCCGGAGCTTGCGCGCCACTGGCAGGAAGGGAACTTTCCTTTCGACCGGTTGGTGAAGACCTATCCGCTCGATGCCGTCAACGAGGCCATGGCCGCCTCGCTGGCGGGCGAGGTCGTAAAGCCGGTGCTGGTGCCCTGATGGCGGCGCTCGTTCCGGCCGGCATCGCCGTGCGCCATGCGGACAGCTACTTCGCCGGCGGACATTGGCATCGGCCCGCTCAGGAAAACTGGATCGACGTCGTCTCGCCTGATGACGAAACCGTCGTCGTCCGTGTCGGCGAAGCGCGCGAGACAGAGATTGACCATGCCGTCGCCGCCGCGCGCGAAGCCTTCGACCGTGGACCTTGGCCGTATCTGCCCGCGGCCAGGCGACTGGCCGTCGTCGCCCGGCTCATCGACGGCCTGGAAGCGCGGGAGGCCGAGCTGGCCGAGGCCTGGCGGAGCCAGGTCGGCGCGCTGGCCGCCGTCGCCGCCGCCGTCACCTCGGCCGGCTCCGCGAAGTGCCGTGCGCTCCTGCGCAACGCCGCGACGTTCCCTTTCGAAACGCGCGCCGAATCCCTGGTTTCGCCTGTTGCCCTGATCCGCAAGGAGCCGGTCGGCGTCACCGCCGCGATCGCCCCCTGGAATGCGCCCTATCCGCTGATGATCGGCAAGGTCGCCGCCGCGCTGGCGATGGGCTGCACCGTGGTGATGAAGCCCGCGCCGGAAACGCCGCTCGAAGCCTATATCATTGCCGAAGTCGCCGAAGCCTGTGGATTGCCGGATGGCGTGCTCAATCTGGTCTGCGCCGATCGCGCGGCTTCCGCGTATCTCGCGGCGCATCCGGGCGTCGACAAGATCAGCTTCACGGGGTCGACCGCCGTTGGAAAATCGATCGTCGCGGCTTCCGCCGATCGGCTGACGCGCTTTACCCTGGAGCTTGGCGGCAAGTCGGCCGCCGTGGTGCTCGACGATTTTGATGTGGGCCTGGCGGGCAAGATTCTCGCCCGGACCATTTCCGCGCTCAGCGGCCAGATCTGCGCGATGACCAGCCGGGTGATTGTCGAACGCTCGCGCCACGACGCGCTGGTTTCGGCCATCGCCCAGGAAATGGCGACGATCCGCATCGGTCGCTCGGACGACCCGGATATCGACATGGGGCCGATCGCGATGCGGCGGCAGTGGGAAAGCGTGCGGGCGCACATCGCGGCGGGCGCCCAGGGCGCCGGGCGACTGGTCCACGGCGGGAAGCGGCCGGCGCATCTCGACAAGGGCTTCTTCATCGAGCCGACGCTATTCGCCGATGTCGA
>CAZFPW010000018.1:0-22531 GCA_964520765.1 uncultured Novosphingobium sp.
GCCCTGGACGATCCCGACGAACCAGGCCTTGGCCTATGGGCCGGAGGTTGAGTATGTCATCGTCACGTTCTCTCCTGAGAACGGACGAACATCACCGGTCACCGGAACCAAGTTTCTCGTAGCAAGCGACCTTTTGATCCCGTTCCTCAGCCGTATTGAACCGATGTTCGAGTGCGCTGAAACGGACACGGTGCTGTGGGACAGAGGCGAGCCATTCAAAGGCTCCGACCTCGCCGGCACCGTCGCCCGCCACCCGATGCACCACCTCGGCGGCTTCTTCGCCAAGCCGCGTCCGTTCCTGCCCGGCGACTTCGTCACCACCGAGAGCGGCACGGGCCTGGTTCACATGGCCCCCGACCACGGCGAGGACGACTTCCTGCTGTGCAAGGCCCACGGGATCGACCCGGTCTTCGCGGTCGAGGGCGACGGCAAGTACCGTGCCGACTGGGCTTGGCTCGGCGGCCAGGGATCGGTCATCAACCCCAAGTTCAACGCGCCGGACGGGCCGATCTGCGCCGACCTGCGCGAGGCGGGCGGCCTGCTTGCCGCCTCGGCCGACTACAAGCATTCCTACCCGCATTCCTGGCGCTCCAAGGCCAAGGTGATCTTCCGCTGCACCCCGCAGTGGTTCGTGCCGATGGACAAGCCCTCGCCCCTGATGCGGGCCGAGCAGCGCTGGGAGAACGAGGGCGGCTCGCCCGATCCGACGCTGGAGATCGAGCCCGGCGAGGCCACCCTGCGCGAAACGGCGATGCAGGCCATCGCCGACACCCGCTTCGTGCCGGAGAAGGGCCGCAACCGCATCGGCTCGATGGTCGAGGGCCGGCCCGACTGGGTGCTCTCCCGCCAGCGCGCCTGGGGCGTGCCGATCACGCTCTTCGTGGAGCGCAAGACCGGCCAGTACCTCGCCGATCCGGCGGTCAACGCCCGGATCGTCGCCGCGGTGCGGGCCGAGGGCGTCGATGCCTGGTCCGAGGCGCGGGCGCAGGAATACCTGGGCACCGAATACAAGGCCGAGGACTACGAGCGCGTCACCGACATCCTCGACGTCTGGTTCGATTCGGGCTCGACCCACGCCTTCGTGCTGGAAAGCGGCCGCTGGCCCGACCTGCAATGGCCGGCCGACCTCTATCTGGAAGGCAGCGACCAGCATCGCGGCTGGTTCCAGTCCTCGCTGCTCGAATCCTGCGCCACGCGCGGCCGGGCGCCCTACAAGGCGGTGCTGACCCACGGCTTCACCATGGACGCCAAGGGCATGAAGATGTCCAAGTCGCTCGGCAACACCATCGACCCGATCAAGGTGATGGAGACCAACGGGGCCGACATCATCCGGCTCTGGGCGCTCTCGGTCGACTACACCGAGGACCACCGCATCGGCGATGAGATCCTGAAAGGCGTCGCCGACCAGTACCGCAAGCTGCGCAACACCTTCCGCTACCTGCTGGGCGCGCTGGACGGCTTCGACGAGGCCGAGCAGGTCGAGCCGGCCGCGATGCCGGAACTGGAGCGCTACGTGCTGTCCCTGCTGGCCCGGCTGGACGGAACGCTGCGCCAGGCCGTCGCGGACTTCGACTTCAACACCTACGTCCGCGCACTGAGCGACTTCTGCAACGAGGACCTCTCGGCCTTCTTCTTCGATATCCGCAAGGACAGCCTCTATTGCGACGCGCCGGGCGATCCGAAGCGCCGGGCCTATCGCACCGTGCTCGACACGCTGTTCCATGCACTGGTGCGCTATGCGGCGCCGGTGCTGGTCTTCACCTCCGAGGAAGTCTGGGGCACGCGCTATCCGGACGGAGGCAGTGTGCATCTGCTGGAATGGCCCACTTTTCCCCAGACCGACCCCCGTCACCCCGGCGAAAGCCGGGGTCCCGCTTCTTCGGGCGCGGGCGGAGAAAGCGGGACCCCGGATCAAGTCCGGGGTGACGAGCTGGTGGAAAAATGGAACGTCTTGCGGGCGCTGCGCGCCCAGGTGCTCGAAGCCATCGAGCCCCTGCGCCGCGAGAAGGTGTTGGGGTCCGGCCTCGAGGCCGAGGTCACGGTGCCGGCCGCCGCACCCGACGGTGATCTTGCCGAACTGTTCATCACCGCGACAGTCGCCCGCGGCCAAGGCGAGGGCGTGAGCGTCTCCCGCACCGATCAGCACAAATGCGGCCGCTGCTGGCGGCACCTGCCCGAGGTCGCGGAAGACGGCGACCTTTGCGCGCGCTGCGACGATGTGGTCGGCGCTGTGGGGGCGGAGGCGTGAGCCTCAGCCGCAAGCATGTCCTCGGCCTGGGCATCGCCGCGCTGATCTTCGCGGTGGACCAGTTCCTCAAGTGGCTGATGGTCGGCCCGCTGCAATTGCAGTTCGTCCGCCAGATCTACCTGCTGCCGATCTTCAACCTGACCTGGACCGAGAACTACGGCGTGTCGCTCGGCCTGTTCACCGCGCAGTCCGACACCGGGCGCTGGATCCTGGTCGGGGTCACGGCGGCCATCGCCCTCTTCGTCACTGTCTGGATGCTGCGCGAGAAGGCGCTGGGCGACATCCTGGCGCTGGCCCTGGTCCTCGGCGGAGCGCTGGGCAACATCGTCGACCGCAGCACCGTCGGCTTCGTGATCGACTATGCCGACCTGCACTTCGGCGAATGGCGTCCGTTCCTGATCTTCAACCTGGCCGATGCGGCGATCACCATCGGCGTCCTGATTATCCTTGCCCGTTCGTTCCTTTCGCGCGAAAAGCCCGAACCGGAACAGGCAGAACCCGCCTCGGAGAGTTAGACCCATGCGCAAGACCACCCTCGTCCTCCTCGTCGCGGGAACCGCGACGCTCGCCGGCTGCGGCGGCGGTGGCGGCCTGTTCAACCGCGACCGGCCCGACGAGTTCGCCGTGCAGCGCCAGGCGCCGCTGGTCGTCCCGCCCGACTTCGCGCTCCAGCCGCCCCAGCCCGGCGCCCCGCGCCCGGCCGAAAGCAACATCCAGCAGCAGACGCTGGAAGCGCTGTTCGGCGGCCCGCAGGCCCGCAGCGACGTGGAACGCAACGCGCTGAGCCGCGCCGGCAACGCCGATCCGTCGATCCGCTCGACCGTGGGCGATCCCGACACCAACACCGTCAGCAAGGGCAGCGTGACCCGCGACATCCTCGCCGCGCCGCAGGGCGACGGGCGCGAGGCGCAGACCTCGACGGGGACGTAAGGGCCTGATCGTCCTCCCGGGCCCGCCCCGGGATCGCGGTCGACCGGGTTGCAACGATGAGGCCAGCGGTCCCGGATCAAGTCCGGGACGACATCATTCCGCGTTCGGCTCTTTCGCCTTCGGCTTGCGCGCCCTGCTCGCCAGCAGCTTGTCGATCTTGCGGCCGTCCATGTCGACGATCTCGAACCGCCAGTCCTGGTCGGTGAACCATTCGCCCTCTCCGGGCAGCTTCTTGAGCACCGACAGGGCATAGCCCGCCGCCGTCGCATAGTCGCGATCGTCGGGCAGCTCGATGTCGAGCTGGCTCGCCAGGCTATCGGCGGGCATGCTGCCGGCGATCAGCAGCGAACCGTCGTGCCGCTCGACCATCATCGGCTCGTCGCCCTCGTCGAGGTGGCTGACGAAGTTGCCCACGATCGCGGCCAGAAGGTCGGCGGGCGTGACGACGCCTTCGAGGTGGCCGTATTCGTCGTGGACCATGGCCATCGCCACATCGGACTGCTGGAGCAGCTTGAGCGCATCCATCGCGTCGAGCTGGTCGGGCACGACATCGGCCTTGCGCATCAGGGCGCCGATGTCGAGCTTGCCCCCGGCGAGCAGGACGGCGAGCACTTCCTTCACCTTGAGCACGCCCACGATATTGTCGGGCGAGCCGTCGGCGACGGGCAGCAGCGAATGCGGGCTTTCCCGAATCGCGGCGCGAACCTCCGCCTCTGTCGCGGCGCGGTCGATCGTATCGAGTTCGGTGCGCGGGGTCATCAGCTCGCGCACGGGCCGGTCGGCCAGGCGCATGATCCCGCTCATGATCTGACGCTCGTCCTCCTCGATCACGCCCGAGCGCGTGGCCTCGGCGAACATCAGGTGAAGCTCGTCGGCGGTGACCTGCTGTTCGTTCGGCTGGCGCTGGCCGAGCAGGCGCAGAACCCCCTCGGACGAGGTGCGCAGCAGCCAGACCACCGGCGCGGTGAGCTTGGCGAGCAGGGCCATCGGCCGCGCCGCCATGGTCGCGATCAGCTCGGCATTGCGCAGGGCGATCTGCTTGGGCACCAGTTCCCCGGCGATCAGGCTGCCGTAGGTGGTGAGCGCGATCACCAGCGCGAAGCCCGCATCGTCCGCGAATCGCGCCGGCACACCCAGTGCGGCCAGCCGCTCGCCCGTGGGGCCGCCCAGGCTGGCCCCGGAATAGGCGCCGGCGATGATGCCGACGAGCGTGATGCCGATCTGCACGGTGGAGAGGAACTTGCCGGGCTCCTCCGCAAGCTCCAGCGCGACCCTGGCGCCGTGGCTGCCGTTGTCGGCGGAGGCCTTGAGCCGGGCAGGACGTGCCGAGACGATCGCCAGTTCGGAGGCCGCGAACAGGCCGTTGATGAGGATCAGTCCGGCGATCGCCAGGACATCGAACCAGGGATAAGGTGTCACGGACGTGGCGCTAGCAGATATTGCGAGGAAGGCGAAGCACAGGAAATCGGGCGACGGAACATCTTGTTCCCCGCCCTTCCTAGCCCGCCAGCTTGCGCGCCCGCTCGGCGAGTCGCTCCACCGCCGCCGCGTGGATCGCCGGCGCAGTGACGAGGACGCCGAAGGCGCGGGGATCGCGCTTGTTGTAGTTCAGCGGCTGGCCGAAGGCGTCGGTCACGGCGGCGCCGGCCTCGCGCGCGATCAGCGCGGCCGCGCCGATGTCCCATTCGTAGCCCCAGCGCAGGGTCGCCAGCAGGTCCGCTTCGCCGGCGGCGACCATCGCGATGCGCAGGGCGATCGAATTGGGCTTGTCGACCATGACCAGGTCTCGGTCCGGGCCGGCCAGGCTATCGGCGGGAACCCGCGCGCCGGACAATTCGCGGCGGTCGCTCACCGCCAGTCGAGCCCCATTGCGCCAGGAGCCCTGGCCGGACTCGCCATGCCAGAATTCGTTTCGGGCGGGCGCGCTCAACATGCCGAACAGCGGCCGCCCGGCGCTGATGAGCGCGACCGAGACCGCCCAGCCGTCGCGCCCCCGGATGAAGTCGCGGGTCCCGTCGATCGGATCGACCAGCCAGATGAGGCCGCCGCTCAGCCGATCCGGCGCATCGGCGGTTTCCTCCGACAACCAGCCGGCCGCCGGCAGCAGCGCGGTCAGCTCGCGGCGCAGGAAGGCGTCCACCGCCAGGTCCACCTCGCAGACCGGGTTGTTCGGCCCCTTCTCCCAGATCCTGGGCGCATGGCCCGCGCCCGGCCAAGCGCCCAGCGCCATGTCGCCCGCTTCGCGGACGATCCTTTCAAGCCTTTGGCGGTCTATCATCGGACAAGACTTGGCTTCCCTTCCGGGCCTTTTCAAGGCGGCGAATCCGTGCTTATGCGGCGGCGCACAAATCCGCCCATTCCTCCCCGGAAAGCCGCAACAGGAAGCACCGTCCATGAATGTTCACGAATATCAGGCCAAGGAATTGCTCGCGAAATTCGGGGTCGCCGTGCCTGCCGGCTATGCCGCGCTCACCGTCGACGAGGCGGTCGAAGGCGCGAAGAAGCTGCCCGGGCCGCTCTATGTCGTGAAGGCGCAGATTCACGCCGGCGGCCGCGGCAAGGGCAAGTTCAAGGAACTGGGCCCCGACGCCAAGGGCGGCGTCCGCCTGTCGAAGTCGCTGGACGAGGTCAGGGCCAATGCCGCCGAGATGCTCGGCAACACCCTCGTCACGGTGCAGACCGGCGAGGCCGGCAAGCAGGTCAACCGCCTCTACGTGACCGACGGCGCCGACATCGCCAAGGAATACTACCTCTCGATGCTGGTCGACCGCGCGACGGGGCGCATCGCGATGATCGTCTCGACCGAGGGCGGCATGGACATCGAGGCCGTGGCCCACGACACGCCCGAGAAGATCCAGACCATCGTGATCGATCCCGCCGAGGGCTTCCAGCCGCACCACGGCCGCGCCGTGGCCTTCGCGCTGAAGCTGAAGGGCGACCTCAACAAGCAGGCCCAGAAGGTCGCCGCACAGCTCTACGACGCGTTCGTCGCCACCGACATGTCGATGCTCGAGATCAACCCGCTGATCGAGACCGCAGACGGCAAGATCGTGGTCCTCGACGCCAAGGTCAGCTTCGATTCCAACGCGCTGTTCCGGCATCCCGACGTCCTCGCTCTGCGCGACGAGACCGAGGAAGACCCGGCCGAGGTCGAGGCGAGCAAGTACGACCTCGCCTACATCAAGCTCGACGGCGACATCGGCTGCATGGTCAACGGCGCGGGCCTGGCCATGGCGACGATGGACATCATCAAGCTGAACGGCATGTTCCCGGCCAACTTCCTCGACGTCGGCGGCGGCGCCACGACCGAGAAGGTGACGGCGGCGTTCAAGATCATCCTCGCCGATCCGGCCGTGAAGGGCATCCTGGTCAACATCTTCGGCGGCATCATGAAGTGCGACACCATCGCCGAGGGCATCGTTGCCGCGGCCAAGGAAGTGAACCTGCAGGTTCCGCTGGTCGTCCGCCTGGAAGGCACCAACGTCGATCTCGGCAAGCAGATCCTGGCCGGATCGGGCCTTGCCATCGTCCCCGCCGACGACCTCGGCGATGCGGCGCAGAAGATCGTCGCCGAGGTGAAGAAGGCGGCGTGAGGCTGGGTAGCGCGTGGCCATCGACCGGCTCAGGCGGTCGATGGCCACATGCTGAACCCGCCCCACTCCAGGACTTGACCTCGCGTGGATACCCGGCAATGGCTTGCGGCGATTCCGGTTTAATCGTCCGGCTAAATCCCGAGCTCTGAGAGAAGGACCTCGCGCATGAAAATTCTCGTGCCCGTCAAGCGGGTGATCGACTACAACGTGAAGCCGCGGGTGAAGACCGACGGCACCGGCGTGGACCTCGCCAACGTCAAGATGAGCATGAACCCCTTCGACGAGATCGCGGTGGAGGAAGCCATCCGTCTCAAGGAAAAGGGCGTGGCGACCGAGATCGTCGCGGTTTCGGTCGGCCCGCAGAAGGCCCAGGAAACCCTGCGCACGGCGCTGGCCATGGGCGCCGACCGCGCCATCCTGGTCCAGACCGACGACGAGGTCGAGCCGCTGGCCGTTGCCAAGATCCTGAAGGCCATCACCGAGGAAGAGGCCCCCGGCCTCGTCATCCTCGGCAAGCAGGCGATCGACGACGATTCCAACCAGACCGGCCAGATGCTCGCCGCGCTGCTCGGCCGTCCGCAGGGCACCTTCGCTTCGGCCGTTTCGGTCGAGGGCGATAGCGTCACCGTCACCCGCGAGGTTGACGGCGGCCTCGAGACCGTGAAGCTCTCGCTTCCGGCCATCGTCACCACCGACCTGCGCCTCAACGAGCCGCGCTACGCCTCGCTGCCGAACATCATGAAGGCGAAGTCCAAGCCGCTCGCCACCAAGGCGCCGGCCGACTACGGCGTCGACACCGCGCCGCGCCTCAAGACCCTCAAGGTCTCGGAACCGCCGGTCCGCCAGGCCGGCATCAAGGTGGCCGATGTCGATGGCCTCGTCGCCAAGCTCAAGGAACTGGGAGTCGCCTGATGTCCAAGACGCTCGTTTGGGTCGAACACGACAACGCTTCCGTCAAGGACGCCACCCTCGCCGCCGTCACCGCCGCTTCGCAGCTCGGTGAAGTCCACCTGCTGGTCGCCGGCTCGGGCTGCGCCGCGGTCGCGGACCAGGCCGCCAAGATCGCCGGCGTGGGCAAGGTCCACCTGGCCGACGACGCGGCCTATGCCAACGCCCTGGCCGAGAACGTCGCGCCGCTGGTCGTCGAGCTGATGGCCAGCCACGACGCCTTCGTCGCGCCCGCCACCTCGAACGGCAAGAACATCGCGCCGCGCGTCGCCGCGCTGCTCGACGTCGCGCAGGTCTCGGACATCCTCTCGGTCGAAGGCCCCAAGACCTTCACCCGCCCGACCTACGCCGGCAACGCCATCGCCACGGTCGAAAGCTCGGACCCCAAGCTCGTCATCACCGTGCGCGGCACGGCCTTCGCCAAGGCGGCGGCCGAAGGCGGCTCGGCCACGGTCGAGGCCGTCTCCGGCCCCACCGACGCCGGCCTCTCCAGCTTCGTCGGCGCCGAGATCGCCAAGAGCGAGCGCCCCGAGCTGACCAGCGCCAAGGTGATCGTCTCGGGCGGCCGCGCGCTGAAGGACGGGCCGACCTTCGAGCAGGTCATCTTCCCGCTGGCCGACAAGCTCGGCGCCGCCGTGGGCGCGAGCCGCGCGGCGGTCGACGCGGGCTATGTCCCCAACGACTACCAGGTCGGCCAGACCGGCAAGATCGTCGCCCCGGAAGTCTACATCGCGGTCGGCATCTCCGGCGCGATCCAGCACCTTGCCGGCATGAAGGACTCCAAGACCATCATCGCCATCAACAAGGACGAGGACGCGCCCATCTTCCAGGTCGCCGACGTCGGCCTGGTGGCGGACCTGTTCAGCGCCGTGCCGGAACTTACCGGCAAGCTCTGAGCCTCATGGCTTGTCATTTTCAGCCCTCCGCCTAGGTTGCTCGAGCAACCGGGGCGGAGGGCTAAATGTTTGTGCGGCTTGCGGTCGCGGCAGCGATTGTCGCTTTGTTTGCGCCGGGCATTGCTCAATCGCGCGAACTCGAACTGACCCCAAGCTCAAAGTGGCTGCTGAGCTACGATCAGGATAGCTGTACGCTCGCCCGTTCTTTTGGCGAAGGCGACCAAAAATTCGTTGTTCAGTTCGTTCGCTTCGAGCCGAGCGCCGATTTCGACTTGAACCTCTACAGCAAAAGATTGGCCACCACGGACCTTCGGCCGACCGTCGCCTTGCTGTTCGGAACTGGCGATGCCGCCGTTTCGACGGTCGCGATGAAAGGGCGTGGAGGCCAGCCGGGTCAGCTGGTCGACGCGCTGTTTCTGGGCGGCCGGCTCGACAATCTCGACAAGAGCAAGCTCGATCCGCCCAACTGGAAAATGGACCAGGACCAATTGGCCCGCCTTGCCTCGATCGATCCTGCGGTGGAAGTTGCCGTTACTTCCATGTCGATCCGCCTGCGCGGAAAAACGACCGTTCTCAGGCTGGGCTCAATGGGCCCGCCGATGGCCGAGATGCGCAAGTGCACGACAGACCTCGTCCAGCATTGGGGCCTGAAGCCCGAGGAGCAGGAGCAATTGGCCGCCCGGCCGGTCCCACGCTCCAACCCCGGAACATGGCTGAACAGTTCGGACTATCCGTCCAGTAGCCTGATAGCCGGTGAACAGGCGATCATCCGCTTTCGCCTGATGGTCGATGAGGCGGGCATCCCGACGACATGCGCCGTGCAATCGGCCATCGCTCGCGGCACCTTCGCCCAAGTTACCTGCGATGCATTGCGGCGGCGGGCGAGCTTCGAACCTGCCCGGAACGCCGCCGGAGCTGCCGTCGCGTCCTACTACGTTGGCAAGGTGCGGTGGATCGTTCCCTGAAAGGCGTTACAGCAGCCCGTCCACCGCGTGGAGCGCCAGTCCGACCAGCCCGCCCACCACGGTCCCGTTGATGCGGATGAACTGGAGGTCCCGGCCCACGGCCGCCTCGACCCGGTCGGTCACCGTATGCGCGTCCCAACGCTTGACCGTTTCCGACACCAGGCGGACGATCTGGTCGCCGTAGCGGGTGGCCACGCCGGCCAGGGTGCGGCGGGCGAAGCGATTGACCTGGAGCTGGATGCGCGGGTCGCTCTGGAGCGCCTGGCCGAGCTGGGCCAGGCTCTCGCCCAGTTGGCCGGACAGGGCCTGCTCGGGATCGCGCACGCCGCGCAGCATGGCGGCGCGCAGGCGCTCCCACATCGCGTCGAACCAGCGGGCCATGGCCGGATTGGCGAGGATTTCCGTCTTCAGGCGCATGACCTGGGCCTGCATGTCCGCATCGTGCTTCAGCTTGTCGGCAAGCTGCTCCAGCCCATCCTCCAGGCGCCGCCGCAAGGGATGATCGGGGAACACCAGGACCTCGGCCAGCATCTTGTAGATGCCGTCGAGGATCGCATTGGCGACCTTCTCGTCCAGGCCGGTCAGGCGCAGGATCGTGTTGGCCCGGTCGTGGATCATCTGGCGAATGAGGTCCTCGTTGGCCTCCAGCGTCTCGCCCGCCCATTGGATCACGCCCTGGATCACCGGCATGTGCCGCTTGTCGGCGATCGCCGCTTCGATGAGCTGGCCAAGCAGCGGGGCGAGGTCCAGCTTTTCGAGCTGCTGGCGCATGCCCGACTTGACCAATCCGCCGAGCTTTTCCGGATCGAGCGATTCGAGCACGTCCCCGATCAGGCTCGCCGCGCCCTGGCGCAGCCGCGCCTCGCCGCCGGCTCCCGGATCGACCAGGAAGGTCCCCGCGGCGCCCGCCAGGTTCATCCCCCGCATCCGCCGCGCGACGACCTGGGGGGTGAGGAAATAGGCCCGCAGGAAGGACGCCATGGTATCGGCGATGCGATCCTTGTTCTCGGGGATGATCGCGGTGTGCGGGATCGGCAGGCCGAGCGGCCGGCGGAACAGGGCGGTCACGGCGAACCAGTCGGCCAGGCCGCCGACCATCGCCGCCTCGGAAAAGGCGAGCAGCCAGCCCCAGGCCGGATGCACCTTCACCAGCTCGCGGGCCAGGAGGAACAGGCCCGCCATGACGACCAGCAGCGCGGTCGCGGTCCGGCGCATGGCCGCCGCGCGATCCGGCGGCGGTGCTTCGGCCCCGAAGGCCGACGGTTGATGGAAAGCCCCGCTCACTCGGCGGGAACGGGGCTTGGACGATCCTGTTCCCCGTCATCCCCGCGCCGGACCGCTTCGCCGTCCTCCGGCTTGTAGGTCAGCAGCATGTTGCGCAGCAGCGGCCCGAGGCGCTTTTCGAGGCCATCGGCCAGGCTGAAGGCCGCGGGCACGATCAGCAGGGTCAGCGCGGTCGACATCAGCAGGCCGCCGATCACCACGGTGCCCATGGGTGCGCGCCAGGCGCCGTCGCCGGAGATCGAGATCGCGGTCGGGATCATGCCGGCGGTCATCGCGACCGTGGTCATCACGATCGGCTGGGCGCGCTTGTGCCCGGCCTCGATGATCGCATCGAACTGGCTCTTGCCCCCGTGCATTTCCTCGATCGCGAAGTCGATCAGCAGGATCGAGTTCTTGGCGACGATGCCGAACAGCATGAGGATGCCGATGAACACCGGCATCGAGAGCGCCTGCCCGGTCAGCAGCAGGGCGACGAGCCCGCCGAACGGTGCGAGGAACAGCGAGCCCATGTTCACCAAGGGCGAAATGATCCGGTGATAGAGCAGCACCAGCACCGCCAGGACCAGCAGGATGCCCGCCGGAACGGCGATCATCAGGTTGTCCAGCATCTCCTGCTGCCAGGCGTCCGCCCCGAACGGCGCGTTGCTGACGCCCTTGGGCAGGTTCGTCATGATCGGCAGCTTGTTGATCGCCGCCGTCGCCTCGCTCTTGACCACGCCGGGGGCCAGGTCGGCGCCGATGAAGATGCGGCGCGCCTGGTTGTAGCGCTGGATCGTGGTCGGGCCGGAACCGAAGGAAATCTCCGCCACGCGCGACAGCGGCACCGAATCGCCGGTGACGGTGGGGACCGGCAGGTTGGCGATGTTGGCGAAATCGCGCCGCGCCTCTTCGGGCAGACGGACGCGGATCGGAATCTGGCGGTCGGACAGCGAGAACTTGGCCGCGTTCTGATCGATCTCGCCGATCGTGGCGATGCGGATCGCCTGGCTGAGCGACTGGGTCGAGACGCCGAGGCTGGCGGCAAGGTCGAGCCGCGGCTTCACGATCACCTCGGGCCGGCGCATGTCGGCGCTGATCCGCGGCGCGACGATTTCCTTCACGCCCTTCATCTGCTCGATCAGGGTCGCGGCGGTTTGCTCCAGCAGGACCGGGTCCGACCCGGAGAGCATGACCGAGATCGGCCGGCCGGTGCCACCGCCCTGCTGGTTCTGCGCCGCCTGGATCGTGATCCGGGCGTCGGGAATCTCCTGGAACTTCGGGGTGAGTTCCGCCTCGATCTCAGAACTCTTCTTCTTGCGGTCCTTGCGCAGCATGACCATCAGCCGGCCGCTGCCCTCCTGGATGGACTGGTAGACGTGATCGACGTCGGGGTGTGCTTCCAGGATGCGGCGAATCTCGTCGGAGACGGCTTCGGTCTGGCCCAGGGTGGTGCCCGGCACCATCTCGATGACCACCGTGGTGTTGTCGGAGTCCTGCGTCGGGAAGAATTCCATCGGCATCGAACGGCCGATGAGGCCGGTGAGGACGAGGGCCGCCGCCGCGACGCCGATCATCCAGATGCGATGGTCGCGCAGGCGGGCCAGCAGCCGGGTGCGCAGCGGAAGCCGACCGTCGGGGCGGCGGTGCGCCTCGCGATAGGCGCGCGCCTTGGACGTATCGAGGGACCAGTGGAGGACCTTCAGATACCGGTCCATCCACGGTCCGCCCGCATGTTCGGCATGGCCGTGCGCCTGGAGGAAATAGGCCGCGACCATCGGCGTGATCATGCGCGCGACGACCAGGCTCATCAGCACCGAGGCGACGACGGTGAGGCCGAAGGCCTTGAAGAACTCGCCCGAGACCCCCGGCATCAGGCCGACGGGGAAGAACACCGCGACGATCGAGAAGGTCGTCGCCACGACCGCCAGCCCGATCTCGTCCGCCGCGTCGATCGAGGCCTGGTAGGCGGTCTTGCCCATGCGCATGTGGCGCACGATGTTCTCGATCTCCACGATCGCGTCGTCGACCAGCACGCCGGCGACGAGGCCGAGGGCGAGCAGCGACTGCGCGTTGAGCGAGAAGCCGAGCAGGTCCATGAACCAGAAGGTCGGGATCGCCGACAGGGGAATCGCGATCGCCGAGATGATCGTGGCGCGCCAGTCCCGCAGGAAGAAGAACACCACGATGACCGCCAGGATCGCGCCCTCGACCATCGAGGCCATCGAGCTTTCGTACTGGTCCTTGGTGTAGTTCACCGTGGTGTAGATCTGCCGGAACTTGACCCCCGGATTCTCGGCCTCGAGCTGCTTCAGGGCCGCGACCGCGCTGTCGTAGACGGTCACGTCCGAGGCGCCGCGGGCGCGGGTCATGCCGAAGACGGCGACGGGCTTGCCGTCGAACTTGCTCTTGCTGGTGATCTCGCCGTAGCTGTCGCTGACCTGGGCGATGTCGCCGAGCCGGGCGGTGCGGCCCCCGCCGAGCGGAATGTCGGTTTCCGACAGCTCGAAGGCGGTCTCGGCATTGCCGACGACGCGGACCGACTGGCGCGTTCCGCCGATCTCGGCACGGCCGCCGCCTGCATTGGTGTTGGCCTGGCGCAGCGCCGAATTGACCTGCGCCGCGGTGACGCCGAGCGCCTGCATCCGCGCCGGGTCGAGCGTCACCAGGATCTCGCGGCTGACCCCGCCGCCGCGGCTGACCGAGGCCATGCCCTCGATCGAAAGCAGGCGCTTCGAGACCGTATCGTCGATGAACCACGACAACTGCTCGAGCGTCATGTCCTCGGTCTCGACCGCGAAATAGGCGATCGGCTGGGACGAGGTGTTGGCCTTATAGACCTGCGGTTCGAGGATGCCGTCGGGCAGGTCGGCGCGAATCCGGTCGATCGCGTTCTTCACCTCGTTGACGGCCTGGTTGATGTCCTCGCCGATCTGGAACTCGATCAACGTCTGGCTGGAGCCTTCCGATGCGGTCGAGCTGATCGAGGAAACCCCGGTGATCGAGCGGACCGCCGCCTCGACCTTCTGGGTCATCTGGTTCTCGATCTCGGTCGGCGCGGCGCCCGGCTGGCTGATCTGGACGATCACCATCGGGAACTCGATGTCCGGCTGCTGCTGGATGTCCATCCGGCTGAAGCTCACGAGCCCGGCGATCACCAGGGCCACGAACAGGACGATCGGGACGATCGGGTGGAGGATCGACCAGGCGGAGATGTTGCGGAAGTTCATTGGCGCTTGGACGCGAGCTTCGGCTTCACCGTTTCACCGGCCTGGAGGAAGGCGCCGGCCCGTTCGACGACCCGTTCGCTGCCGCTCAGCCCCTCCAGGACGATCACGCCCTTCTCGGTGATCGCGCCGGTCTTCACGTTGCGCCGGGCGACCTTGTTGTCCGCGCCGACGATATAGACGTAGCTGCCCGCATTGTCCGATTGGAGCGCGGATTCGGCAAGGACCGGGGCGACCACGGTGCCGGCGATGATCTCGGCATTGGCGAAGCCGCCGGGGCGCAGCTCGGGCGCGTAGGACAACGCGATGCGGACCCGGCCGAGGCGGGTCTGCGGATCGATCACCGGGGAGACCTGCCAGACCTGGCCGGTGAAGGCGCGGGTCGAACCCACTGGGGTCACGTCCGCCGAGACCCCGGGGCTGATCTTCGCGAGGTCGTTCTCGCTCAAGGCCGCCAGCATCTCCATCTCGCCGCCCTGGGCCATGCGGAACAGGACGCCGCTGCCCGAGGAGACGACCTGGCCCGGCTCGACCTTGCGCTCCAGCACCAGGCCCGCTTCGGGGGCCACGATGTCGAGCCGCGCGGTGCGGGCGCTGAGTTCCCCGAGGGTGGCCTGGGCGACGCGGACGCGCGCGGTGGCGGCATCGCGGGTCGCGGTCAGGCGATCGATGTCGGCTTTCGAGATGAAACCGCGCGCGACCAGCTTCTGCGCGCGCTCCAGATTGGCCTGGGCCAGCTCCGCATCGGCGCGCGCGACCTGGATCTGGGCGGCCTGCGAGGCCTGCTGCTGGACCTGGACCGAGCGGTCGATCACGGCCAGGACCTGGCCCTTGCGGACCCATTGGCCCGGCTCGACCAGCACCCGCGCGACCTGCCCGCCTTCTCCGGCGACGCCTACCGGCAGCTCCCGACGCGCGGCGAGCGTGCCCGTGGCGGTGATCCGCCCGGCGACCGAGGTGCGGCCCGGCGCGATCACGGTGACGGTGGGAACCTGCGCCGTGGCGGTGTTGAGGTCGGCCGGATCCTCGCGATGCATGAACAGCCACAGGCCGATCAGGGCAACGGCGGCGATCGCCGCGCCGATCCAGGTGCGGCGGCGGGCGCGACGCTCATCCTCGTCGACGGTTTCGAGGGGATTGAACGGTTCGGGCGTCTCCCCTTGCGCAGCCGTATCGATCCTCGCGTCGTAGTTCATCGCCGTCACCGCCTGGCCCGATCCGCCCACGGCCGGATCGCGCTGTATTTAGAGAGGTAATCACCCACGGCAAGCGCCGGCTCACGCCGGCGGCAGCGCCCTGGCCCCGAAGGGTCGGCGTCCGCAATAGACCCCGGCCCGCCGAAGGGCAATCAACGGTGTGTAGCGATGTGTATTGAGTACCGGCCCTAATACTTGAGCTGGCGCTCGTACAGGTCGCGGTAGTGCTGGATGCGCGTCACCCGCAGGCCTTGCATGCCCGAACGATCGACCGCGCGCTGCCACGAGGCGAACTCTTCCAGGGTGAGATTGTAGCGCTCGCAGACCTCGTCGATCGTCAGCAGCCCGCCGTTGACGGCCGCGACCACTTCCGCCTTGCGGCGAACGACCCACCGGGTGGTGTCCGGGGCCGGGAGGGAATCGACCGTCAGGGGCTCGCCAAGCGGCCCGATGACCATCGCCGGTCGAATCTTCTGGTTCTCAATCATATCTACCCTCGATCACCGGGTCTTGCGACCCCAGGCTGGGGCGTGCCGGCGACGTCCTCCCCCATGCCAAAGCGGCCTTTGCGATCCGCTGAATTATTTAGGTTAACGTCGTGTGAGGCATCTTCGAATTGCGCCAGCACCCGCGCGGCGGAACGGTCGAAGCTTGCGCCGATCGCCCCGTTCGCACGGCTGGCGGCGGTTCCGATCGCCTGGCGATAGGAATGGGCCGCCAGGAATCGCGCACGCAGGCCATGCCAGTCGAGACGCCCGTGAAAAGCGTCCGACTCGCTCCCCTGGCCCTGGCCCAGCGGCCAAGCGTCGTGGTCGAATTCCATGCTCATGGACTCGGCATAGCCCAGGCATGGTCAAGAGGAGGTAAAGCCCGGCTTTACTTCGTGTTGATGAGGGTTAACGAACCCTGGCCGGAAGGATACGTCGGCTTTGCGCGATGGGCCGCGCGGGTCTATGGGCCGGCGATGGCCCCCGCCCCCCTTCTCGACATGCCCGACGCCGCCGCGCTGTTCCAGCTCGGCGGATCGCTGCAGGGCAAGCGAATCGTCGTCGCCATGTCGGGCGGGGTCGACAGCTCCGTGGTGGCCGCGCTGGCCGCGGCGAGCGGGGCCGAGACGATCGGCGTGACCCTCCAGCTCTACGACTACGGCGCGGCGACCGGGCGCAAGGGCGCGTGCTGCGCCGGCGACGACATCCGCGACGCCCGCGCCGTGGCCGACCGGCTCGGCATCGCGCACTACGTCTTCGACCACGAGAGCGCCTTTCGCGAGGAAGTGGTCGAACGCTTCGCCGACGAATATCTCGCCGGGCGCACCCCCATTCCCTGCATCCGCTGCAACATGGGGCCCAAGTTCACCGACCTGTTCGCCATGGCGCGGGAGCTGGGGGCGGATTGCCTGGCGACGGGGCACTATGTCCGGCGCCTGGAAGGACCGGCGGGGCCGGAGCTTCATCGCGCGCTCGATCCGGCCCGCGACCAGTCCTATTTCCTCTTCGCCACGACCGAGGCCCAGCTCGACTATCTGCGCTTCCCCCTGGGCGGCCTGCCCAAGAGCGAGGTCCGCCGCCTGGCCGAGGCCGCCGGCCTGCGCGTCGCGGCCAAGCCCGACAGCCAGGACATCTGCTTCGTGCCGGACGGCGACTATGCCCGGATCGTCCGCTCCGTGCGGCCCGAGGCCGAGGCGCCCGGCGCGATCGTCCATGCCGAAAGCGGCGAGGTGCTGGGCGGGCATCGCGGGGTGATCCACTACACGGTCGGCCAGCGGCGCGGCCTGGAGATCGGCGGACAGCCCGAACCGCTCTACGTAACCGGCATCGACGCAGCCGAACGGCGCGTACTGGTCGGCCCGCGTCGCCTACTGGGCGTCGGCGCGGCGCGGCTGGTCGAGACCAACCGGATCGGCCCGGTGCCCGCGGGGGAGCTGACGGCGAAGGTCCGTTCGCTGGCCAAGCCCGTACCCGTGACGCTGGACGGCCCGCTGGGCGACGGGACGACGGCGCTGATCCGCTTCCGCGATCCCGAATACGGCGTCGCGCCGGGCCAGGCCGCCGTGCTCTATGCCGGCGATCGCGTGGTCGGCGGCGGGTGGATCGAGGAAACCGAGCCGGCCTAGCCCGGCCATTTCTCCAGCATGCAGCCCTCGCCCTGGCGGAAGGAGGCGGTGGCGCTGGCGAGCAGGGGGAACCGGGCGGTCACGCTTCCGGCCTCTTCGTCCTCACTCAGCATGACCATGCCCATGCCCGGCTCAAAGTCCTTCCGGCAATCGGACAGCTCCCGGCCGCCGACGAAACGGCACGAGCAGGCCGTCCGCGCGCCCACCGACACCCCCGCGACCGCATAGCTGCGCACCGGCGTCCAGAAGAAGAAGGCCAGCAGCACGGCAAGAACGGCCACGACGAGGGCGACCTTGCGCTTTCGCCGGCGGCTCGGGCGGAGGGGAAGCGGCTTTGCGGTTGCCATCGGTCTTTGCCTTGCGCATGGGTCGCGGGTGATCCCGCGCCGCGCTTCCCTTATCCTGCCGCTGCTGGCGCTGCCAGTGCTCATCGGATGCGGCAAGCAGGCGGAAGGCCCCCCGCCCCTGAGCCCGGCCGCGCTCGCGGCAGTGGTCGAGAAACCCGGCGTCTCGCGCGCCCGGCTGGCCCGCGCGGCGGACGCCCTGTTCACCGATCCCGCCGTGGGCGAGACCCGCGCCCTGCTCGTGCTGCGCGAGGGCAAGATCGTAGCCGAGCGTTATGCCCCCGGCTATGACGCCAAGACCCGGTTGCTCGGCTGGTCGATGAGCAAATGCGTGACCGCCGCGCTGACCGGGCTGCTCGTCGCCGATGGCCGGCTGCGGCTCGACGAGCCCGCGCCGATCAAGACCTGGCAGCGCCCCGGCGACGCGCGGGGCGAGATCACCCTGCGGCAGCTGCTCCAGATGCGCTCCGGCCTGCGCCATAGCGAAGAGGCCGATCCCCGCTATAAGGCCGACACGGTGCGGATGCTGTTCCTCGACGGGCGCGACGACATGGCCGCCTATGCCGAGGCCCAGCCGCTGGAAGCAGAGCCCGGAACCAAGTGGGAGTATTCGAGCGCGACGAGCGTGATCCTGGCCGACGCCGCCTCGGTCGCACTGACCGAAAGCCGCGATCCCGGCCTGCGCCGCCATGCCGTGAACGAGTACCTGCGGACCCGCCTGTTCGAACCGGTCGGCATGCGCTCGGCCCAGGCCGAATACGACGCGGCCGGCACCCTCATCGGCGGAAGCATGATCCACGCCAACGCGCGGGACTGGGCCAAGTTCGGGGAGTTCCTGCGCCACGGCGGCGCGGTTTCGGGCGCGCAGATCCTGCCGACCGGCTGGGTCGATTTCATGACCGCGCCGAGCCCGCGCAACCAGGGCTATGGCGCCCAGGTCTGGCTCAACCGCCCCCAGCCCGACGGGCACGAGGTGCTGTTCCCCGGCCAGGCCCCGGCCAGCCTGTTCGCCTGCATCGGCCACCAGGGGCAATATATCCTCGTCTCGCCGCGCCAGCGGCTGACGGTGGTCCGCCTCGGCAAGACCGACGACGCGGAGCGCGGGCCCCTGCGGCAAAGGCTGGCGGAATTGGTGGGCCTGTTCCCGGAACGGAAGTAGCACCGTCCGGGGTCAGGCTCGGGACGGGGGAATTTCGTGCGGCATCACGTCCTCGGCCGCGACTCCCTGTTCGTCGACCAAGCCTTCCGGGTCCGGGTGGATCAAGATCTCGACATCCGGGAACTCGGCCCTGAGCTTGGCCTCGACCTCGTCCATCACCTGATGCGCGCGGCGCACGGTCATCTCGGGATCGACCCAGACGTGGAACTGCACGAAATCGCGGCTGCCCGAGGTCCGGGTGCGCATGTCGTGGACGCCCTTGAGCTGGGGATGGCGCGCGACGACCTCCAGGAAATGGGCCTTCTTGTCCTCCGACCATTCGCGATCCATCAATTGCTCGACCGCGCGGTGCGAGGCGTTCCAGGCCCCCCAGCCGAGCCAGAGCGCGATGGCCAGGCCGAACAGCGGGTCCGCCCCGGAGAGCCCGGCATATTGATCCAGCGCCAGCGCCGCGATCACCGCCAGGTTCAGCAGCAGGTCCGACTGATAGTGGACGTGGTCGGTCGCGATCGCCAGGCTGCCGGTGCGGCGGATCACGTGCCGCTGCCACGCCAGCAGGGCGAGCGTCGCGGCCATCGCGATCAGCGACACGCCGATCCCTTCCTCCGCCGCCGCGGTGCGCTGATCGCCCAGCATCTGCTCGATCGCCCGCGCCGCGATGCCCAGCGCCGAGATCGAGATCAGCACGACCTGCGCGAAGGCCGCCAGTGCCTCCGCCTTGCCATGGCCGAAACGGTGGTTGCGATCGCTCGGCCGGGCCGCGATCCACACCCCCGCGAGGGTGGCCAGGCTGGCAACGAGATCGAGCGCGGTGTCCGCCAGGCTGCCGAGCATCGCGGTCGACCCGGTCGACCAGGCGGCATAGCCTTTCAGCACGACCAGCAGCACCGCCACCGCGATGCTCGCGAAAGCGGCGCTGCGATTGAGCCCGGCGCTCGCCGGGCCGGCGGGGGCCGAAGCGCTCACGGATAGAGCAGCGTGCTCGTCCACCCCTCGTCCCCACGGACGAAGCGCCGCCGCTCATGCAGGCGGTGCGGACGGTCGATCCAGAATTCCATCGCGCGAGGCGTCAGGCGGAAGCCCGTCCAGTGCGGCGGACGGGGAACCTCTCCACCGGCGAAGCGCGCCTCGGCCTCGGCATAGCGGGCGAGGAACGTGGCGCGCCCATCGAGCGGCCGGGACTGGTCCGAGGCCACCGCCCCAAGCTGCGAATCCCGCGAACGGCTCGCGAAATAGGCATCCGCCGTCGCCGCGTCGACCTCGGCCAGCGGGCCCTCGATGCGGATCTGGCGGCGCAGCGATTTCCAGTGGAACAGCAGGGCCGCCTGCGGATTGGCGAGCAGTTCGGCCCCCTTGCGGCTCTGGGTATTGGTATAGAACACGAAGCCGCCGCCGCCTCCGAGATCGGCCCCATGCCCCTTGAGCAGCACCATGCGCACCGAGGGCACGCCGTCCGGGGTCGCCGTGGCCAGGGCCATCGCATTGGAGTCATTGGGCTCGGCCGCCCGCGCCTCGGCAAACCAGGCCGCGAACAGGGCAAAGGGATCGCCGTGGGGAATGATCTCTGCGGCCTGTTCAGCGTCCACGGGCGTTTCCTGCACAAGATGACACGGTTTTACGAAATGGACGCTGTCCTGAAGTGGAACCTTGCCCTCTCCCCTTCGGCGCCATGGCCGGTGAATAGCTTCTGGCGGCCATGTAGGAAAGCGCGCCTTGCCGCAGCGGCTTCGCGCACCTAGCTTAGCGCCCATGGCAGCAGATCCCTATGCGATCCTGGGGGTGTCCCGCGGGGCGAGCGAGAAGGACATCAAGTCCGCCTATCGCAAGCTCGCGAAGGAACTCCATCCCGATCGGAACCAGGACAACCCCAAGGCGGCGGAACGCTTCAGCGAGGTGACGCGCGCCTATGACCTGTTGTCCGACAAGGACAAGCGCGCGCAGTTCGACCGCGGCGAGATCGATATCGACGGCAACCCGATGGGCTTTGGCGGCTTCGGGGGTGGCGGCGGCGGTTTCGGCGGCGGCGGACAGCGCGGCTTCCGCGCCGAGGGCTTCGAAGGCTTCGCCGGCGAAGGCGCGGACCTGGGCGATATCTTCGAGGGCCTGTTCGGCGGCGGACGGGGTGGCGGTGGGTTCGGCGGCTTCGGCGGCGGTCGCGGCCGCGCCGCGCCGCGCGGAGCCAATGTCCAGTACCGGCTCAAGGTCACATTGCCCGACGCAGCGACGCTCGCCAGCCAGCGCATCACCCTGAGCGACGGCAAGACCATCGACCTCAAGCTGCCCGCCGGGGTGGAGGACGGCACCCAGATGCGTCTTGCCGGCAAGGGCGAGGCGGGGCCGGGCGGGGCCGGCGATGCGCTGGTGACGATCGCGGTGGAGCCGCATCCGTTCTTCAAGCGCGATGGCGACAACCTGCGGCTCGACCTGCCGATCACCCTCGACGAAGCGGTGAACGGCGGCAAGGTGAAGGTGCCCACGGTCGAAGGCGCGGTCATGCTCACCGTCGCGCCGGGCAGCAGCTCGGGCAAGACGCTGCGCCTGAAGGGCAAGGGCATGACCCGCAAGGACGGCAGCCGCGGCGACCAACTCGTCACGCTGGAGATCGACCTGCCGACGGGCGATCAGGATCTCGTCCAGCGGCTTTCCGGCTGGAGCGATCCGCGCAACCCGCGCGCGAAGCTCGGGGTATAGTGCTGGAACCGGCCCCCACGGAGATCGCCGCCCCGAGCCCAGGTCGGGGCGAGCACTCCCCTGAAGCGCGGCGCAGGCGGGCGATCCGCTGGCGCGCGGGGCTGGAAAAGGCGGCTAATCGGCACGTCGGGCCGGGCACGCGCTTCTTCACCGTGCTCAAGCGGGTCTGGACCGGGGCCTACTACGACGGCTTCATCCATGCCGGGAATCTCGCCTACATGTCGATCCTGGCGCTGTTCCCGTTCTTCATCACGGTCGCCGCGATCTTCACGCTGTTCGGGGAGGAAGCGCAGCAGGCGGCCTCGCTCCACGCTTTCCTGACCGCCCTGCCGCCGGTCGTCGCCAAGGTGATCGAGCCGGTTGCCGCCAGCGTCATGGCGGCGCGGACCGGCTGGCTGCTGTGGGCCGGCGGCATCGTCGGCGTCTGGACCGTGTCCAGCCTGATCGAGACGATCCGCGACATCCTCCACCGCGCCTATGGGACGCCCGCCACCCTGGCATTCTGGCGCTATCGCCTGCTGTCCACCGGGATGATCGTCGCGGCGGTCGTGCTGCTGTTGCTTTCGCTCTTTGCCCAGGTCGCCATCACCGCGGCCGAGGAAGTGATCTTCGCCTGGTTCCCGGCACTCGACACCCTGGCGCTGCAACTGGCTATATCGCGGATCATCCCGGCGGGGGTGCTCTACCTCTCGCTGTTCGTCCTGTTCATCTCGCTGACGCCCAAGGCCTATCGGGGCAACGGCTATCCCAAATGGCCGGGCGCGCTGCTGGTCACGATCTGGTGGGTCGCCGTATCCATGTTTCTGCCGGACGTATTGCGCGTGTTCTTCACCTACGATCTGACCTACGGCAGCCTGGCGGGCGTGATGATCGCGCTTTTCTTTTTCTGGCTCGTGGGTCTAGGGATGGTGATCGGGGCCGAGCTCAACGCGGCACTGGCGGAAACGCCCGAAGAGCAGGA
>CAZFPW010000019.1:0-1214 GCA_964520765.1 uncultured Novosphingobium sp.
GGCATGGGCCTGATGGTCTCGGCCGGCGACCTGCTGACGCTCTACATCGGCCTGGAGCTGAACTCGCTCGCCGCTTACGTCCTCGCCGCCTTCCTGCGCGATAGCGAGCGCTCGGCGGAAGCGGGCCTCAAGTACTTCGTGCTGGGCGCGCTCGCCAGCGGCATCCTGCTGTTCGGCGTGAGCCTGGTCTACGGCTTCACCGGCTCGACCAGCTTCGCCGGCATCCAGGCCGCGCTCTCCGGCCCGCTGTCGCACGGCGCGACCTTCGGCCTGGTCTTCGTGCTGGCCGGCCTGGCCTTCAAGATCGCCGCGGTGCCGTTCCACATGTGGACCCCGGACGTCTACGAAGGCGCGCCGACCCCGGTGACGACCTTCTTCGCCACGGCCCCGAACATCGCCGCCATGGCCCTGCTGATGCGCGTCGCGCTCGACCCCTTCGGCAACCAGGTGGCCGCCTGGCAGCCGATCATGATCTTCGCGGCGCTCGCCTCGATCGTGGTCGGCGCGCTCGGCGCGATCGGGCAGAAGAACATCAAGCGCCTGCTCGCCTATTCGGCGATCAACAACGTCGGCTTCATCCTGATCGGCCTGGCGGCGGCGACGCCCGCGGGCGCTTCGGCGATGCTGGTCTACCTGGCGATCTACCTCGTCATGTCGGTCGGCGGCTTCGTCGCCGTGCTGATGATGAAGGACGCGCAGGGCGACCAGGTGGAGGACATCGCCCAGCTTGCCGGCCTGTCGCGCACTCGCCCGCTGCTCGCGGCGGCCTTTGCGATGGTCATGTTCAGCCTGGCAGGCATCCCGCCGCTGTTCGGCTTCTGGGGCAAGTTCGTGGTCTTCCAGGCCGCGGTCCAGGCCAACCTCCTGCCGCTCGCCGCGATCGGCATCGCGGGCAGCGTGATCAGCGCGTTCTATTACCTGAAGATCGTCAAGGTCATGTACTTCGACGAGCCGGCGGGCACGATCACCGGCAAGAGCGAGTGGTCGCACGGCGCGATGCTGGCCCTGTCGGCCCTGTTCATCTCGCCCTTCGGCTATCTGCTGACCAGGTGGCTGGGCGGCCTGGCCGACGGCGCCGCCGCGTCGCTGTTCCACGCCGTCTGAGCATTGATCGAGGTCGTCCAAGAAACGGGTTCCACCAGCGCAGACCTTGCCGCGCGTATCGCTGGCGGCGACTATCCGCCCGAGGGCGCCTGGCTCGTCGCGGACCGCCA
>CAZFPW010000019.1:1314-3225 GCA_964520765.1 uncultured Novosphingobium sp.
CGGGCCGGGGATGCGGTGATCGTCGGGATCGGCGTGAACCTCGCCCATGCGCCGCAGGTCGCGGACCGGGAGACGACCTCGCTCGCCGCCCTCGGCAGCGCGATGGCGCGCGATGCTTTCGCCGAGGAGCTGGCCGCCCAGTTCGCCACCGATCTCGACCGCTGGCGCAGCTATGGCCTTGGCCCGATCGTCCGCCGCTGGATCGCCGCCGGGCACCCGGCGGGAACGCTCCTTCGGGTCGACGACGAGGGCGGCCGGATCGAAGGCGCCTTTGCCGGGCTAACCGATGGCGGCGCGCTGCAACTCCGCTTGGCGGACGGCTCGTCGCGTGTCATTCACGCCGGCGAAGTTAGGATCGCCTGATATGCTGCTCGCCATCGATGTCGGAAACACCAACGTCGTCTTCGCGCTGTTCGCCCGGGATGGGAAGGGCGGACGGCAGATCAAGGCGCGCTGGCGCATCCATACCGATCCGCGGCGCACGGCCGATCAATATGCGGTCTGGCTGATGCAGCTCCTGGTGATCCGGGGGATCGAGCGCGAGGCGATCACCCAGATCATCATTTCGACGGTCGTGCCGCGCGCCCTGCACAACCTGCAGGTTCTGGCCCAGAACTACTTCTTCCTGGAGGCGCTGGTCGCCGGTGAAGGCCCCGTCGCCTTCGACATCGACATTGACGTGGAGGAACCGCGCACCGTGGGCGCCGACCGCCTGGTCAACGCCATCGCCGCGCACGACAAGCATCCCGGCGACCTGATCGTGGTCGATTTCGGCACGGCGACGACCTTCGACGTGGTCGATTTCAATGGCGCCTACAAGGGCGGGATCATCGCGCCCGGCATCAACCTGTCGCTGGATGCCCTGGTCGGCAACACGGCCAAGCTGCCCCGCATCGCGATCGAGGTGCCCAAGACCGAAAGCGTCATCGGCCGGAACACCGAGGATGCGATGCTGATCGGCGTGTTCTGGGGCTATGTAGCCATGATGGAAGGCCTGATCGCCCGGCTCCGTGCCGAGATCGGCCGCCCGGCCAAGGTCGTGGCGACCGGCGGCCTGGCCGTGCTGTTCGACGAGGCGACCGACATATTCGATGCCGTCGATGCGGATCTTACGCTTGATGGCCTCGCGCTGCTGGCGGAACGGGCGGCGAACGCCTAGATAGGCGCCGGAGAAATCATCCGCCTCGGTTCCTCCCGGAATGCAGTGGCGGTCGTGTGGTGTTCGCCGCTTGGCGCGAACATGGCCAGCGGCTTCGCGAGATGAGCGGGGCGGGGCAGGAAAGAAGGTTCAGGAATTTTGAAACCCGGTAAGGAACTGCTGTTCTGCGCGCTCGGTGGATCGGGCGAGATCGGCATGAACGTCAATCTCTATGGCTGCGACGACAAGTGGCTGATGGTCGATCTGGGCATGACCTTCAGCGGCAACGAATATCCCGGCGTCGACCTGGTTTTCGCCGATCTGGAGTTCATCGAGGATCAGACGGAGAACCTGCTCGGCGTGGTGCTGACGCACGCGCATGAGGATCACATCGGGGCCGTCCCTTATTTCGCGCAGGAACTGGGCGTGCCGCTCTACGCGACGCCATTCACCGCCAGGCTGGTGCGCGCCAAGCTGGAGGAGGCGGGAATCGCCGGCAAGGTCGACCTCAGGGTGATCGACCATCTCGATCCCTTCGATCTCGGCCCGTTCACGGTCAGCTACCTGCCGCTTGCCCATTCGATCGCGGAGGGCAACGCCCTGCTGATCGACACGCCCTATGGCCGGATTTTCCATACCGGCGACTGGAAGCTGGACGACGAGCCGCAGATCGGCGTCCCCACCACGGCCGAGGAACTGACCGAGATCGGGGACGGGGGCGTGCTGGCCCTGGTCTGCGATTCGACCAATGTCTTCAATCCCGAGCCGTCCGG
>CAZFPW010000019.1:3325-5630 GCA_964520765.1 uncultured Novosphingobium sp.
GGCACCCATCCGATCAAGCTGGAACGCGGCGATGTCGTGCTGTTCTCCAGCCGCCAGATTCCCGGCAACGAGATCGCCATCGGCCGTATCCAGAACAAGCTGGCCGGCGACGGCATCACCCTGGTCACCGACCGCCAGAGCCCGATCCACGTTTCCGGCCATCCCGGCCGGCCCGAGCTGGAAGCCCTCTATGGCTGGCTGCGGCCGGAAATCCTGCTGCCCGTCCACGGCGAGATGCGCCACATGCAGGAGCAGGCCCGGCTCGGCCTGGCGCGGGGCATTCCTCATGCCGTGGTCCAGAAGAACGGCGATCTCGTCCGCCTTGCGCCCGGTAAGCCCGGCAAGTTCGGAGAGGTCCGGGCCGGCCGGCTCGTGCTCGATGGCGACATCATCGCGCCGGCCAACGGTGACGCGATCGTCATGCGGCGGCGGCTCGCCGCCAACGGGCTGGTGGTGGTGGCCGTGGGGGAGAGCGGCGCTGTCCGGGTGTCCGGCGTCGGCCTGCCGCTCGATGAGGACTATGCCGATTTCATCGAGGAGGCGCAGGGCGATGTCGCCGAGGCCATCGGCAAGCTCAAGGGCCGGGCGCGCAACGATGCCGCGGCCGTGACCGAAGCCGCCCGCCTGGCGGCCCGCCGCGCGGCGCAGCGGTGGTCGGGCAAGAAACCGCAAGTCCAGGTCATGCTCTTGGGTGAGGTGATGGCATGAAGCTGACGTCGATCCTGGCGATCTACACGCTATTTTGGGTGTTCAGCGCCTTCCTGGTGCTGCCCTTCGGCATCCGCACCCATGAGGAGGCCGGCATCGAGAAAGTGCCCGGCCAGGCCGACAGCGCGCCGGCCGAGTTCAGGCCCGGCCGGATCGTGATCCGCGCGACCATTGTCGCCGCCGTGCTTTTCGCGATCTACTACGCGAATTACGTTCAGGGCTGGATCACGCCGCAGGATCTCGACTTCTTCGGTGACGCGCCGAATTTCGACGGCACCGAAAACTAATCCCGCAGCCGTTCGATGGATTGGGCCAGCGCGACGTAGAGCTTGCCCATGTCCGAGGACAGCAGGGTGACGCCCAGGGCGTGGCCGTCGCGGGTGGACAGCATCTGGCGCAGCATCGCCTCGAAATCGTGGATGTAGCGGCTGACGTGGCTACGGAAGTCGCCGTCGCTGTCGTAGAGTTGGAGGATCGAGCGCGCCTCGCCGGTTTCCAGCAGGCGCACCGCGCGGCGGGTGAAGATGCCGCGATCGCCCTTGAGATAGGCCGCCCACGAGGTGTCGGACACGTCGCTGTCGAGCGCCTTGGCGATGTCGATGGCGTTGGAGTTGAGCGCTTCGGTGATGAGCGCGCTGCGGCGGGCGAAGTCGTTGTCGACCTGCTCTTCGGCGCGTTGCCGGGCATGGGCGACGCGCCGTTCGAGATTGCCGGCAAGCTCGTTCACCTTGGCGAGCTGGTCGCGCAACTGGATGGCGGCCTCGCGGCTGACCCCGGCGGCGTGGGCGGCCGCCTGTTCGAGCTGACCGGCCGCCTCGGCCGCGCGAATCCGCACGACCTTGTCGAGCGCGGCGGCGCTTTCCTCGCCAAGCCGCCGCGCCACCGTGGTCACTGCCGCGGCGCTGTTCTGCTCGATTTCCGCCACGGTATCCTGCGCCGCCTGGGCCAGCGCCGCGATCGCCTGGCTGAGCGCGCCCTCGGCCTGCTCGGCCAGGGCGGTGCTGCCGGCTTGCACGCGCTCGAGGGATTGCTGCAACTCGGTCAGCTTCGCCGAATGGGCTTCGGCCTGGTAATCGATGCCGACATGCAGCGTGCCCAGGGCCTTCGTGGCTTCGGTCAAGGTGTGCTGGGTGAGCAGAACGTGGTTCGACAGCGCCTCGCCCTGGGTGGCGGCATCGGTGGTCAGCTCGCGGAGAAGGAAGGCCCGGGTTTCGGCGGCTTCGAGGCGTGCCTCGCCGGCTTCGATGGCCTGGGGCAGGTCGACCTTCGCATGGGTGGCGCTCGCCTGGATCAGCTCGAGCAGGCGGACGCTGCTGTCGGTGAGGGCCGCGACCGCGGCGTCGGTTCCGCTCAAGGCCGAACGGCTTTCCGTCAGTTGCGCGGTCAGGGCTTGCAGGCTTGCGGCCACCGTGGCCCCCGCGCTTTCGCCGTGCGCCGCGATCTGCCGCATCTTGTCGGCGAAGTCGGTCAGCCGCGAAGCGATCCGCTCGCTGTGCTCGACCAGGCGTTGGGAATGGGCTTCGTGCGCGGCGTGGCGCTGGGCGACCTCCTCGTCGAAAGCGGCAAGGTGCGCTTGCATCGCTTGCAAGGCGCGCTC
>CAZFPW010000019.1:5730-9213 GCA_964520765.1 uncultured Novosphingobium sp.
TGTAGAGTCCGATCGTCTCGTCGATCCGCGTGCGGAGGGATTCGACCTGGCGTTCGCTCGCCTGGCCGAACTCGTTGAGCTTGTGGAAGCCGGTGATCAGTTCCTGGAGCTGCCCCTGGGCCGAGCGGCCGGCGTTGGCGATGTTGTTGGTGACGTCCTTGGCCGAACTGACGATGACCGGCAGGTTGCCGCGCAGCCTTTCCATGTTGTCGAGCGCGGATTCGCTGACCGAGGCGATGGCGTCGATCTGCGCGCCGTTGGACTTGATCAGGCCGTCGAGCCGTTCGGCATGCTGGGTGATCCGCTCCGCCGCCAGGCGTCCGAGCGAATCGAGGTCGCGATTCTGCGAGGCGATGAATTCGCGCGCCAGGCTCAGCTCGCGATTCACCACTGAGAGCCGCTGCTCCAGGTTGTCGGCTTCGCTGCGAAGCTGGCGCGCGGCATCGTTGAACCGCGCCGCCTCGCGCGTGCTGGTGCGCAGGGCAACCAGCCATAGCACGCAGATGACCAGCACCGGTGGCGACCAGCCCGAGACCAGCGCGATGGCCTGTTGCGGCGAAATCCCGCCGGCGATGCCGGGCCAGTTCGCCCAGCCGAAGAACGCCGTCCAGCCGAGAATCGCCGCCAGTGCCAGGCTGGCCAGAATCGCGGTGCCGCGCGCCGGGCGCGGTTGTTCGTCGTCTTCCCAGGTTTCCTGCGCCGTCCACTGCTCTTCGACCGTGGCCGAATGCGGCTGTTCCGGTTGCGGTTCTTCCGAACCCGAGCCGAAGGCGATGATACGCGATCCCCCTGTCATGACGTCAGGATACCATGGCTGACGCCGCGCGATAAACCCTAGTTTAACTTTGTCCCCTTACGCGTGCAGCATGGCCTATGAAGCAGGTGCCCTCGATGCCACGCTCGCCGCCGCTGCCGGCGACGATGCCGCCCTCTTCGCGGAGCTTCGCGCCGCGTTCATCGATAGCCTTTCCCGACAGGTAGATCTGCTGCGGCGTGCACGCTGCGACGGCAACTGGCAGATCGCGGCGATGCGGCTGAAGGGCCTGGCGGTCAGCTTTCATGCCGAACCCCTGGTGATCCTGGCCGATGAAGCGCTTGAATGCGCGCCGGGAGAGCCCGGTATCGTCAGGCGCATGCAGGCATTTCTCGACGACTTCTCCGCCGTCTGACACAGCGCTTGGCACCCCAACTCTGGTAGCCTAGAACGCCGGCACCATGCCGGGAGAAGCATCCTGCGCGTCGCGCTGCTGACAATGATGGAGCCTACCGGGCCTGAGCCCGCGCAGCCGCGCGCCTTTCTGCGCGTCGGCGGCATCTCGCTCGCGCGCCACCAATTGGGCTTGGCGCTGGCGCTGGGGTGTGAGCGCATCGTGTGCATCGCGCGCGGGTTGCGGCCGGAACTCGTCGAGCTGCAACATGCGGCGGAGGACCATGGCGCACGCTTTCATGTCGTGTCCGGTCCACGCGGACTGGTCGGACTCGTCACGGCGAACGACGAGTTGATCGTGCTGGCCGATGGCCTCCTCGCGCCTGCCGCCGAGGGAATCGCCCAGCTTGAGGGCGGGCAGGGCGTGCTGGTCCAGCCGATCGAGCTTGGCCAGCCGGCCGGCTTCGAACGGATCGACTTGAACCATGCCGCAGCCGGTGCGATGCGCCTGCCCGGTAGCCTGGTTGAACGCCTGGCCGAGCTTCCCGCCGATTGCGATGCGGCATCTTCGTTGCAGCGGATTGCCCTGCAAGCCGGCATTTCCCAGCGGATGCTGCCCTCGGCCTTGCCCGAAAGCGGGGCCTGGCGCCTGATTCGCGATGAGGGTGAGGCGCATTTGGCCGAGGGAGAGTGGTTCCGTCAGCATACCGGCGTGACCGGCGCCGTATCCCCAAGCGAGATCGGCGCCCGGGTCGCGGTGCGGTCGATCGGTCCGGCGCTGCTCCATTCGGGCAGCGGTGGGAATGCCGTGTCAGGTTTGGCCCTTGCGGCCATGCTGCTTGCTCTTTGCATTGGATGGGCGCGCTTTCCGGCCGCTGCCCTGTTCCTCTGCGCCGCCGCCGACGTGCTGTGCCGCGGCGCCAGCCTGCTGTTGCGCATCGAACGGCAGTCGTTGAACCTGCCGCATTCCTTCATTCCGCGCGAACTGGTCTTCGGTTGGATCCTCGACATCATCCTGGTGCTGATCCTGGCGTGGAGTCAGCCGCTCGAACCGGGCGAGGGGGTATTTGCCCATATCTTCCCCCCGATCATGCTGGTCGCCTTGCTTCGCCTGATCCCGCGCCTGATCGCCAAGGGCTGGGCGGACTGGCTGGATGATCGGGGACTGTTCGCCCTCGTTCTGGGCATCATCGTCATCGCGGCCGGCGGCATGCCGGAAGGGCTGATCGCCGTATTGGCGGTGGTGCTTGCCTTGCTCGGCTTGGTGTGGTCGGAACGACCATCGCGCCTAACGCGAGCTTAACCAAGCCGGACTATGGAAGGGCGATGATCCAGAGCGCCACGCCCAGCGAAGAGTCGGTGGATGCCGCCTTGCGCGCAGAGCTTGCGCAGGGTGACGCCGTGCTCCACTCGGCCGCGCCGGTCATGCGGCATCTCTTGTCGGGCGCGCAACACGCGGTTTTCGCTGACGAGATCGTGGCGCGGGTGCGCGGCAGCATGGCCGATCTGGCCCGCCAGCTTCTCGATGCCGGGGCTGCGGAGCAGGGCGAGCCCCTGGCGCATGATCCCGCCACGCTTCGTGAGATCGTCGCAAGGTTGACGGAAATTCCCGGCCTGCTCGGTCATGTTCATTCTCTTGCCCTCGAATGGCAATTGTCGGAGCGGTTGCACGCCGGTCTGGCCCTCGATCCGGCGCTGCCGCCGCTGCTGGAGGCGCTGCTGGCTTCGAGCGACCCCACCACGTCCGCCCTGGCCATGAACCTGCTGGCGGCGCAGGCGCGGTTCACCCAGACCCAGCGCCGCATGCAATTGCCCCTGACCGAGCTGCCGGCCGATCTCCTGCACGGCGCCCTCGAAGCGTTGCGGGGCGTGGGTGGTCACGAAGGGGGCGAGGCTGCGATCCGTGGCCGTTATGATGAGGGGCGCACGCGCCTGGCCCTGACCTCCCGCATCGTCACGGGCATGGGCAGCGGCGCGGTCGCCGCGCTGGCCTTGAGCCATGCCGGGGTTGGGATCTTCGCGACGGCTCTGGCGGCGGCATCCGGCCAGGAGCGCGACGTGGTGATCTTTTCGACGAGCGAGGGGCAGGCCGTCCGTCTCGCCCTGGCGTTGCGCATGGCGGGCCTCAAGCGTAGCGCCATCGAGGAACAGTTGCTGATCCTTCATCCCGACGCCCTGCCTGCGGTGAACTGGGATCGGGTCGGACCGGACCGCGCGGCGGCGCTTCTGGCCATTCCCATGCCCCCGGCAGGAGCCTGAGCGATGGCCGGAGGTATCGTGCTGGCGCGCGGATTGAGCGATCGGGATGATCGGCTGCTGTCGGCTGACGAGCCGCT
>CAZFPW010000019.1:9313-12614 GCA_964520765.1 uncultured Novosphingobium sp.
CGGACCGAGATCGACCGCACGGTTGCCGAGCTTACCGCCCGTCTCGATGCCCGCCAGCGTCTTCTCACGATCGAGAACGATGCCCCCGATCTGGCCGAGCTTGCTGCCGTGATGCGCGAGGGGACTGGGCGGCCGTGGACCGAGTTCGTGAAGATCGAAGGGGACGGGCACCGGCAGCCGATGCATTGGCGCCTGCTCGACGGGGCGGAACTATCCGTCGCAGGTTCCCGGCGGCGCTGGAAAGCCGCGCTGGTTCCGATCGGCCTGCCGGGCGAAGAACCTTCCGGCTTCGAACTCCATCTCGTTCCCGAGGCGCCGCTGGCGCAGGCGAGGCCCGCCGCCGCTCAGCGGGATTCCGGCCGCCTTGTCGGAACGGATCTGGCGCCGGTGCTGCGCCAGCCGATCTCGCGGATCATCGCCACGGCCGAAACGATCCGCACCCGCATGGCCGGTCCGCTGGACGACGCCTACAGCGCCTATGCCGCCGATATTACCGCCGCCGGACAGCATCTGCTCGCGCTGATCGACGACATGGCCGATCTTGAGGTGGTCGAGGCTGACGGCTTCTCCACCGCGCCCGACCATATCGACCTTGCCGACGTGGCGCGGCGCGCCGCCGGGATACTCGGGGTAAAGGCGCGCGAGCGGGGCATCGCCATCGATGCGCCCAAGCCCGACGAAGCGCTGCCCGCCGTTGCCGAGTTCCGCCGCGTGCTGCAAATTCTGCTCAATCTCCTCGGCAATGCGATCCGCTACGCCCCAGAAGGCTCGCAAGTCTGGATCAGGCTGGAGCACGACGGCAATCGCGCCCGGGCGATCGTCGCCGATCAGGGGGCGGGTCTTTCCGAAGAGGAGCAGGCGCGGGTCTTCGAGAAGTTCGAGCGGCTCGGCCGCAGCGGCGATGGCGGTTCGGGTCTGGGGCTCTATATCTCGCGGCGTCTGGCACGCGCGATGGGCGGGGACCTGACCGTGGAAAGCGCGCCGGGGCAGGGCGCCCGCTTTATCCTCGAAGTCCCCGCCGACACCTGAGCCCCAAAGGAAAAGGCGCGCCCCGCGGGACGCGCCTTCCTGTTTCCAATCGCGTGAAAATCAGCGCTGGCTGACCGGCACGTAATCGCGCTCCGTCGGCCCGGTGTAGAGCTGGCGCGGACGGCCGATCTTCTGGCCGGGATCGGAGATCATTTCGTTCCACTGCGCAACCCAGCCGACAGTGCGGGCGAGGGCGAAGAGCACGGTGAACATCGTGGTCGGGAAGCCGATCGCCGAAAGGATGATGCCCGAATAGAAATCGACGTTCGGGAACAGCTTCTTCTCGATGAAATAGGGATCGTTCAGTGCGATCTCTTCCAGGCGCAGCGCGGTTTCGAACAGCGGGTCGTTGACCTTCAGCGCATCGAACACCTCGCGCACAGTCTTCTGCATGACCGTCGCGCGGGGATCATAGTTCTTGTAGACGCGGTGGCCGAAGCCCATCAGACGGAACGGGTCGTTCTTGTCCTTGGCCCGCTCGATGTAGTGCGGGATCTTGTCGGGCGTACCGATCTCCTTGAGCATGTTGAGCGCGGCCTCGTTCGCGCCGCCGTGCGCCGGGCCCCACAGGCAGGCGATGCCGGCCGCGATGCAGGCGAAGGGATTGGCGCCCGACGAACCGGCGAGCCGCACGGTCGAGGTCGAGGCGTTCTGCTCGTGGTCGGCGTGGAGGATGAAGATCCGGTCCATCGCCTTCTCGACCGCCGGGACGATCTCGTATTCCTCGGCCGGGACGCCGAAGGTCATGCGCAGGAAGTTGCCCGCGTAGGACAGCTTGTTGTCCGGATAGAGGAAGGGCTGGCCGACCGAATACTTGTAGGCCATCGCGGCGATCGTCGGCATCTTGGCGATCAGGCGGTGCGAGCTGATCTTGCGGTGCTCGGGATCGGCGATGTCGGTGCTGTCGTGATAGAACGCCGAGAGCGCGCCGACCACGCCGCACATGATCGCCATGGGGTGCGCGTCGCGGCGGAAGCCCTTGTAGAAGGTCGCCAGTTGCTCGTGCAGCATGGTGTGGCGGCTGATCGTGGTGGAGAACGCGTCCAACTCGCCCTTGTTTGGCAGTTCGCCGTTCAACAGCAGGTAACAGACTTCCATGAAGCTCGAATGTTCGGCCAGCTGGCCGATCGGATAGCCGCGGTGGAGCAGCACGCCTTCGTCGCCGTCGATATAGGTCAGCGCGCTTTCGCAGCTCGCGGTCGAGGTGAAGCCGGGGTCGTAGGTGAACTTGCCCGTCTGGCCATAGAGCTTGCGGATATCGATCACGTCGGGGCCGACGCTGCCCTTCAGCACCGGATATTCGAAGTCCGCGCCGCCCGCGTTCAGTTTCGCCGTATCGCCCACCTAGTTTCTCCTTCTATGCTTACGCCTGCTCCGCCGACATGGCCTGCGCTGCGATGCGCGCCAGGCTTTCGTCGCGGCCGAGCAGGACGAGTACGTCAAAAATTCCCGGCGAGGTCGTCTGGCCCGTCAGCGCTGCACGCAGCGGTTGGGCAAGCTTGCCGAGGCCCAGCCCCAGGTCCTCGGCCATCGCCTTCAGAGTGGCTTCCAGATCGTCCGTTGTCCAGACGGTTTGCGCGTCCAACCGGGCGTGGATTCGGCCCAGCAGATCGCGCGCCTGGGGAGTCAGCAGTGCCGCCGCCCTCTCATCCAGCGCCAGCGGCCGGCGGCGGAACAGGAAGGCCGCGCCGGATGCCAGTTCGTTCACGTCCTTGGCCCGCACCTTGAGCACGGGCATTGCCTGCTCGAGCAGGGCCAAGTCGATGTCGCCGTCGATCTTGGGCGCGACCAGGGCCGCCAGGCGCGCATCGTCCGCCTCGCGCAGATAATGACCGTTGAGGTTCTGCAGCTTGGCGAGGTCGAAGCGTGACGGTCCCTTGCCGACCTGGGCGATGTCGAACCATTCGACCGCCTGATCGCGGCTGATGATCTCGTCGTCGCCATGGCCCCAGCCCAGCCGCAGCAGATAGTTGAACAGAGCTTCGGGAAGGATGCCCATGTCATCGCGATAGGCGTCGACGCCAAGGGCTCCATGCCGCTTCGAAAGCTTCGCGCCGTCCGAGCCGTGGATAAGCGGAACGTGGGCGTAGATTGGCTCCTCCCACCCCATCGCCCGGAGCAGGACGAGCTGGCGGAAGGCGTTGTTGAGATGGTCGTCGCCGCGGATCACGTGGGTCACGCCCATGTCGTGATCGTCGACCACCACCGCGAGCATATAGGTCGGCGTGCCGTCCGAACGGAGCAGGACGAAATCGTCGATCTCCGCATTGCT
>CAZFPW010000019.1:12714-22509 GCA_964520765.1 uncultured Novosphingobium sp.
CGTTCCGACCGGGCGAACTGGAACACCGCCGGCTCGTCACCGCCGAGGCCGAGCCATTCCAGCCCGTCGAAGATCGCCGCGATGGCCGGCTCGGTCGAGCGGGCGCGATCGGTATCCTCGATGCGGAGGAGGTACTTGCCGCCGTGGTGGCGGGCATAGAGCCAGTTGAACAGCGCGGTGCGCGCGCCGCCGATATGGAGGTAGCCGGTCGGCGACGGAGCAAAGCGCGTGACGACCGCGCGGCCACCCGCCGCTCCGCCGTTCGATGCGCCCGCACTTGCCATCCGCAAATCCTTCTGTCCTATGGCGATTATGGCCAGCGACGCCAGCTACACCGGGGAGGACAGTGCGTCGCCGATGGGCGCTGCACTGCAACATGGGCATTGGCGCAGACGCATCCGCTTGTCCAGCGGCCTCGCAGCGTTGGAGCGATTTCTTGGCACGGCGGGATTCGACCGCGCGCCCTGGATCGCGGTGGCCTTCGCGGCGGGAATCGCCGCCTGGTTCGGCTTGAGCAATGCGGGGCAATGGCTGGCGCTGGTAGCGCTTTGTTCGGGGATTGCGCTGCTGGCGGCGGCGACGTTCAGGGTGGACGGATGCTTCCCCTTCGCCCGGATCGCGCTGATCGTCGTACCCGTGGCCGTGGCGCTGGGCTGTCTGACGGTATGGGCCAAGTCGAGCATCGTCGGCGCCCCGCCCATCGCGCGGCCGGTCGTTGCGGAATTGACCGGCGTGATCCTGGGCCGCCAGGACCAACCCGCCGAGCAGCGCGTGCGGCTCGTGCTCGCGACGCGCGAGCCGGAAAGCGGGCGTCCCATCGTCGTGCGGATCAACCTGCCGGACAAGGCCGCCGTCCCCACGTTGGCCGAGGGCGCCACGATCCGGTTGCGGGCACGGCTCATGCCGCCGTCGCCGCCGATGCTGCC
Organism: uncultured Novosphingobium sp.; assembly: GCA_964520765.1. GTDB lineage: Bacteria > Pseudomonadota > Alphaproteobacteria > Sphingomonadales > Sphingomonadaceae > Novosphingobium. Next base: position 13,641 of record CAZFPW010000019.1, read on the forward strand.
GGGGAGCTACGATTTTGCCCGGAGCGCGTGGTTCGCCGGCCTTTCGGCAACCGGCGCGGCCCTGGGCGAGCCGACGATCGTGAAGCCCGCGCCCCAATCCGCCAGCCTGGAGCGGCTCCAGCGGGGGCTGTCCGACCATATCCATGCCCGGCTCGTTGGCTCGCCCGGCGGGATCGCCGCGGCCTTCGCGAGCGGCGACCGGGGCGGCATCGCCAGGGCTGACGAGGAGGCCATGCGCGATTCCGGCCTGTCGCACCTGCTGTCGGTCAGCGGCCTGCATGTGAGCGCGGTGATCGCGGTGGTCTATTTCCTGGCCATCAAGCTGCTCGCGCTGTGGCCCTGGCTGACGCTGCGGGTGCGGCTGCCGATCCTGGCGGCGGGCGCGGCGGCTGCCGCGGGGATCGGCTATACCCTGCTGACGGGTGCTGAGGTGCCGACCGTGCGATCGTGCATCGGCGCCTTGCTGGTGCTGCTCGCCCTGGCCCTGGGGCGCGAGCCGCTGTCGCTGCGCATGCTGGCCGTGGCGGCGATTTGCGTGATGCTGCTCTGGCCCGAGGCGGTCGTCGGCCCCAGCTTCCAGATGAGCTTCGGCGCGGTCATCGCCATCGTCGCCCTGGCTGGAGCGGAACCGATCCGGCGCTTCACCGCCCCGCGCGATGAGCCATGGTGGGCGCGGGGCCTGCGGGGAATGGCGATGCTGCTGCTGACCGGCGTGGCGATCGAGCTGGCCCTGCTGCCCATCGGCCTGTTCCACTTCCACAAGACGGGGGTCTATGGGGCCTTCGCCAACGTCATAGCCATCCCGCTGACAACCTTCGTGACCATGCCGCTGATCGGAATAGCGCTGGCGCTTGATCTGATCGGCGCCGGTGCGCCGGCCTGGTGGCTGTGCGGCAAGTCGCTCGACCTGCTGCTATGGATCGCGCACTGGACGGCCAGCCAGCCCGGCGCCGTGACGCGCCTGCCGGCCATCGGCGACTGGGCCTTCGTGCTGTTCCTTTTCGGCGCGCTATGGCTCGCCCTTTGGCGGGGCCGGGTACGGCTGCTGGGCCTGATCGCGGTGGCGGTCGCCGTGACCTCCCTTGCGCTGCTGCGCCCGCCCGACCTGTTGATCTCGGGCGACGGGCACCATGTCGGCATAGTCGAAGACGGCGGGGAGCGCCTGCTGCTGTTGCGCGGCAGCCGCGATTCCTTCGCCAGCGCGACCCTGACCGAGCTGGCCGGCATGTCGGGCGAGGTCACGGCACTGGCGGACTGGCCCGGCGCCAATTGCAGCCCGGAATTCTGCGCGGTCGAGCTGCGCCGGGCGGGGCGAACCTGGCGCCTGCTGATCGGGCGGAACAGGGAGCCGGTCGCCGAACGCCAGCTGGCGGCGGCCTGCGACCTTTCCGACATCGTGATCGCGGACCGCTGGCTACCGCGCAGTTGCCGGCCGAAGTGGCTCAAGGCCGACCGCAACCTGCTGGACCGGACGGGCGGCCTTGCCATCGATCTCCGACGCGGACGCTTTGCCACCGTCGCCGAGCAACAGGGCGCGCATGGTTGGTGGCGGCCCCGCGAACCACAGCCGCAGCCCCGGCCCGACGCGCGGGCGACGGTTTGGAACCCGGCCTCCGCTCAGTGATAGCGGCGCAGCAGCCCCGCCAGCTTGCCCTGGACCTGGACTTCTCCCGGCCGGTAGATCTGCGGTTCATAGGCGGCATTCGCCGGATCGAGCCGGACCATGCCGTCTTCCCGGCGCAGGTACTTGAGCGTCGCTTCCTCATCGCGGACCAGGGCGACGACGATTTCACCATCGCGTGCGACATTGGTGCGGCGGATCAGGGCGTAATCGCCATCGAGAATGCCGGCCTCGATCATCGAATCGCCTGAAACTTCAAGCGCATAATGCTCGCCGGGGCCGAGCAGGGCGGCGGGAACGGGGAGCGAGCGGTCGCTTTCCAGCGCCTCGATCGGCACGCCCGCGGCGATGCGGCCGTGGAGGGGGATTTCGATGACATCATTGGCCGGCGCCGGAGCCGCCGCCGGCTTGGGCCGCAGTTCCACGACATTGCTGGGCGCGGGCGTCTTGGCCGTAATCCCGCTTGCCACGTCGTCGGGCTGGCGCAGAACTTCAAGGGCGCGGGCGCGATTGGGCAGGCGGCGAATGAAGCCGCGTTCCTCCAGCGCCGAGATCAGGCGATGGACCCCGGACTTCGACTTGAGGTCCAGCGCTTCCTTCATCTCCTCGAAGGAAGGGGACACGCCCGTTTCCTCAAGCCGGGTCTGGATGAAGCGGATCAGTTCGTGCTGCTTGCGGGTCAACATCCGGCGCGCTCCTCTAAAAGGCACCCTTTTCGTGAACGAATGCGGAACAAGTAGGCAACTAACCTACCCGAGTCAAGCGATCCCGCCATTCCCGAGCAGATAGATCGGCACTTCGTCCTCGGCGAAGGCCGCTGGCGATCCGGCAGGGCGGTCGATCAGCGCGTTGCTGGCCGCGAGGGAGGAAAGCGCGCCGCTGTCCTGTAAGGTCTGAGGGATCACGGTGCGGCCGTCCCAGGTCGCGCGCATGAACTCGCGGCGCGCGCCCGTGGCCTTCAGCGGCGTGCCGAGCCGGGCCGTCACCGGCTGCGGCAGGGCTTCGGCCGCGCCGGCCAGCGCCCGGAGCAGGGGCAGCATGAACAGGAAGGCCGTGACGTGGCTGGAAACCGGATTGCCGGGCAGGCCCAGCACGATCTGTCGCCCGCCGCCCGCCCTCTCGCGGCGCGCCACCAGCAGCGGCTTGCCCGGCTTGATCGCGATCCGCCAGAAATCGATCCGTGCGCCCCAGGCTTCGAGCGCGGGCCGGATCAGGTCGTGATCCCCCACCGAAGCCCCGCCGCTGGTGACGACGACATCGGCCATGCTCGCGGCGTTGAACGCGTGGGCGAGGGCATCGAGATCATCGGGCACCGGCCCCAGCGAACTGATCCGGCACGGCAATGAAGACGCCAGGGCGGCCAGCATGGCCCCGTTGCTCGCGGGGATCTGGTGGGGCGGGCAATTCTCGCAGTCCGCCGTAAGCTCGTCGCCGCTGTCGATGATCGCCAGGCGCGGCAGGCGGCGCACGCCGACATGACGCTGTCCGGCGGCGATGCCGAGAGCGAGCTGGGCCGGGCCGATCAGGGTGCCGGGGCCCAGCACTTCCGCGCCGGCCCGGAAATCCATGCCCCTGGGGCGGATGTGCTTGTTCGGCGGCACGGGGGCCTGTCCGACCAGTTCCAGCCGGTCGCCGTCGCGCCTCATGTCTTCTTGCAGGATGATGGCGCCGGCCCCCTCCGGCAGGATCGCCCCGGTCGAGATGCGGATCGCCTTGCCCGGCTCGGCGGCGATCGCGCAGGGATGGCCCGCGGCGCTTTCCCCGACGACCCGCCACGGCCCGGCGAGATCGCCCGCCGCGACGGCATAGCCGTCCATCGCGGACAGGTCGCAGGCGGGCTGCGTCCGCCGCGCGCGGACCGGCTCGGCAAGATAGCGGCCAAGCGCGCTGGCCGTGTCGACATGCTCCACCGGCAGCGGCTCCGCCAGGGCGAGGAGCCGGGCCTGCGCATCTTCGAGGGGAATCGGCGGCTGCATCAGGGCTGGGCGCGCCAGTCGCCGGACTTGCCGCCACGCTTCTCGATGAGGCGGATGCCCTCGATGACCATGCCTTTGTCGATCGCCTTGGCCATGTCGTAGATGGTGAGCAGTGCGACGGAGACCGCGGTCATCGCCTCCATCTCCACCCCGGTTCGGCCGGTGAGCGAGGCGCTTGCCGTCGCGCGCAGCGCTTCGCCCTCGAAGGCGAAATCCACCGTCACCGCATCGAGCGCCAGCGGATGACAGAGCGGGATGAGTTCGGCGGTTTTCTTCGCGGCCATGATCCCCGCGATCCGGGCGGCGGCAAGGACATCGCCCTTGGGCACGTCGCCGTCGCGGATCGCGTGGAGCGCTTCGGCCGACATGCGAATTCGCCCGGCGGCGACTGCGACCCGCTGGGTCTCGGCCTTGCCGCCGACATCGACCATGCTAGCCTTGCCGGCCGAATCGAGATGGGTGAGTCCGCTCATCGGTTGACACGGATGGACGAAATGGACGGTGTCCTGAGGATTGGCCCAGCCCTCCCTGCGGAGGCGGGCGAGGGGACCGAAAGGTTGGATGAGCGGGTCATGGTCCGATTGTGACAGATCATCGTCCTGTAGGACAGGCCGTGTAGAGCCGCTCATGCCCGCTCGTCCTTGGGCGAGGCCATGACCATGTAGGTGGTGATCGTGCTGACGTGGGGCAGGGCGCCCAGCACCTCGCTGTGGAACCGCTTGTAGCTGGCGAGGTCGCCCACCTCCACGCGCAGGATGTATTCGACCGCGCCCGTCACGTTGTGGCATTCGCGCACGGCCGGCGATTGGGCGATGGCCTGTTCGAAGGCGTGCTGTTCGGCCAGGGTGTGGCGCGAGAGAGCCACGGTGACATAGGCGGTCAGGCCGCCCCCGGTCGCCGCCGCATCGATCACGGTACGATAACCCAGGATCACCTTGGTCCGCTCAAGTTCCTGCACCCGGCGCGAGCAGGCGGACGGCGACAGGCCGATTCGCTCGGCCAGATCGACATTGCTGATCCGCGCATTGCGGGACAGTTCGCGCAATATCTTTCGGTCTATGGCGTCCATTGCGAAGAAACCTTGCGCCAAAAGGATGTTGCGGGCATCGATACGCGAACCCATTGCGCGTGTCATCGCCTACTATTGCGCGATGCTGCCCCTGGCCTCCCTTGTCGCGCTCGCCGCCTTCGCCTTCGTTTCCGCGGTGACGCCGGGGCCGAACAACCTGATGCTCCTGGCGTCGGGGACCAATTACGGCTTCGCGCGGACCGGGCCGCACATGGCTGGCGTCATCATTGGGTTTGCGGTGATGGTCCTGCTGGTGGGCATGGGCCTGGGGGCGGTGTTCACCGCCTTGCCCGGCGCGATGCTGATGCTGAAGATCGTCAGCGTGGCCTATCTGCTCTACCTGGCCTGGCGGATCGCGATGTCCGAACCGCCGCGGCTCGATCAGGCGGGTGGCCACGGCAGGCCGCTGACCTTCTGGGAGGCGGCCGCGTTCCAATGGGTCAATCCCAAGGGCTGGACGATGGCGCTGACGGCGGCGGCAGTCTACGTCCCGGCGCGGGACCGCCTGCTCGGCGCGGCCATCGTGGCGCTGGTGTTCCTTGCGGTGAACGTGCCGGCCGCGACGGTCTGGGCGGCGGCAGGGGTCCAGCTTCGCCGCCTGCTGCACCGTCCCAGGGCTTTCCGGGCGTTCAATCTGGTGGCGGCGCTGCTGCTGGTCGCTTCGCTCTATCCGGTATTGCTGCCCGACGCCTGAGGCGTCAGCCGAGCAGGGCGCGAGTGGCGGCGGCAACGTCCGGCTGCCGCATCAGGCTTTCGCCGACCAGGAAGGTCCGCGCCCCGCAGGCCGACAGGCGGACGAGATCGGCATGGCCGTTGATCCCGCTCTCGCTGACCAGCAGGGTGCCTTCCGGCGCGAGCGGGGCCAGGCGCTCGGTGACGGCAAGGTCGGTGACGAAGCGCTTGAGATCGCGGTTGTTGATCCCGATCAGCCGCGACTTGAGCCTCGCGGCGCGCTCCATCTCGGCCTCGTTGTGGACCTCGACCAGCACGTCCATGCCCCGTTCGAGCGCGGCGGCCTCGATCTCGGCCATCTCGGCGTCGTCCAGCGCGGCGACGATGATGAGGATCGCATCAGCGCCGATCGCGCGGGCCTCCGCCACCTGCCAAGGATCGACCATGAAGTCCTTGCGCAGCACCGGCAGGCCGCAAGCGGCGCGGGCGGCGATCAGGAAATCCTCGTGCCCCTGGAAATAGGGCGCGTCGGTCAGCACCGAAAGACAAGCGGCCCCGCCGGCCTCATAGGCGCGGGCATGGGCGGGCGGATCGAAATCCGCGCGAATCAATCCCTTGGAGGGAGAGGCCTTCTTGATTTCTGCGATCAGGGCAAAGCCGTTCGCCGCCTTCGCTTCCAGCGCGGCGCGAAAGCCGCGCGGGGCGGACTGCGCGGCGGCGCGGGCGTCGAGATCGGAGAGGCTGGCGGCCTGCCGGCGCGCGGCGACCTCATCGCGCTTGGTGGCGCAGATTTCCTGGAGCTTGTCGGTCATTTCAGTGCGGCGATCCAGCAGTCCAACAGGGCCTTGGCAAGTCCCTTGTCGAGCGCCTCGGCGGCTTCCTCGACGCCGGAACGCCAGTCCTCCACCTCGCCCGCGACGATCAGCGCGCCGGCGGCATTGAACAGCACGGCGTCGCGATAAGGGCCAGGTTCGCCCAGCAGGAGCTTGCGCAGGGCTTCGGCGTTGTAGGCCGGATCGCCGCCGCGGATGGCTTCGACCGGAGCGGGGGGCAGGCCGGCATCCTCCGGCGCGACGCGTTGCATCCGCACGCCCGCCGGGGTCACCACGGCGACCTCGTTGCCTCCGGCGAGGCTGAGTTCGTCCAGCCCCTCGTCGCCCGAAACCACGAACGACAGATCGCTGCCGAGCCGCGCCAGCGCCTCCGCATAGATCGGCACGTAGGCGGGCCGGGCGATGCCGACGAGCTGGCGCTTGACGCCGGCCGGGTTGGCCAGCGGCCCCATCAGGTTGAAGATCGTCCGCCGGCCCAGGCGCTTACGGATCGGCATGATCCGGCCCATCGCGGGATGGTGCTTGCCGGCGAACAGGAAGCAGATGCCGAGGTCGGCCAGGGTCGCCTCGGCGGTTTCGGCCGCGCGGTCGAGGTTGAGGCCCAGCGCCTCCAGCGTGTCGGCGGCCCCCGCCTTCGAGGAGGCAGCGCGGTTGCCATGCTTGGCGACCGGGACTCCGCAGGCCGCGACCACCAGGCTCACGGCGGTCGAGACGTTGAGCGTGTGATGCCCGTCGCCGCCTGTGCCGCAGACGTCGATGGCGTTGTCGGGTGCGGCGACGGGTATCAGGCGCGCGCGCATGGCCTGGGCCGCGCCGGCGATCTCGCTCGCCGTCTCGCCCCGGTCGGACAGCTCGACCAGGAAGCGGGCGATCTCCTCGTCGGCGATCTCCCCGTCGAGCATCGCGCCGAAGGCGGCCTCGGCTTCGTCCTGGACGAGGGGCTGGGTGACGGGCGGCAGTGCGGTCACGCGATCTCCTTCGCCTCGATCCCGCAAACGCGCAGGAAGTTCGCCAGCATGGCGTGGCCATGCTCGGTGGCGATGGATTCGGGATGGAACTGGACGCCGTGGATCGGCAGGGCGACATGGCGGAAGCCCATGACGTGCTCGTCGCTGGCCGTGGCGTTGACGGCCAGGCTATCGGGAATGTCGGTGACGATCAGCGAATGATAGCGCGTCGCCGTGAAGGGCGAGGGCAGGCCTTCGAACACGCCGGTTCCGTCATGGCTGACCGGCGAGACCTTGCCGTGCATCAGCCCGCCGCGCACCACCTTGCCGCCGAAATACTGCCCGATCGACTGATGCCCCAGGCATACGCCCAGCAGCGGCTTGCCGGCATCGGCGCAGGCGCCCACCAGGTCGAGGCTGATCCCCGCCTCGTTCGGGGTGCAGGGACCGGGCGAGATCAGAAAGCCCCGCGCGCCACTCTCGATGGCCTGCGCCGCCGACAAGGCATCGTTGCGCACGACCTCCACCTCCGCGCCCAGCTCCATCAGGTAGTGGACGAGGTTCCAGGTGAAGCTGTCGTAGTTGTCGATGACGAGGATCATGGCTCGCTATTGCCCGAAACCGGGTTCCGAGGCCACCCTCACGGCCTCGCGCGCGGCGGCGAAGAGCGCGCCGGCCTTGGCCTCGCACTCGCGCTGCTCATAGGCGGGATCGCTGTCCGCGACGATGCCCGCGCCGGCCTGGACGTGGAGCACACCGTCCTTGACGATGCCCGTCCGCAGCACGATGCAGCTGTCCACCGAGCCGTCCGGGGCGAAATAGCCGACGCCGCCGGCGTAGGCCCCACGGGTTTCCGGCTCCAGCTCGGCGATGATCTCGCAGGCTCGGACCTTGGGCGCGCCGCTGACCGTGCCGGCGGGGAAGCCCGCGAAGACCGCGTCGATCGCATCGTGCCGGGTTTCGTCGAGCCGGCCGACCACGTTCGAGACGATGTGCATCACGTGGCTGTAGCGCTCGATCGTGTGGCTTTCCGTCACCTTGACCGTGCCGGCCTTGGCGACCCGGCCCACGTCGTTGCGGCCGAGGTCGAGCAGCATCAGGTGCTCGGCCCGTTCCTTGGGATCGGCGAGGAGGCTGGCCTGGTGGGCGCTGTCCTCTTCCGCCGTCTTGCCGCGCGGCCGCGTTCCGGCGATGGGCCGGATCGTGACCTCGCCGTCGCGGACGCGGACGAGGATCTCGGGGCTCGACCCGACCGCGGCGAAGCCCGGCAGGTCGAGGAAATAGAGGAACGGAGAGGGGTTCACCCGGCGCAGCGCGCGGTAGAGCGCGAGCGGCGGCAGGGTGAACGGCGTGGTGAAGCGCTGAGCAAGCACCACCTGGAAGATGTCGCCTGCCTCGATATAGTCCTTCGCCTGCCGTACCATGTCGCGATACCGGCCCTCCGGCAGGGTCGGGGTGAGCGTGGGGTCCGCCAGGTCGGCATCGGCCGCCACGGCGGGCGCGGGCTGGGCGAGGCGGCGCAGCGCCAGGTCGATCCGTTCTTGCGCGGCCTCGACCACATGGAGCGGCGTCGCTTCCGACGGCCAGACCGGCGCGACGCAGAACAGCTCGTCGCTCAGCCGGTCGAAGATCATGATCAGCGCGGGCCGGACGAACAGCATGTCGGGCAGCACTAGCGCGCTCTGCGGGGCGCGGGGCAGCTTCTCGACCAGGCCGATCGTCTCGTAGCCGAAATAGCCGACCAGGCAGGA
>CAZFPW010000020.1:0-1929 GCA_964520765.1 uncultured Novosphingobium sp.
TCGAAGCCGCAGCGGCGCATGAACCAGACGAGATCGACCAGCACGTCGCCGGTGGCCTTGATCTCGCCCTTGTAGCCCGCCTCGCGCAGGATGCGCGCGGAGGAGAAGCCGCGCCCGTCGCGGAAGCGCGGGAAGTCGATCTCGACCAGGCTGAGCCGGTCGAGCATCGGCAGCAGCAGGCGAACGTCGTCGCCCGCCTCGATGCGGACCGAGGTGGCGTTCGACTGGTCGAGGAACGCGTCGAGGCTCACCGCCGGCTCGTCCGTCACCTCGTCGTCACGGAAACGCAGGACCTCAACCATAGATGGACTCCTTGAAAGCATCGAGGCCGACGCGGCGGTAGGTGTCGATGAAGCGCTCGCCGGGCTCGCGCAGCTCGCGGTAGCGTTCCACCGCGCGCTCGACCGCGTCGACGATGCCGGCCTCGTCGAAGCCGGGGCCGGTGATCTTGGCCTGGCTCACGTCCTCCGCGCCCGATCCGCCGAGCAGGAGCTGGTAGTTCTCCGTGCCCTTCCGGTCGACGCCGAGGATGCCGATGTGGCCCGCGTGGTGGTGGCCGCAGGCGTTGATGCAGCCCGAGATCTTGATCTTCAACTCGCCCAGGTCGCGCTGGCGGTCGAGATCGGCGAAGCGCTCCGCGATCTTCTGCGCCACGGGGATCGAGCGCGCATTGGCCAGGGTGCAGTAGTCCAGGCCGGGGCAGGCGATGAGGTCGGTCACGAGGTCGAGATTGACCCCGGCCAGGTCCGCCGCGTCGAGCGCCTGCCACACCGCGTAGAGATCGGCCTTGCGGACGTGCGGCAGGACCAGGTTCTGCGCATGGGTCGCGCGGACCTCGTCGAAGGAATACTTCTCGGCCAGGTCGGCGACGAGGTCCATTTGCTCGGCCGACATGTCGCCGGGGATGCCGCCGACCGGCTTCAGGCTGATGTTGACGATGGCATAGCCGGGCGCCTTGTGGGCGACGAGCTGGCGATCGGCCCACAGCGCGAAGTCGGGATCGGAACGGTCGATCTCGTCGGACAGGCCGGTTTCGAACGGCGGCGGCGCGAAATGGGCGGCCACGCGCTCGTACTCGGCCAGGGGCACGTCCTGGCCCAGCGCGAGGAAGTTCTGGAATTCCTCCTCGACCTGGCGGCGGAACTCCTCCTCGCCCAGGTCGTGGACGAGGATCTTCATCCGCTGCTTGTGGATGTTGTCGCGCCGGGCGTGGCGGTTCCACACCCGCAGCACGGCCTGGAGGTAGGAGAAGATCTGCGTCGGCGGCAGGAACTCGCGGATCTTGTAGGCGATGAACGGCGTGCGGCCCATGCCGCCGCCGGCATAGCATTCGAACCCGATCTCGCCCGCCTCATTCTTGACGATGCGGATGCCGAAGTCGTGCCAGCGCATCGCCGCGCGGTCCTCTTCGGAGGCGATCACCGCGATCTTGAACTTGCGCGGCAGATAGCTGAACTCCGGCATGAAGGTGGTGATCTGGCGGATCACCTCGGCCCAGGGGCGCGGATCGATCAGCTCGTCGGCGGCCGCGCCGGCGTACTGGTCGGCGCTGAGGTTGCGGATCGATTCGCCGCTGGTCTGGATCGCGTGCATCTGGACCGTGGCCAGGTCGGCCAGGATGTCCGGCGCCTCTTCCAGCTTGATCCAGTTGTACTGCATGTTCTGGCGCGTGGTGACGTGGCCATAGCCGCGGTCGTACTTGCGCGCGATATGGCCGAGCATCCGCAGCTGCCGCGAGCTGAGCGTCCCATAGGGGATCGCCACGCGCAGCATGTAGGCATGGAGCTGGAGGTAGAGCCCGTTCTTCAGCCGCAGCGGCTTGAACTGGTCGTCGGTCATGTGGCCTTCGATCCGGCGGCGGGTCTGCTCGCGGAACTCGGCGACGCGGGCGTCGACCATGGCCTGATCGTATTTGTCGTACTGGTACAT
>CAZFPW010000020.1:2029-5463 GCA_964520765.1 uncultured Novosphingobium sp.
TCAGATCACCCAGCTGCCCGCGTCGGGATCGGCGGGCTTGAGAGAGAGGTCGGGGCGCACGGTCGGGCCATAGGCGCGGATGCGGTCCTTGATGTGGGCGGGGCGGGCCTTGCCGTCGTCGCCGGGCAGGCCGTCGATCGCATAGCCGCCGTTGACGCGGCAGGCCGCGGTCTCGGTGGCCAGGATCATGTCGGCATGCTCGCCCGCGTCGACCGCGTCCTCGACATGCAGCGACCAGCCGCTGCCGTCCCACCAGACGACCGCGCCGGTCTTCAGATCGTTCCCCGTCAGAATCTTCACTCAGCTACCTCCAGCGCCAGTTCGCGCAATTCCTGTTCTCGTTGTTCACCTGCCACCTCGCCGATGACGATCAGCGCGGGACTTTTCACCTGCTCGCGGGCGACCAGCGCCGGCAGCCCGGCGAGCGGACTGCGCAGCACCCGCATCTGGGGCCGCGTCGCGTTCTCGATCACCGCCACGGGGACATCGGGCGCGAGGCCATCGGCCATCAGCTTTTCCGAGATCGCCTCGGACGTGGCGACGCCCATGTAGATCACCAGGGTCCGGCCCTTGCCGGCGAGGCCCGCCCAGTTCTGCTCGGTCAGCCCCTTGCACTGGCCCGCGACGAACGAGACGATCGAGGCCGAGGCGCGGTGGGTCAGCGGAATCTGCGCCGCCGCCGCCGCGCCGACCGCCGCGCTGATGCCGGGCACGACCTCCACCGGCACGCCCGCGGTGCGGCAGGCCTCCGCCTCCTCGCCGCCGCGGCCGAAGATGAAGGGGTCGCCGCCCTTGAGGCGCACCACGTCGTCCCCGCCCAGCGCCGTGCGGACGAGAAGCGCGTTGATCTCCTCCTGCGGCATGGTGTGGCGGGCGCGTTGCTTGGCGACCGAGATCAGCAGGGCGGCGGGATGGGCCAGCGCCAGGATCGCGGGATCGACCAGCCCGTCATGGACCACGACCTTGGCCTGCGCGATCAGCCGCGCGGCGCGCACGGTCAGCAGGTCGGGATCGCCGGGACCGGCGCCGACCAGGTGGACCGTGCCCACGGATGGGGCCGTCCCCAATTTGCTCAGGCGCAGGCTAGGCGAATTTTCCATGGCCGCCACATGGCGACATGGCCGGCAAGATGCCAGCGAGATTGCGTTTTCGGGGGGGTAGGAGAGCTTTAGGGAGCCTAACTCCAAACGTCACCCCGGGCTTGACCCGGGTGACGGAATTGGGAGGGGTTTGTCCTTCGCCTTCCTCGTCACCGCCCCCTGAGCCCCTCCACCATCTCCCGCAGCGCTTCCAAATCCCTTAACCCCACCTCGCGCCAGTTCGCGTTGGGCAGGGTGATGCCGTTCTCCTGGAACAGCTTCCAGCAGCGCTTGAGCACGTCGGCGCGGACGTTGCCGAGGCCTTCCTCGGGGTCGTCGATCCAGATGCGGATCTCGAAGGCGACGCCCAGCGGGGTGAACTCCGTGACCCAGGCGGTCGGGGCCGGGTGGGCCAGCACCCGCTTGGCGTCGCGCGAGGCCTGGAGCATCAGGCTTTCGGCCAGGTCCAGGTCGGTCCCCGGCGAGACCGTCACCGGCACGCGGACGCGCACCTCGCGGCTGGAATAGGACCAGTTCTCCACCTGATTTATCATCAGGTTCTCGTTGGGGATCAGGTATTCCTTCTTGTCCCGCGTCGTCACCGAGACCGCGCGCAGGCCGATCTTCTTGACCTGGCCGACCGTGTTCGACACCCCGTCGTTGACCGCGATCACGTCGCCCGGCTTGATCGAGCGGTCCATCAGCAGGATGATCCCGGCGATCAGGTTGCCGAAGGTCTTCTGCAGGCCGAAGCCGACCGCCAGGCCCATCGCGCCGGAGAAGACGGCCAGCGCGGTCAGGTCGATGCCGAGCAGGTCGATGCCCACCAGGAAGGCGATCAGCCAGATGCCGATCGACACCAGCTTTTCGCCCAGCACCTGCTGCGCCGGGTCGAGCCGGGTGATCCGGTTGAAGGCCCGCCGCGTGATCTTCGAGGCGATGCGCGAGATCACGATCAGCAGAGCGATCACCACCAGCGCGCTGAGCCCGGAATAGAGCGAGATGCGGTACTTGCCGACGTCGAAGCCGATCAGGCTCAGCGTCGCCCCGATCCGTTCGAGCTGATCGGGCAGGTTCATGCCGCCCCCAGGGCGGCGAAGCCGCGCGTCAGGTCGGCGATGAGGTCCGCCGGGTCCTCCAGCCCGATCGACAGGCGCAGGGCCAGCCGGTCGGCGGGATCGACGCCTTCGGGCGGCCAGGGGGTGACCGCGCGGATCGGCGCGGGATCGACCGGCACGACCAGGCTTTCGAACCCGCCGAAGGAATAGCCGATGCCGAACAGGCGCAGCGCGTCGACCAGCCGGGCGCGGCCCGCCGCGTCGGTGTCCTTCAGGATGAAGCTGAACAGCCCGCAGCCGCCGGTGAAGTCGCGCCGCCACAGCTCATGCCCCGGCGCGCCGGGCAGGCAGGGATAGAGCACGCGGGCGACTTCGGGGCGCGATTGCAGCCAGCCGGCGACCTCGATGGCGCTGGCCGTTTCCCTGGCCAGGCGCAGTTCCAGCGTCCTCAGGCCGCGCAGCATCAGGGCCGCGTCGTCGGGCGAGACGACCTGGCCGAGCATCTGGGCCTGCCGGCGCAGCTTGCCGTACCATTCCTCTCCCGCGGCGGCGCTGCCCATCATCGCGTCGGAATGGCCGCCGACATGCTTGGTCAGCGACATGACCGTGATGTCGATGCCGTGGCTCAGCGGCTGGAAGCCGAGCGGACCGGCCCAGGTGTTGTCGATGATCGAGACCAGGCCGCGCGCGCGGGCCAGGGCCGCCAGGGCCGGCACGTCCTGCATCTCCAGCGTCAGGCTGCCGGGCGCTTCGAGGAAGATCGCGCGGGTCCGCTCGCAGATCGCGGCTTCGCAGGCGGCGAGGTCGGTCGCGGGGAAGAACCGCGTCTCCACGCCCCATTCCTTCAGCAGCCCGCGCCCCAGCGCCCGGCTGGGGTCATAGGCGTTGTCCGTCATCAGCAGGACGTCGCCGGGCTTCACCACGGTCAGCAGCGTGGCGGCGATGGCGGCGACGCCCGAGGGATAGAGCATCGTGCCGAAGGCGCCCGGCTCCAGCTCGGTCAGCGCTTCGGCCAGGGCCCATTGCGTCGGCGCGCCGCGGCGGCCGTAGTAGAACCGGCCGTCGGCGTTGTGCCGGGGGCCTTCGACCAGCGCGGCCATGTTCTCGTAGAGATGGGTCGAGGCGCGCCAGACCGGCGGATTGACCACGGGCCAGGCCTCGCGCCGGCCGGCAGTGACGAGGCGGGTGGCGGTCGATTGCGGATCGTCGGAAGTCTTGGCCATCGGCGAGGGGCTTAGCCCGTTTTTGGACTCACGCGAAGCCGAAGAAGAAAAGCGGCGATCTTGTCGTTTGCGAA
>CAZFPW010000020.1:5563-6981 GCA_964520765.1 uncultured Novosphingobium sp.
GCGTCCGCGCCCCATTCCGCCCAGGAGCCGTCATAGAGCGCGACGTCGTGCTTGCCGATCAGCTCCAGCCCGAAGGCGAGGACACAGGCGGTCATCCCGCTGCCGCAGGTGGTGACGATGGGCCGGGCCAGGTCCACGCCCGCGTTCTCGAAGGCGGCGCGGATGCCGGCCTTGTCCTTGAACGTGCCGTCGGGGTTGAACAGCGCGGTGTAGTGCACGTTGCGCGCGCCGGGGATGTGGCCGGAGGCCATGCCGGGCCGGGGCTCCGCCTCGGCCCCGGTGAAGCGCGGCGCGCCGCGGGCGTCGACGAGCTGCTCGGCCTGGCCGCTCAGGTTGGCGAGGACCTGGGCCTTGGAGCGCAGCGTCTTCTCGTCCTGCCAGACGGTGAAGTGGCGGTGGCGCAGGGTTTCCCGGCCGGAGGCGAGGGGGCGCCCTTCCGCCTTCCACTTGGCGAGGCCGCCGTCGAGGATCGCGACGTTGTGCGCGCCGAACATCTTGAGCATGAACCAGGCCCGCGCCGCGCTGTGGATCGCGCTGTCGTCGTAGAGCACGATGCGGCTGCCGTCGCCCAGGCCGAGGCTCTGCATCCGGCTGGCGAACTTCGCGGCGGAGGGCAGGGTGTTCTCGGTCGGCGCGCTCGCCTCGGCCAGCTCGCCCAGGTCCATGAACACCGCGCCGGGAATGTGCGCCGCCTCGTATTCCGCGCTCGCGTCGCGGCCGGTGTCGGCCATGTGGCGGCTGGCGTCGACGATCCTGAGATCGCTCGCGCCGATTTCCTCGGCAAGCCACTCGGTGGTGACCAGCGTGTCCATGATGCGCGCTCCTCCTTCGCTGCAACGCACAACGGATAGCCAGCGCGAAGGGACCCGTCCAGCGGGGCTTAGGCGGGAAGGGTGAGTTCGCGCTGGGTGATGCCGGAATACAACCGCGGGCCTAGATCCAGCCTGAACGGCTTGAGCGCCGCGCCGGGGCTTTGCGGTTCGGCCCCGATCACGAAGGCGTGGTTGCCCGAGACCGGCGGCCGGCCCTCGCGGAACACCAGCACGCGGAATCGGGCGAGCGGCACGAACAGCGTCGCCTGGCCGTGGCGGATCGGCGTGATCGAGGCCAGCGGCAGGCGCAGCTCCCCGCTCATCACCGCGCTCTCGCCGGGTTCGAGCCGGGGCACGCGATGCTGCGGCTCGCCCTCGCCGGCGCTCTCCAGCAGGACCTTCGGCGGGATCGAGGCATGGGCCCCGATCATGTCGCCCGAGATGGCGATCGGTCCGATCGGCGTTTCGCCGGAATTGGTCACGGTCAGCTCATAGGTCAGCGCCGTGTTCATCAGCGTCGCGCTGAGCCGCCGGGCCACCAGCGCGACCGTCACCAGCTCCGACGCCTTGCGCGGCGGCGGCGGGGCGGGCTGGGGAGCGGGGGCG
>CAZFPW010000020.1:7081-21423 GCA_964520765.1 uncultured Novosphingobium sp.
GGTTCCGGCTGGGGCTCGGGTTGCGGTTCCGGCGCGGGCCTGTCGGCCAGCGACAGCGCGGGCTCGGGGATGACCGGGGCGGGTTCCGGCTCGATGGCCGCCGGGGCCGGTTCCGGCTCGGTCGGCGCATAGGCCGTTTCCTCGAAGGGCTCGACCTCGCCCCCCTTCCGGCGGCGCAGGAGCAGATAGGCCGCCCCGCCCAGCACGACCACGGCCCCACCGCCGAGCCACGGCCACAGCGGCGCATTGCCGGCGGGCGCTTCCGGCGCGGCCATGCTCTCGACCGCGACGGGCGCGGCTTCGCTCGGCACGGGGGCCGGCAGGGGCTCCGGGATGGGGGCGGGCACAGGAGCGGGCAGCGCGGCCGCGCTCGGCGTGGCGGTGGGCGGGGCCGCCGGCACGGTCAGGGGGCGCGGCGAGGGCGCGGTCTTGGGGGCCGGGCTGGCGGGCGGCCGGGAGGTCGCGGCAGGCTGCCCACTGGTTCGCGGCGGGGGACTGCTGGTCGCTGCAGGTCGCGCACTGGCTGACGCGCGCGGCGTCGGAGCAGGCGTCGGCGTCGCGGTCGGCGTGGGGCGGGGCGGGGCGGCGGTCGGCGGCGGCGGGGCGACCACGGGCGGCGCGGGCGTCGGCGTCGTGGGGCCGGGCGGCAGGCTGTAGGTGTTCACGTCGCCCGCCTGCTGCGCGGCGGCGGGCAGGCAAAACCCCAGCGCAAGCGCCATTCCCGACGAAATCGCCAGCCCCGTCCTCATCCGTCCGATCGCGCCCATTTCAGCTGTAGTCCTCTACTCTGCCGCTCCACGGCGGCGGCTGAATAGCGAGTGAATGCGCCCTGCGCCACCCGCTGACTTGTGTTGGCCCCGCGATGCCGCCAATGCAGCGCCATGACCGAGACTCCGCCGCAGAATCCGCTCCACCTGGGCCGTCAGAGCGCCTTGCCCGCTTCCCCCGAAGAGGCGGTGCTCGACTATGTTCCCAACCCGCGCCCCGGCACGCTCTATCTCGTGCGCTTCGCCGCGCCGGAATTCACCTCGCTGTGCCCGGTCACCGGCCAACCGGACTTCGCCCACCTGGTGATCGACTATGCCCCGGGCGAGACCATCGTCGAATCGAAATCGCTTAAGCTTTTCCTCGGATCGTTCCGGAATCATTGCGGATTTCATGAGGATGTGACCGTCGGGATCGGCCAGCGCCTGTTCGCCGAGATGGCCCCGAAATGGCTGCGGATCGGCGGCTACTGGTATCCGCGCGGAGGCATCCCGATCGACGTGTTCTGGCAATCGGGCGCGGTCCCGGAAGGCCTCTGGGCGCCCGACCAGGGCGTCGCCAGCTACCGCGGCAGGGGTTGATCGCGGACTAGCTCGCGGTCGCGGCGTTCGCCGCCGCGACGATGTCCGGCGCATCGCAGGGCCAGTGCAGATAGTCCGCCGCGCCCGCCGCCAGCGCCTTGACGATCTGGTGCGGCGAGGGATTCTCGGCGAAGGCGATGACCTTGGCGCCGACCTTGAACCGCTTGAGTCCCTCGACGATCCGCGGAATCGCGCCGCCTTCGTCCGCGGCCAGGATGATCGAAAGGCCCGTCGCCTGCGGGTCGAGCGCGCTCAGCCCCTCGACTACGGTCACCCCGCGGCCGTGGCTGCCGAGCGCAGCGGTGATGGCCGCGGCGCGCGTGCGGTCCTGATCGAGTAGAATGAACTTCAGCCGGGTCACGAATAGGTCTTCTTGAGCGGCTAGTTGTCTGGCTAGGCGCTGGAATGAGGGTGTCCCTGCGCGCCGATTCGACGAACTCAAGGGGGATTGCGACGCCGAAGGGCTCTTGGGGGGCAGGCGCGGCAGGGACCGCTTTCCCAACCATTATTCGCCTGGGCGCGCCTTGCAGATCGCGACAAAATCCGTCGACTTCATGCCATCCAGAACGGCGGTGGAGCCTTCGGCCGGGACCGCTGCTGGCTGCGCCAGGCCTGCGGCGACAGGCCGAATTCTCCCGCAAACCAACGGGTAAAGGCGCTGGGTGAGGCATAGCCCAGTTGCTCGGAGATCGCCGTGACCGACTGCGGACCCACCAGATAGACCTGGGCCAGTTCCCGCCGCACCTCCGCGAGCAAGGCGGCGAAGGTCGTGCCCTCGCCATCAAGGCTGCGCTGCAAGGCCCGGGAGCCTGTCGCAAGGTGCGCCGCGACGGCTTCGAGGCGCGCCTGGCCGTTCGGCAACATCTGCGCGATCACCCGGCGGACACGATCGCTGACGGGCGAGATCTCTTCGGGAAGGGGGACCAGCCGTAAGAGCTGCTCGGCATGCCGCGCCATCTGTGGGTCGGCATTCGGATTGGGAATGTCCAGCGCGGCGCGCGGGCAGGAAAAGCCGTTGAACAGGTTCTCGAAGGCGATCGGCACCGGAAAGATCCGCCGCCACGGAACGAGATCGACAGGCGCGCGGCGGGTCATGTGCACGGCGGTCGGCACCCAGCTGCCGTGCGAGGCGCCGGTCAGCACCTTGTAGCCCAAGGCCGTGGCGAAGTCGGTGATCTGGACCTGCGCATATTCGGCCATGAAGCCGATCTTCACCAGGGCGGTATCGCCGTCTTCCTCCAAGTCGACCGTGACGATGTCGTTCATGTGCCGCCGATAGGCCATCAGCGCCTCAAGGACTTCGCGAACCGTGCCCAGACGGTCGAGCAGCAGGGAGATCGGCCCGAGGCTGGCGAAGGACCGGCGCTCCGCCATGAGCAGTCCGAAATTGTCGCATCCCGACCGTTGCGCCGACCTTTCGAGCAGCCGAACCGCCGCCAAGGCGGGGATGCGATTGTCGGGGTCTTCGAGCGCGGTCGGGGAGATGCCGGCGTGGCGCAGCATCCAGTACCCGTCGAGACCGACGGACCTGGCCACGTCGATATACTCGAACAGGGTTGCGGCGCGAACCTCGTGCACAGCCACCTCCGGGCGACTTCGCTGCAGGTGATGCCGGGTAACGGGGTGTAGCGCAACCATTTCACGAAAAAGGGGGCAGCCTCGCGAAAGGCTGCCCCAAAAGGTCGAATGAATCGTGTGGCTTAGAAGCGCACGCGAATCCCGCCGCGCACGCCGTAGCCGTCGTAATCGCGGCCATCGGCATAGCGGCCTTCGAAGAAGCCGCTGAGCTTGCCGCTGTCCGATCCGACGTTCACGCCCAGGATGCCCTCGGCATAGTCGCGGTTGCGCGGGTTGCTGAAGGCCACCGTCTGGCCGCCGCTGGTGAAGACCACGTTGCTGCGGCCGCGGAACTCGCGGACATAGTTCGCGCCGCCGTACAGCGAGACCTTCGCGCCGCCCCAGGCGGTCGTCCAGCCCACCCGCGCCCCGGCCTTGCCGCGCAGGCCGTCCTCGTCGTCGATCGCGAAGTTGCCGGAAGGAACGGTGAAGTCGTCGAAGTCCGAGTTCGTCCACGACAGGCTCACCGCCGGCTCGATGAAGAAGTCGGTGCCGAAGCGCAGGCCGGCTTCGGCCTTGGCGCCCCAGACGGAGCCGTTCACGTCGAACGCATAGAGGCCCGCCGGGCTGCGCGCCTCGCCCCAGTAGTAGTCATACTTGCCCAGGGCATTGATGAAGAAGATGCCCGAGGTGAAGCTGGCGTAGAGACCGCCGTTGACCACGTTGAAGCGGATACGGTCGGCGGTGTTCGGGAAGCTCATGTTCGAGTTCTGGTAGCCCGCCGTTACGCCGAAGTTGAAGCCGCCTTCGTCACCGACCGGAGCGCCCAGGTCCATGCCGAGCTGGAAGCCGTAGTAGTCCTGGTCGTAGCCCTGGTCGAAGGTGTTGGTCAGCCCGTTGAAGCTGAAGGTGCTGGCATTGCGGCGGCGTTCCCACTGGCCGAAGCCCTGGAACCAGAAGCGCCCGCCTGAACCGCCGGGGCCGTTGGCGGCGATATTATCGCGAAGCTCACGCATATGAGCTGTCCAGGCATCGCCCGATTGCAGCCAGAGGTTGCGCACGCCGTCGCCGTAGAGCGCGGTGCGATAGGCGGCCGCGCTGGGGGCGGAGACCACGGCATAGCTGAAGGCCGCCGGATCGTAGACGACGCCGTACTGGATCACGCCGTCGACCTGGCTGGAGGGCGCGATGACGAAGGCATTGGCGCCCGACGCCGCCCCGGCCTGGACGATCGTCGTGCCCGCCGCGGTGCTGAGGATCGCCGGGCTGTCGAGCCGGTTCAGGATCACCGAGGTGGACCCGCCGGCAGCACCGCCGATCTGCAGCACGTCGGCGCTGGTCGGGGCGGGCGACAGGTTGACGTCGACCGCCAGCCGCGCGTCGCCCGAGCCGGTGTAGGCGCCCGGCAGGACCAGCACGTCGCCGGTGTGGTCGTTGCGCAGGTCGATCAGGCCGCCGGTGTTGTTGAAGGCTTCCAGGCCGGCCAGGGTGACGGTGCCCGCCGTGGCCGTGCCCGGCCGGACGTTGAAGGTGCCGGTGTTGGTGAACACGTCCGCGCCGCCGCCGAAATCGCTGGCGCCAACGGCGTTGAAGGTGCCGGCGTTGTTCACCGTGTCGTTCCCGGCGCCCAGCACGACCCGGCCGTTGATGATGCCCGAGGCATTGTTGGTGATGCCGACCGTGCCGCCGCCGCTGGCGTCGATCGCGGCGACGGTGCCGGAGATCGTGCCCGAGTTGTTCACGGTGGTGGTCGTGCCGGAGGTCAGCGTCGCGCCGTTGACCGCGCCGTTCAGCGTGCCGCCCTGCGCCAGGGTGAGCCCGGCGGTGGTGCTGGCGTCGACCACGACGCCGCTGCCCGTCACCGAGTTGTTGGTTCCGCCCAGCGCGACGCTGACCGCGCCGCCGGTGTTGGTCGCCTCGACGCCGTTGCCGTCGGCGACGACGCCGGCCGAGGTGATGTCGACCGTTCCGGCCGTGCTCGTCGCCACGATGCCGCGGCTGCCCGAGCCGGTCGCGCTGACGCGGCCGACCTCGACGGTAAGGTCGCCGGCCGCCGTCGCATCGATGCCGTCCGCGCCGGTGCCGGTCGTGGAGAGCAGGGCGGTGCCGGTCCCCGTGATGTCGCCGGTGCCCCCGCTGGTGAGGACGACGCCCGTGCTGCCGAGGCCGGTCGTGGTGATCGCACCATAGCCCACCGTCGCGCCGGTCGCTCCGTCAACGACGATGCCGCGCGCCAGGTCGCCCGTGGTGCTGATCGTCGTGGCCCCGCCCTCGGCGGTGCTGCCCGTGGAGGTGACGACGATGGCATCCGCGCCGACGCCCGCGGTGGTCACGCTTACCGGCGTCGCTACCGCGGCCCCGGTATCGGTGGTGACCCTCACGCCGGTATTGAAGGCCCCCGCCGTGGTGATCGCGCCGCCGGCGACCGTGGCGGTTCCGGCCCCGCCGGTCGAGGCGGTGATGCCCATGCCCTGCTGCGTGCTGATCGTCCCGCCGTTCACCAGGACGTTGCCGCTCGTCGAGGAAGCCGTGACGGCGTCGGACAGGGGCCCCGTGGTGGTCACGTTGCCGGTGTTGACCGTCAGCGCGCCCGTGGTGGTCGTGGCGACGATGCCGTTCGAAATATCGCCCTCGGTCGTCGTGGTCGTCGCGGTCAGGGTGAGGTCGCCGGTGGTCGTTCCAGCCACGATGCCGTTGGAAATCGCGCCGGTCGTGCCGACGATGTCCGTCGTCGCGTTGATGTCGCCGGTCGTCGTGGTCAGCCTGACGCCGTCGGAAATCGCGCCGGTCGTCGTGATCGAGGAGCCCGCGTCGGCGTTCAGGGTAAGCGATTCGCCCGCCGCCGCCGTGGCGTTCAGGCCGGGGGTGATGGCCCCCGTGGTGGCGATCTCGGTGTCGCCGTCGATGTCGATCGTCAGCGGGACCACGGCCGTATAGACGACCCCGCCCGCGTAGGGATTGCCCGTCGCGGCGCAGGTTACGGTGCCCCCGGCGCCGCTGCCGCATTCGTCGGCGGCAAAGGCGGGTGCGGTGAAAGCCATGAGCGCAAGGGCGCCGACGGCCGATCCGAGTTGCAGCTTGGCCTTGGTGCCCGTCGAAAGGGCGCACGGCATTGCTTGAAGAACTGCGTTCAAGTCACGTCTCCTGGATGGCAGACCCCCGTAGGGTCAGAGCGCTAACGGAGCCTCGCTCGGACGGTTCCTTCTGAAAAATCGAATTGTTTCAGTAGTGTTGTTCCGGTGTCACACATCCATTCGAGCAGCGCGGCGAGCCGCCCTGAAACCGCGACGACAGGTTTGGGCTGTCCTGGAACCGGCCTTCGGGCACCGGCCCTTCCGGCATGGGCAGCGGGATCGGATGCTGACATCCGGCATTCCGCAATGGCGGACCGGGCGGATTGACGCCGTGGCGATATTTCTCCACATGGCGCTGCTCCAAGCGCTTCCCGCAGACCTGGAGACCAAGATGAAGCTGTTCCGTTGGGCCATGGCCGGAGCTTCGGCTTACGTCATCTACAAATATACGATCGGCAAGAAGGCGGAGGGCGAGGAAGTCTTCAAGTCGCCCGCGAACGCGGAGGGCGATGCCCCGCAGCCGGCCGCCGCCAAGCCGAAGCGCACTCGTCGCCCCAAGGGCTGAGGCCGCACCGACCCGGCGCGATCACGGATCGGGCGGTGTCGCCGGAATCCGGATGACCGCGGCCAGGCCGCCCATCGCGCTGTCCTTCAACTCGATGCGGCCGCCCAGGCTGGCGACGGCTTTCTTCACGATCGCCAGCCCCAGCCCGGAGCCGCCGCTGTCCATCCCCCGGTCCGTTCTCAGCTTGTGAAACGGAAGGAATGCGTCCTCCCGGCTGGCCGGCGGGATTCCGGGACCATCGTCCTCGACCGAAAGCAGGATGGGGTCTCCCGCCTCGACGACGACCCGCACCTTGCCGGCGTGGCGGCGGGCGTTGTCGACCAGGTTGCCGAGCGCCCGCTTGAGCGCGAGCGGCCTGGTGCGCACGGGTAGCTGGAGCGGCCCGACATATTCGGCCGACGCCCCCGCATCCACGGCATTGTCGACCATCGTCATGACGATCGAGGGCAGGTCGACAAGCTGCCATTCCTCTTCCGAGCCGTCCTGCATCAGTTCCATCACCGAGCCGATGAACCGTTCCATGTCGATCAGGTCGGCGATCATGGCCTCGCGCAGCTCGGCATCTTCGAGCAGCGCGGTGCGCAGGCGCAGCCGTTGGATCGGCGTGCGCAGATCATGCGAGACGGCGACGAGCGCCTGGGTATGATCGTCCATCATCTGGAGCAGCCGGGCCTGCATGGCGGCGAAGGCGGTCGCGACGCGGCGGACCTCCCACGGGCCTTCCGCCTTGATTTCCACCACGCTGCCCCGTCCCGTCGCGTCGGCCACTTCGGCCAGGTTGCGCAAGGGCCGCACCAGTCCCCGCACCATCAGCAGCGTGGCGCCCATCACGATTCCCACCAGCGCCAGATGCGCCAGCGCGGTCATCGCGAGGGACGGGGAAGAGCCCAGGAAGTGGCGCGCCCGGAAGGTCACGAAGCTGCCGTCCGCCAGGCGGAGCGCGCCCAGCAGATCGCGCCGCGCGCCGTCTTCCGAGGCGATGAGGCTGAGCCGCAGGTCCCGTCCCGCCAGGGGCGGCACCTGGTTCTCGATGCGGGCGCGCATCTGCGCGAGGCGGGGGTGGGCGGCGCTGGTATCGGTGATGACGGTGCTGGGCACCCAGTTCAGCTGCATTCCCCGGATGCGCAGGTCGGACATGAGCGCGCCGCGCTGTTCCGGCGCCGCATGGGCGGCGATCCGATCGGCGGAGACGATCTGCTCGGTGATCCGGCGGGTTCGCTCGCCGGAGATGAGCTGCCGCTCCTGCCATTTGTGGATGACCATGGTGCCGGCCAGCTCGATGCACAGCGCGGCGACCAGCACCAGCGCCAGCCGCGCGACCATTCCCCGGGGATAGCGCCGCCGGCTCTTCATCGCGCTGCGATCTTCCCGGCGCTCCGGGGGGTGACGTATCCGTTTTCGCCCATGGTTCCTCAGCCGGTCAACACGAAGGGGATTTCGACCGTTCCCCTGATCTGCACCGCGGTGCCGCCCCGGATGGTGGGGGACCACCGCCATCTCCTGACCGCGCTGCGCGCCGCTTCGTCCAGCCTGGCATGGCCGCTGCTCCGCGCGACCCGGACGTCGATCACCGTTCCGTCGGTGGACAGCAGCACGGCCAGCAATACGGTTCCCTGTTCGCGCTTGCGGCGCGATTCGTGCGGATAGCGCGGCGGCGGCGCATGGGTCATCGATGAGGAAAGATCGCCGGCCGATACCGGCTGGGACGGAGGAGCGGGCGGCGCGGCGGGTTCCGGCTGGGGGGCGTGGACCGCCGGCTGGGGGACGGGCAGCGGCTCGGGCGAGGTCAGGATCGCGGGGGGATCGAGGATCGGCAGCTCCAGCCTGGTCCGGGGCGCGAAGACGGCGGCGGCGGGCGGCGGCACGGCTTTCGCCGGCTTGGGCGGGCTGGCCGGCGGCGGCGGCGGTTCGAGCTTCATCGAATGCACGACCAGCGGCGGTTCCCGTGTTTCCAGGAACGCCGGGCTCTTGAAGGTGAGCAGCAGCGCCAGCATGCCGACATGGACGGCCACGGCCAAGGACAGGCCCACGGGATTGAGTCGGGTTTCGCCATAGCCGGCGCGCGGCACGGCCTGAGCGGTGGAGGCGGCGGGCCCGGGCATCACCGTCCCGGGGCCAGGACCGATCGGTCGATGGCCGCGATGTCGGGGCAGCCGGTCAGCGCCATCGCCAGTTCCAGCTCCGCGCGCAGGATGCGAATGGCATGGGCGACGCCCGGCGCGCCGGCCGCGGCGAGGGCGAAGATCTGGGGGCGGCCGATCAGCACCGCATCCGCGCCGAGCGCCAGCGCGCGCAGGACGTCGATCCCGCGCCGGATGCCGCCGTCCATCAGCACGGGCACCGCGCCCGCAACCGCCTCGGCAACCGGGCCGAGCAGGTCGATCGTAGCGGGAACGCCGTCGAGCGCCCGTCCGCCGTGGTTGGAGACGATCACGCCGTCGATCCCCAGGTCGATCGCCCGCCGCGCGTCGGCGGGATCGACGATGCCTTTCGCCAGGATCGGCAGGCCGGTCAGGCCGCGCAGCCATTCCAGATCGGCCCAGCCGGGCGCGGTCTCGATCAGTGGCGTGCCGAACAGCAAGGCCTCTCGCGGGGGCGGCGGCAGGCCGCGCATCCCCGCCAGGTTCACCGCCTCCACGCCGGCCGGAAGGGCGAAGCCGGCGCGCTGCTCGCGGTTGCGGACGCCGTTGACCGGCGCGTCGACCGTCACGACCAGCGCGCGGTAGCCGGCCTGTTCGGCGCGGCGGACCAGATCGGCGGTGAAGGCGCGGTCCGGCTGGATATAGAGCTGGAACCACAGCGGCGCGACGGCGCGTTCGGCCAGGGCTTCCAGCGAGACGCTCGCCTGGGTGCTCACGACCATGGCGGTTTCCACCGCGCTTGCGGCCAGGGCGGTCGCGATCTCGCCCTCGGGGTGGGCCAGCCGCTGGTAGGCGACGGGGGCCAGCAGGATCGGCGCGGCCAGTTCGGCGCCGAACAGCGTTACGCGGGTATTCGCCCCGGACAGGTCGCGCAAGACGCGGGAGCGCAGCGGCCACCGCGCATAGGCCGACACGTTCTCCCGCAGGGTCCATTCGTCGCCCGATCCGCCCGCGAAATAGGCCCAGGCCGCTTCCGACAGGTGCTCCCGCGCGAGGGTCTCGTAATCGGCCAGGGCGGCGACATGGGGCGGGATGCGGTCCAGCGGGGGCAGCGTCACGTATCCACCCATTCGCGCAGCAGGTTGTGATAGAGGCCGGTCAGGCGGACGACTTCCGGGTCGTCGGGATCGCGCTGGGCCAGGGCCTGGATGCTGTCGTCGAGTTCCAGCAGCAGCGAGCGGCGGACCTGTTCGCGGACCAGGCTCTGGATCCAGAAGAACGCGGCATAGCGGGTGCCCCGCGTGACGGGCGTCACCTGGTGCAGGGTATTCGCGGGATAGAGCAGCATGTGGCCGGCGGGCAGCTTGATCCGTTCCCGCGCCAGGCCGTGCTCGGCGATCAGCTCGCCGCCTGCGTAGCTGTCGGGCTCGCTCAGGAACAGCGTGGCGGAAAGGTCGCTGCGGACCCGCTCGGGCGATCCGGGGACGGTGAACACGGCGCTGTCGATGTGCCGGCCATAGGAACCGTCGCCCGCATAGGCGTTGAACCGGGGCGGCAGGACCTTGAGCGGCAGGGCGGCGGCGATGAAGCGCGGGGTCGCTCCCAGCCGCCGGGCGATCTCCGCCCCCAGCTCGGCGCCGAGCGGATCGTCATCGGCCAGCTGCCGGTTCGCCTTGGCCCGCGCCGCGACGTGGCCGGCGCTGGCCCCGCCGTCGACCCAGGCCGCCTGCTCGAGCCGGGCGCGGATTCCGACCGCTTCCTGGGAAGTCAGCACGGCCGGAATCTCGATCAGCATCATTGCCTCCGATGCGCCCGGACCTGGCGGGCCGGAATCGCCCCTAGAAGCGGAAGCCGGCGCTGACCAGGAAGGTCCGCGGCGCCCCCAGGGTCGCGCGCGTGCCGTTCCAGTTCGTCGACACCGCATATTTCTTGTTGGCGATGTTGTCGACATTGAGCCGCAGGTCGATGTTCTCGGTCAAATCGTAGGAGAGCATCGCGTTGAACAGCGTGTAGGCCGGCAGCTTGCCGAAGGCGCCGTTGGGCACGACGCGCAAGGCATCGTCCGGCCGGCCGAGGTAGGACGAGCCGACATGCTGGAGCCCGCCGCCCACCGTCAGGCCGAAGGGCAGGCGATAGGTGGTCCACAGCGTCGCCGAGACGTTCGGCGTGAAGGCCAGGCGGTCGCCGTCGAGGTCGGATGCCGGAAGGGCCGTGTAGTCGCCCGAATTGGTGAAGGCGAGGACGGCTTCCATGGCGTCGCTGATGTGACGCCGGCTCTTCATCACGAGCAGGCCGCCGAACACGTTCCAGTCGGGCGTGATCTGGCCGTTGACGCTGAGTTCCACGCCCTCGACGACGAGCTTCTGGTAGCCTTGCAGGGCGTTGTTCGCCGCCGGCCCGCTAAGCCGACCATAGACCGGGACGTTGCGCTTCTCTCCGCGGAAGGCGGCGATGGCGGTCGAAAGCGCGCCGCCCATGAAATCGACCTTGGCGCCGATCTCGTAGTTGTGCGAGCGGACCGGACGGGCGCCGGGCACCAGGCCGGGGAAGGCGTTGAAGCCCGGCGGGTTCGCGCCGGCCACGCTGTCCTCGCGCGAGATGTCCGGGTTGGACAGATAGGAGCCGGCGGGCAGGGCGGCCGTGCTGAACGAGGCGTAGAGGCTGATGTTCTCGGCCGGCTTCCAGTTCAGGCCGACCTTTCCGCCCCAGGTGAAGGGCGAGATTGAGAAACCGTCGGCAACGCTGCCGTTGCTGTCGGTCAGGGTGACCTTGTAGCCTTCGCCGCGGACGCCGCCGGTGATCTGGAACTGCTGGCCGATCGAGATCGTGTCGTAGAGATAGACCGCGAAGGTAGTGATGTCCGCGCGGGACGTCTGGGACGGAACGAGCGCGGCCGCGGGCGCACGGTTGGGATTGGGGTTGAACAGGTCGGTACTGCCCGGATTGACGGCGGCGTAGCGGCGGGCATTCGACTTTTCCCAGCTCACTTCGAAACCGGCGGCCAGCGAGTGGTTCAGGCCGCCCGTGGCGAACCGGGCGTTCAGCGCGGTGGTGTTGCTGAGGGTCTCGTTGTCACGGTCGTAGAACGTCGTCGAGGTGGGGACGGTCGCCGGGGCGGTGAAGTTGGTCGGCATGGTGAAGCGCGAGGTGCGCTTGACCCGCGACCAGCGCGTCTGGTTGCTCACCATGAAACCGGCCCACGGCTCGTATTCGAAGCGCGCGAAGACCGCATCGCTGGTGGTGTCGTCGAAATCGCTGGTGAGGCCATAGAACGCATCGCGGCGCGCGCCGGCGGTGGCGGGGTTGTACCGGAAGGTGTTCGCGATCGTTGCGCCGGGAACGCCCCAGTCGGGCCGATCATCGCGCTCCAGGTGTTCCCACGACAGGATCGCGCGGAACGAAGTGCCGAGCCCGACGGCGATCGAGGGCGCGATGCCCCAGAACTTGTTGCGGGCCACGTCGCGGCCCGGAACGCCGCTGTCCTCGACCACGGCGTTGAGGCGGATCGCGGCGGTGCCGCCGATCGGCTGGTTGATGTCGATCGTGCCGCGCTTGCGCAGGCGCGTGTCGTATTCGTCGAAGCCCAGGCTGAGGTCGCCGGAAATGAAGCCGTCCAGCGTCGGGCGCTTGGTGTTGATGTTGATATAGCCGCCGGCCGTGCCGCGGCCGTTGTCGGCGGCGGCACCCTTCACGACCTCGACCGATTCCACGTTGAAGACGTCGCGGGTGTAGCTGCCGGAATCGCGGGCGTTGTCGATGAAGACGCTGCCGCTGGTGTCGAAGCCGCGTAGCGAGAAGTTGTTGCTCGTCGAGCCGAAACCGTTCTCGCCGGCGTTGAAGCTGATGCCGGGCGTGTTGCGCAGGACTTCCGAGAGCGTGCGCGCGGCCCGGTCGCGGATCACTTCCTGGGCGATCACGTTGACCGTCTGCGGCGTGTCGAGCAGCGGCGCGGTCGCCTTGGGCGATTGCGTTTCGGTGCGGTTGTAGCCATCGTCGATCGCGCTGTCGGTAACGGTCACGCCGCCAAGGCGCGGTTCGTCCTGCGCCATGGCGGGCGTCGCGGCGGCCACCAGGCCGATGCAGCCGAGCGCCAGCAAGGCGCTGGGCGAGGTAGCGGTTGAGGTCGAGGGCGTCGCGGCGCCGTTGTTCGAAGAGTTCGGAAGAAGCTGGTTCACTTTGCAACACCCCCTTAAGGTGATAATCACTCTCAATTGCACGGCCTAAGCCGTTTGGGCGGGCGCGCTGTCAATTTCGCCGGGGAGGTGGCAACAATTCAAAATGCCGATGCAACAGTTCCGTAATAATAGTGACGCGCTTGCCACGGTCCCCGGCGCAGCCCGGCCGGCGGTGCTGCCTTCGCTGTTGATCGTCGATGACGATCCCGGCGTGCGCATCGGATTGCTGAAGGTCCTGCGCGCCAACGGGTTTCACTGCCTCAGCGCCGCGAACGGCAGCGCCATGTTCTCGGCCCTGCGGGAGAATGCGGTCGACCTGGTCCTGCTCGACGTGATGATGCCGGGGTCCAACGGCTTCGATCTTTGCCGGCAGCTGCGGATGAGCGAAAACCAGGTGCCGATCATCATGATCAGCGCGCGGGGCCATGAGGCCGACCGGGTGGCCGGGTTGGAGATCGGGGCGGACGACTACATCGCCAAGCCCTTCAGCGAAAGCGAACTGCTGGCCCGGGTAAGGGCCATGCTGCGGCGGGCGAGGATGATGCGCGGTCCGGAGATCGAACGGGTGCGGGGTATGCGTTTCGCCGGCTGGTCCGTGGACCTCGGACGCCGCGAGCTGCTGTCGCCTGCGGGCGTGCGGGTGGAGCTGTCCGGCGCGGAATACGACCTGCTGGTCGCCCTGCTGGAAAACGCGCAGCGGGTCATCAGCCGGGAG
Organism: uncultured Novosphingobium sp.; assembly: GCA_964520765.1. GTDB lineage: Bacteria > Pseudomonadota > Alphaproteobacteria > Sphingomonadales > Sphingomonadaceae > Novosphingobium. The sequence continues at coordinate 20,595 of CAZFPW010000020.1, forward strand.
CCCTTGCTGGAAATGTCGCGCTCTCGCCTGGGCAATGCCTCCGACCGGACGATCGACGTCCACATCTGCCGCCTGCGCCGCAAGCTGGGCGACGAGACCCGCCGCGACCTGATCCGCACCGTGCGCGGGGCCGGCTATATCTTCACCCAGCCGGTGGAGCGCTTTTGAGGCGTTCGCCTCCTGGCGGGGGCTGGAGATGGCCGTCGCATGCTCCTGATGCCCCGTTGGGACCCCGCTGGGAAATGCAAAACCATTGCAGTCGATAATCCCAAGAGTAGTGCGTCCCGGATTGGCTCCGACGCAGCCTCTTCCTCTCCCTCCTCCTCAAATCCGAGGACGAGAATGCTCGACTCTCACTTTCCGTCCCGGCATGTTCGACCGACAATTGAGAGGATGCGTGCATGTATAAGCATATTCTTATCGCCACTGATGGCTCGGACGTTGGGCAAAAGGGGCTCGATCATGGACTTTCGCTTGCCAAGGCCCTCGGCGCCCGCGTTACCATCGTTACTGTGAGCGAACCGTTTCCGCTCTTTGCCGGGAGCGATGCCGGGTATGCGCCGAGCGCAACGATGATCGAGAACTACCAGGCCGAACAGAAGAGCGCCGCCGACACGATCTTGACCGCCGCGAACCAGGTTGCTGATCGCGTTGGCGTCTCGGTTGAGACAATCCGACTGGATAGTGTTGCGCCCGCAGAAGCCATCGTTGAGGCCGCGAAGTCGCACAATTGCGATCTCATTGTCATGGGTTCGCACGGTCGTCGCGGTCTTGGTCGTCTCGTGCTCGGGAGCAAAACCTCGGAAGTAGTAGCTCATGGCCACGTGCC
>CAZFPW010000021.1:0-7121 GCA_964520765.1 uncultured Novosphingobium sp.
TTCCTGGCCAAGCCGCAGAACGGGATCTACGCGCTGGTTTGGAAGATCGCGGACGAGGCGCAGGCGCGCCGGCATTTCGAGGACAAGCTCAAGCTGCGGCTGACGCGAGAGGGCTGCGTCTCAGACGGGTTCGCGATCGACCCGGCGGATTTCTTCGGCGGCCGGCACGAGTTCGTGGCGGGCTGAGGCGGCGCGGCGTTTCGCCACCACGTCCCAGGTGAACACCGCGATCGAGGCCCAGATCAGCACGAAGCTGACGATCTGGACCCTGTGCAGCGGCTCGTCGAAAGCGACCAGGCCGGTGATGAAGACGATGGTGGGGGCGATGTACTGGACGAAGCCCAGCGCGGAATAGTCCATCCGCCGGGCGGCCAGGGCGAACAGCAGCAGCGGCACGGCCGTCACCACGCCGGACAGGGCGATCAGCAGGCTGAGCCCGGCGTCGTGGCCGAAATGCGTTTCCTGGGGGCCGTGGCCCAGCCAGACGAGCCAGGCGACCGCGGGGGTCAGCAGCAGCAGGGTCTCGACCGTCAGGCCGGGCAGGGAGCCGACCGGGGCGAGCTTGCGGACCAGGCCGTAGAGGCCGAAGGTGCCGGCCAGCGCCACGCTGATGAGCAGCATTTCGTGCGCCCCCCAGGCCAGCACCGCGACGCCCACCGCCGCCACGCCCGCGGCGAGCCATTGCCGCCAGCCGAGCTTTTCGCCCAGGAAGATCGTCCCGATCAGCACGTTGATCAGCGGATTGATGTAATAGCCCAGGCTGGCCGCGAAGACGTGGCCGGACTGGATCGCGAAGACGTAGATCAGCCAGTTCCCGCCGATCAGCACCGCGCTGAACAGGAGCGCGAGCAGGGCCTTGGAATTGCGCAGGGCGGCGATCACGTCGGGCCATTGCCGGCGGAACGAGACGATCGCCAGGCAGACCGGCACGGTGAAGACGATGCGCCAGCCCACGAACTCGGTCGGCGGCACCTCGTGGACCAGCTTCAGGTACAGCGGCAGCAGCCCCCAGACGAGGTAGGCGCCGATGGCGAAGGACAGGCCGTCCTGCCGGTTTTGCGGAATTGCCGTCATGGTTTGGGTGGGCTGCCTGCGAACTGGGGCTTCGTCGGGTAGAACCTTCCCCGCAGGGCCGCAAGCCGCGCTTCATTTCACCGGCCGGTCTCCCTCGCTTCGTCGCTGAAGCGCGATCCTGACAGCGGCGTTGCATGTCGTTCAGCTTTCTTGGCGTATTGATGAACGCAAGCCGAGTCATCGGCAACGAAGCTTACGGAGAATATCCATGAACAAGACCCTTGCCACCGCCGCCCTGGCTCTCGCCGCGCCCGGCATGCTGGCCACCTCCATGCCCGCGCTCGCCGCGCCGGCCAGCCATGCCGCCACGCCGCTTGCCGTTACCGGCATCACCACGGCCAACCAGTACGACCGCTGGGGCCGCTACGACCGTGGCGGGCGCTATGACGGCTACTATAGCCAGAGCTATCGCGGCGGCTATCGGGACGAGCGGATCAATCGCAACACCCGCGTCTGGCGCGGCAACGACGGCCGCTACTACTGCCGCCGCGGCGATGGCAGCACCGGCCTGCTGATCGGCGGCGCGGTGGGCGGCCTGCTCGGCAATTCCGTCGCCGGGCGCGGTGACCGCACGCTCGGCACGATCCTGGGTCTGGCCGGCGGCGCGCTGCTGGGCCGGGAAATCGACCGCAGCAACTCGCGCTGCCGCTGAGGATGACCGGCGCGGCTGGATGAGGCCGCGCCGGTCTCCTGTTGGTCGCGGGAGAGCGCCAGAGCGTCGCCTACTGGCTGACCTGATTCGGGCTAAGCGGGCGTTAGAGTTTTTCGGATAGCTTGCGCCGGTCATGAAGGCGCGCCTGTCCATCCTGCTGCCGCTCGCAGCCCTTTCCGCCTGTGGCGGCAAGGAAATCCCTCGCGATTCCGCGCGGGAAGTCGATCCCGCGATCCTGGCCGCGCTGGCCGATCCGATCATGATCGACCCCGATCTCGCCTCGCAGAACCGGGGCAACGCCGCGATAGCCCTCGATACCTTCGACGGCGTCCCGCTCGACGATATCTCGCCTGCCAGCATCCAGGCGGCCAAGGCCGATGCGGCCAGACTGGCCGGTGGCATGATCCGCACCGCGCCCGATCCGTCCCCCAGCAAAGGGAATCTCGCCCCCGCGCTGACGGCGGGGCAACTCGTCGCGGCCCTGCCGGCGCTGCCTTCAGGATGCGTTGCCCGCCTCCGCTATGACTATGCCTGGGCCGCCGAGATGCCCGGAATCCTGCCGATCTACCCGCGCGGCCATGTCCGGGAGGCGGCCGGAAACGATGGCTGCGGCTTGCGCTCGGTCCTGTTCGTAACGCCGGTCGAACCCGGTGCCGTGATCGATTTCTACCACACCCTGTCGGCCGATGCCGGCTATACCACCGAACGCCAGCATCAGGGGGATACGGACGTCCTCAAGGGCACCAAGCGCGGCACGGCCTTTGTCGTGCGAGTCCGGCAGGACGGCGCCCTGACGCGCGTGGAGCTGGCAACCGGCAGCAGCTAGGCGTCGCGGAAGCCGACGCCGACCGTCGCCCGTGGCTGCTCCAGTTCGGCCGACGTCACCGGATAGGCGCAGTAATCGGCGGCGTAGAAGGCGGTGGGGCGGTGATTGCCCGATAGCCCGATGCCGCCGAGCGGGGCGTTGAGCGGGGCTCCCACGGTCGGCCGGTTCCAATTGACCACGCCGGCGCGCACGTTGGCCCAGAATTTGCTGTAATCCTGCGGAGTTCCGCCGATCAGCGAGGCCGACAGACCGAAGCGCGTGGCATTGGCCTCGGCGATCGCCTGGTCCAGGTCGTCGACCTTGATGACCTGCAATAGCGGTCCGTAAAGCTCGATGTCCGGGCGGTCCCTGACGCCCGTGGTGTCGATGATCGCCGGGGTGAGGAAAGGCAGTTTCTCGTCCGACCGCACCATGTGCTTGATCGGCCGGCCGCCGTTGCTCATCAGATAGACGAAGCTTTCGAGCAGGCCGTCGGCCGCCTGGTTGTCGATCACCGGCCCCATGAAAGGGGCAGGCTCATCGAACGGGCCGCCCACGATCAGGCGATCGGCCATCGCCTTCACCTCGGCCAGCAGGGCATCGTACATCGACGCCTTGACGATCAGCCGCCGCGCCGCTGTGCAGCGCTGGCCGGCGTTCGAGAAGGCCGATTGCACGATCAGCACCGCCGCATCGGAGATCAGCGGCGTGTCGAGCACGACCAGCGGGTTGTTGCCGCCGAGTTCCAGCGCGATGAACTTGTCGGGCCGCGTCGCAAGCTTGCGGTTGAGCGAGATGCCGATGTCGGTCGAGCCGGTGAAGAGCACGCCGCAGACCCCATCGTGCAGCGCCAGGGCCTGGCCATGCTCCGGCCCGCCCACCAGGAGCTGGGCCACCGCCGTGGGGATGCCGGCCTGGGTGAAGCACTGTATCAGCAGCTCGGCGCTGCCGGGCACGCGTTCGCTCGGCTTGTAGATCACCACGTTGCCGGCGATCAGGGCAGGGATGATGTGCCCGCAGGCAAGATGCGCGGGCGAGCTGAACGGGCCGATCACCGCGACGACGCCATGCGGCTTGTGGCGGACGGCGGTCGTGCCTTGGAGCGCGTTGTCGTATTTGCGCTGCGCGGTACGCTCGGAATAGGCGCGGATCGCGATCTCCACCCGGGCGATGACGTTCTCGACCTCGCCGCGGGATTCCCACATGGGTTTGCCGGTCTCGCGCGAGATCAGCGTGGCGAGGGCCTCGGCTTCCTTGCGGACTTCGTTGGCGAAACGGCGCAAGGCTTCCATGCGATTGGACAGCGGCTGGGCCGCCCAGGCAGGCCAGGCGCGGCGCGCCCGGGCGACGGTATCGTCGACGTCGCCGGCCTTGCCGCGCCACACTTCGGCCCCCGTTGCCGGATCGTGGGAGATGATCTCCGTTACGCTCAATGCGCCCGCCTTGGTCCCTTGCCCTGTAACCCCTCGGCCGTGGTAGAGCCTCTGGCGCCGGATGCCTAGGGATCAACTGTAAAAACGGCGGGATTACAAGGAAATTAACCCTGGCCGGCCGGTTTCAGAGCAGGGCCGAGCGCATCGCCCAACCGCCGGATCGCCGCGATTTTCTGGGCCAGGGGCGTCCAGTCGTCGTGTTGGTCGATGGCGTCCCAGATGCGTTCGACCTCCTCGATGACGAGCGAGGGTGGCCCCGCTTCCACCCACAGCGGATGGTCATCCGCGACGGGGTGATAGCGGGCGAGCAAATTGCCGAGTTCGCCGGTCGCATCGCCGCGTCCGCCGCGGTGCGAAAAGAAGAAGCGATCTGGCGGCGTGCCGCTTTCACGCATGGCGGATTCGGCGGCGGCGATCAGCGCGGAGTCAGCTTCGAAGCCTTTGGGCTCGACCCCCAGCCGCCAGGTGAAGCGCCGCGCCAGGGCTTGCTGGTAGAGTGGCCCGAACCGCTCCAGCGCGGCGACCAGCGGCGGCGCTTCCACGAGCAGGCGAAGCGCGACCGCCAACTGCCCGCAGTTCCAATAGATCGCCTCCGGCTGGCGGGCGAAGGCGTAGAGCCCGGAATGGTCGAAATAGGCGGCGGTGAAGCCGGGGTCCCAACGCGGCAGCCAGCGCCACGGCCCGTAGTCGAAGCTTTCGCCCGAGACGTTCATGTTGTCCGAATTGAGCACGCCGTGGACGAATCCCGCGGCCATGTAGGACGCGGCAAGATCGGCCAGGCGCTCGATCACCTGATGGAAGAACGCGACCGTCGGGTCTTCTCGCTCCGGCGCATCGTCGGGTGGCGGCGGGCCGGGGAAGTTCGCCAGGCAATAGCCGACCAGCTCCTCCATCAACGCCGGTTCCTGGAAGGCGGCGAGGCGCTGGAAGGTGCCGATGCGAATGTGGCCGTGGCTGAGCCGGACCAGCACGGCCGAGCGAGTGGGGGAGGGCTCGTCCCCGCGCTGGAGCTGCTCGCCGGTCTCGATCACCGAGAAGGTCTTGCTGGTGTTGACGCCCAGCGCCTCGAGCATTTCGGTGGCCAGGATTTCGCGCACCGCGCCCTTCAGGGTCAGGCGTCCGTCGCCCTCGCGGCTCCAGGGCGTGGTGCCGGAACCCTTGGTGCCGAGGTCGAGCAGGCGGCCCGCGCCATCGCGTAATTGCGCGAAGAGGAACCCGCGACCATCGCCGATCTGGGGATTGTACACGCGGAACTGGTGGCCATGATAGCGCAGGGCAAGGGGCTGCGGCAGATTGCCGGAAAGCGGCTCGAATCTGCCGAAATGGCCGATCCATTCGGCATCGGAGAGACCGTCGAGGCCGACGGCGGCCGCCCATCGGTCGTTGCGAAAGCGCAGTTCGTGCCTGGGGAAGTCGGCCGCCCGGACAGGATCGGCCAGCCAGCCGGAGAGGGACAGGATTCGAGGGTCTGGTCTGTAGGGCGCAGCTTGCGGTTCGGGACGCATGCGGCGATAGTGGGCGTCGGCGGGCCTTGGCGCAAGGCGGCGCGCGGTGATTTGGCGCGATCCTAAGAGGGGCCATGAGCGAATTTTCCGACCAGTACTGGACCAGCCTCGATGGGCTGAAGCTGCACTATCGCGACTATCCCGGCCGGGCGGACCGGCCGCCGGTCCTTTGTCTGCCGGGTCTGACCCGCAATGCCCGTGACTTCGAGAACCTGGCCGGGCACCTCGCGGGCGAATGGCGGGTGATCTGCCCGGACATGCGCGGGCGGGGCGACAGCGCCTATTCCAAGGATTCGGCGACCTACAATCCCCTGCAATATGTCGAGGACGTGCGCGCCTTGCTGGAAGAGGCCGGAATCGGGCGCTTCGTGGCGGTCGGCACCTCGCTTGGCGGCCTGATGACCATGCTGCTCGCCGCGACCTCGCCGCAGCAGGTCGCCGCGGCCGTGCTCAACGACATCGGGCCGGAGATCGAGGCGGCCGGGCTGGAGCGGATCGGCAGCTACGTCGGCCAGGGCCGCACCTTTCCCACCTGGATGCACGCGGCCCGCGCGCTGGAGGAGGGCCACGGCCGGTTCTTTCCCAAGCATGAGGTGTCGGATTGGCTGGCCATGGCCAAGCGCACCATGACCGTGGGCAGCAACGGGCGGATCGTGTTCGATTACGACATGAAGATCGCCGAGCCGTTCAAGCAGGCGGATGGCGCCGCGCCGCCGGATCTCTGGCCGACGCTCCAGGGATTCGCCGGAAAGCCGGTGCTCCTGATCCGCGGAGCGCTGTCGGACGTGCTTTCGGAGGCGACGCTCGGCCGTATGCGGCAGGCGCTCCCCCAGGCCGAGGTGCTGACCCTGCCGCAGGTCGGCCATGCCCCGACGCTCGATGAGCCCGAATGTGTTGCGGCGATCGACCGCTTGCTCGGCAAGGTCGCCTGATCCCTTGGTCTTGCGTATTCTTCATCTCCATTCGAGCTTTAGCGCGGGCGGCAAGGAGCTGCGCTGCGCGCGGCTCATCAATGCCTTTGGTCCTGGGCTTTCGCATACGATCGTCTCGGCGGAGCCCGATGCGCTCGAGGCGGCCAAGGCGATCGATCCCAAATGCACGGTGGACTATCCGCGTGATTTCCCCTCGCTGACCGGAAAGCCGCTGCCGGCCCGGCTTCAGCAGCTTGCCCGGGCGATGGAAGGCTACGACCTGATCCTGACCTACAACTGGGGCGCGATGGATGCCGTGATGGCGCATACCCTGTTCGCCGGGATGTATGGCCTGCCCCCGTTGGTTCATCATGAAGACGGCTTCAACCAGGATGAGGCGAACGGCCTCAAGCGCAGTCGCAACTGGTATCGCCGCATCGCGCTCGGCCGGGCGAGCGCCCTGATCGTCCCTTCGGAGCGACTGGAGGCGATCGCGCTCGATGCCTGGCAGCAGCCCCAGGGGCGGGTGAAGCGGATCGCGAACGGTATCGATACCGCCCGCTATGGCCGCAAAACCAAATCTGACGCGCTTCCTCGCGTCATCAAGCGCGATGGCGAGCTTTGGCTGGGCACGATTGCCGGTCTGCGTCCCGTGAAGAACCTACCCCGGCTGGTCCGCGCTTTCGCGGCCATGCCCGATCCCTGGCAACTGGTGATCCTGGGCGAAGGGCCTGAACGCGA
>CAZFPW010000021.1:7221-13694 GCA_964520765.1 uncultured Novosphingobium sp.
TTTGCAGCGGCTCGGCGGTGATTCAGCGCTGCGCCGCTCGCTCGGCACCGCTAACCGCGCCAAGGCCCGAGCGGAGTTCGACGAGGCGGGAATGATCGCCGCCTATGCCCGCGCCTATGCCGAGGCGATGGGGCGAAAGCGGTTTCCGTGAGCTTGCCGGGGGACAATTCATGCCCGCTTCAGGCGTCCGGCTTCACCCACCATTGAAAAGAGCGAGCCATCCGCTAAACAGCCCGGCAACTTTGAACTTATACTCGTAGAGGCATTTTGGCCCTTAGCCCTGAAAATCCGCGGTCTCGTGACCCCCGCCAGGCGGCGCAAGACGACGTGTTCTTCCGCGAGGTCGATGACGCCCTGCGCGAGGATGAGATGCGCACCGCGCTCCAGCGCTGGGGCAAGCTGATCGGCGGAGTGGTGGTCGTCAGCCTGCTTGGCCTGGCCGGCTTCCTCTATTGGCAGCACCACAGCCACCAGTCGGCGGCGGATCAGGCGGAGAAGTTCATCGTCGCGCTCGACGACGTCGAGGCCGGGCGGCTTCCCGATGCTTCCTCCAAGCTGGGCGCGCTGATCGCCGATAGCGATGCCGCGACGAAGGCGGCGGCCCAGATCATGCAGGGGGGCATCGCCGCCGAGCAGGGCAAGAACGCCGAAGCGGTGAAGCTGTTCGAAACGGTCGCGGCCGATACCAGCGCGCCGCAGCCCTATCGCGATCTCGCCGCGATCCGCGCGGTCGCCACGAATTTCGATGCGATGAAGCCGGAAGACGTGATCGCCCGGCTCAAGCCGCTCGCCGAACCGGGCAAGCCCTGGTTCGCCAGCGCGGGGGAACTGGTCGGCCTCGCCTATCTGAAGCAGGGCAAGAACGACCTTGCCGGCCCCTTGTTCGCGGCGATCTCGCGCGACAAGGAAGCTCCGGAATCGCTGCGTTCGCGCACGCGCCAGATGGCCGGACTGCTCGGCGTCGATGCGATCGACGACGTTGCCCGCGCGGCCGGCACCGTGCCGGGCCAGGACTGACGGAACGACTGATATGGACTTGGTTCGTGGGAATTGGGGTTTCGGAAGGGATGGCCGAATGAAGGGTTTAACCAGGTCGCGCTCGCTGGCGGCGCCGTTGCTGTTGGTCCTGGCGCTGAGCCTGTCGGGCTGCGGCATATTCGGCGGCAAGGGCAAGCCGACGACGCCGACGATCGGCAACCGCGTGCCGATTCTCTCGCGCGTCGAAAGCGGCGCGAAAGCCGATCCCACGATCAAGGACGTGGCGGTCGTGCTGCCGGTGGCCGAGGAAAATCCCGAGTGGCCCCAGGCCGGCAACACCGCCAACAAGAGCTACGGCAACCTGGCGTTGAGCAATGCTCCGCAACGGATCTGGACCGTGGGCATTGCCGGATCGAGCAACAAGGCCCGCCTTGCCGCTGCTCCGGTGATCGGGGACGGCAAGATGTTCGTGATGGACACCGACGGCGTGGTCCATGCCTTCGACGCGCGCTCCGGCGCGTCGCTCTGGCGCGCGAGCTTCGAAATCAAGGGCGATGGCGCAAGCTCGGTCTTCGGCGGCGGCGCCAGCTACGACAACGGCCGGGTCTATGTGACCACCGGCGTCGGCAATGTCGCGGCGCTCGATGCGACGACCGGCAAGGAAATCTGGAAGGTCAAGCCGGCCGGGCCGCTGCGCGGCTCGCCGACGGTCGCGCTCAACGCGGTCTATGTCATGACCCAGAACAACGAAATCTACTCGCTCAACGCCGCCGACGGTGCGCTGCTGTGGAACGAGTCCGGTTCGCTCGGCCAGGCTGGCGTCTTCGGCGTCGCCGCGCCGGCGGTAGGCCAGGGCACCATCGTCGCCGGCTATTCCTCGGGCGAGCTTGTCGCCTACCGTTACGAGAATGGCCGCGGACTGTGGTCCGACGCCCTGGCGCGCACCTCGCTGTCGACCAGCGTCGGCGTGCTGACCGACATCGACGCCGATCCGATCATCGACCGCGGCCGGGTCTTCGCGCTCGGCCAGGGCGGTCGCATGGCCGCCTATGAGCTGGTCTCGGGCCAGCGCATCTGGGAACTGAACCTCGCCGGCATCTCGACGCCCGCGATCGCCGGTGACTGGATCTTCGTGCTCACCGACGAATCCAAGCTGCTGTGCATCGCCCGCACGACCGGCAAGGTCCGCTGGGTCACCCAGCTTCAGCGCTATAAGAACGAGGAAAAGCGCAAGGACCCGTTCTACTGGTCGGGTCCGACGCTGGCCAACGGCCGCCTTTGGCTGACGAATTCGCGCGGGGAGGTCTTTTCCGCCGATACGGCGAACGGCAACGCGACGTTTTACACGAAGCTCGGCGATTCCATCACGCTGGCGCCGGTCGTGGCCGGTCAGACGCTCTACATCATGGATGATGGCGGCAAGATCAGCGCCTTCCGCTAAGACCCCAGGATAGACCTGCTTGCCGCCGGAGCGATCTCAAGTTAGCTTGAGTTATAGTTTCGGCGGGGGGCCGTATGGACAAGAACGATCTTATCCCGATCGGCGAGCTGGCGCGCCGCACCGGCCTCGCGGTTTCCGCGATCCGCTTCTACGAGGCGAAGGGCCTGATCAGCGCGTTTCGCACGATGGGCAACCAGCGCCGTTTCCTGCGTTCCGACATCCGCCGCCTCAGCGTGATCCTGATCGCGCAGAAGCTGGGGCTAGGGCTGGCCGACATCGAAGCCGCGCTCACCTCGCTGCCGCAAGGCCGCACGCCCTCGCTCAGCGACTGGCAGCGCATCAGCCGCTCGCTGCGCGATGAACTCGATGCGCGGATCAAGCTGCTGACCCGCACACGCGCCAAGCTGGACGAATGCATCGGATGCGGCTGCCTCAGCCTCAGCCGATGCCAGATATTCAATCGCGAAGACCGCGCCTCGCTGGGTGGGACCGGCCCGCGCTTCGTTTTGGGATAGGCCGCGATGGCGAAGAATGGAAAGGACCGTTACGAAAAGGCACTGAAGGACCTCCAGCGAGAACTCGTCTCGATGATGCGCTGGGTGCAGGAAACCGGCGCGCGGGTGGTCGTGCTCGTCGAAGGACGCGACACCGCCGGCAAGGGTGGGGTGATCGCGGCGATCCGGGCCAAGGTCAATCCGCGCCAGTGCCGCGTGGTCGCCCTGGCCAAGCCGACCGAGCGCGAGGCCGGGCAATGGTACTTCCAGCGCTATGTCAGGCATTTCCCGACGGCGGGCGAAGTCGTGCTGTTCGACCGCTCCTGGTACAACCGTGCCGGGGTCGAGAAGGTCATGGGCTATGCCAGCGACGCACAGGTCGATGCTTTTCTCGCTGCCGTGCCCTCCTTCGAGAAGCTGCTGGTCGAGGACGGTATCCTGCTGTTCAAGTACTGGCTGTGCTGCGACCAGGACGAGCAGGAACAGCGCTTCGCCGAACGCCATGTCGATCCGCTCAAGGGCTGGAAGCTCTCGCCCATCGACCTCGCCGCGCGCGAGAAGTACGACGACTACACCAAGGCGCGCGAGGCGATGCTGGAGGCGACGCATACGCAGCATGCGCCGTGGACCCTGGTGGACTTCAACGACCAGAAGCGTGGCCGGCTGACCCTGATCCGCGATTTCCTGGATCGCATGCCCGACCATGAGGTCCCGCCGCCCGATCTGGCGCTGCCTCCGCTAGGCAAGGGGCCGAGCGAGGAGAAGTTCAAGGTGGTGAAGCCGATAAAGCCGTTCGACCTGTAGCTATTCCGCCGCCAGCAGCTCTTCCGCTCCGCCGAGGTCGACGCTGACTAGGCGCGAGACGCCTTTCTCGACCATCGTCACGCCGAACAGGCGGTGCATGCGGCTCATCGTCACGGCATTGTGGGTGACGATGAGGTAGCGGGTGTCGGTCTCGGCCACCATCGCGTCGAGGAGGTCGCAGAAGCGCTCGATGTTCGCGTCGTCGAGCGGGGCGTCGACTTCGTCGAGGACGCAGATCGGTGCAGGGTTGGTAAGGAACAGCGCGAAGATCAGCGCCACCGCGGTCAAGGCCTGCTCCCCGCCGGAAAGCAAGGTCAGCGACTGGAGGCGCTTGCCCGGCGGCTGGGCGTAGATCTCAAGGCCTGCCTCCAGCGGATCTTCCGAATCGACCAGTGCCAGATGCGCCTGACCACCCTCGAACAGACGGGTGAACAGGCGGCGAAAATGAGTGTCGACCGCTTCGAAGGCGGCGCGCAGCCGCTCGCGGCCCTCGCGGTTCAGGTTGCCGATCGAGCCGCGCAGGCGATGGACAGCTTCGGTCAGTTCGGCCTGCTCGGCGATGGATTCGCCGTGGCGGGCCTCGGCGGCGGTGAGTTCCTCGGCGGCCACCAGGTTTACCGGGCCGATCCGCTCGCGGTCGGCGGTCAGGCGTTCATGGGCGGCGGATTCCTCGGTTGCGGTGGCGACCGAGGCGCTCTCGAAAGCGAAGCGTTCGGGCAGTAGCGGGGGTGGGCACTGAAAGCGCTCGCCTGAGATGCGGCCCATCTCGGCGCGGCGTTCCTCCTCGTTCTCGGCGCGGGCCGAAAGGCTGGCGCGGGCCTCGCGCGCCGTCGCCAGGGCTTCCTGCGCGGCGGCGAGGGCAGCGTCAGCACGGCGAGCCTCTTCGCTCGCCTGGGTGACGGCGGCCTCGGCCTCTGCGAGTTCGGCAGCCAGGCGCGCGCGAACCTCGTCCCCGGCCTCGATCTCGCGCATCAGCGCGGCGGGCTTGGCGGCGACAATGGCGCGCTCCTCCTCGATCTCCTCGAAACGGCGGCCCATCTCGGCGAGGCGGCGCGTCGCCTCGCCGGCGCGGGCCTGCCAGTTCCTGATGTCGGAGCGTTGGGCCGCGGTGCGCTCACGCGAGACGGCCAGGGCCTGGTCCTGCGCGGCGAGCGCGGCGGTGGCGGCCTGGAGCGTCTGGCGCGCCGTCTCGTGCTTGGCCTGGGCGGCGGTGAGCGCGGCACGACCGGCCTCGGGCGCGGGAAGGGCGGTGCGCTTGTCTCGCGCGGCGGCGACTTCGCTTTCGGCCTGGCGTTGCTGTTCGGCCAGGTCTTCCCCGGCCGCTGCGATCTCGGCGCGGCGCTGGGCGAGGCGGACAAGCGCATCCTCCGCCTGGTCGAGCGCGCGCAGGGCGGCCCGCTCCTCATCCGTGGCGCTGGCGACCGCGCGCTCCGCAGCGATCGCGGCGAGCTGAATCTCTCCCAGTTCGGCCTGGACCTTGGCCTGGACCTCTTCGGCTTCGCGGGCGAGCGCCTGCTTGCCGGGCAACTCGGCTTCCAGGGCGGTGAGGCGGTTCTCCGCCTCCAGCTGCGCCGCTTCGGCCGACCCTTCGCCGCGCGCGACGAAGCCGTCCCAGCGGCGCAGTGCCCCGGCGCGGGTGACGAGCCATTCGCCTGGGGCCAGCGTGCGGCCGTCATCTTCGGCCAGGCAATGGACCAGGGCCAGCCGCGCCGCGAGTTCGGGCGGACATCGCGTGACATGGCTGGCCAGGCTCTCGGCCACGGGTTCGGGAGCCGCCGCGCCGGTCCAGAACCGTCCGTCTTCCCTTGTCGGGGCCGAGCCCAGCGGCGCCTTGGCGTCGCGACCGAGCACCGCGGCGAGCGCTCGTTCATAGCCCGGTGCGGCGCGTACGCGGTCGAGAGCGGCGGGAAGGCCGTGCTTGGCCTGGGCCTGCTTGAGCCGGGCGTCGCGGTCCCGCACCAGTGCGGCATACTCGCGCTCGATGCCGGCGAGTTCGGCCTTGGCCGTGGCCAGGGCGCTGGCAGCGGCGTCGCGTGCTGTCTGCAGTTCCGTCTTGCGGGCCTGCTGCGCGTCGAGTGCGGCGCGGACCTGCTCCACGGCCGCTGTCGCCGCATCGCGCCTCTCGTGCGCCGTGGCGACGGCGGCTGCGGGATCGCCCTCGCGCGCTAGGGCGGCGAGTTGCTCCCGCTGCCGTTCGGTCTCGCGCTGAAGGCGGGCTAGGCGGCTTTCGGCGGCGGCGACCTCGGCTTCGGCCACGCGCCATTCCGCCTCGACTCCGGCCTGGGCGGCCGTTGCCTGGGCTAGGGCAAGTTCCGCGGCGCGGCTCGCCCGGTCGGCGTCGTCGAGCGCCTGGGCGAGGGTCGGGCGCTTGGCCTCGGCTTCGGCCAGGGCAGTCTCGCCGTCGGCCACCTCGCGCTCCAGCCGGGCGAGAGCCTCGGCGGCGTCGCGGGTCATGCGGTCGGCATCGCCGCGATCCTCCTCCAGCCGGCGGTGCTGGCGATCGAGGTCGGCCAGGCGTTGCTCGGCGGCTTCGAGCTGGCTGGTCAGCGCGGTCATGCGATGGCCATGGGCGCTGGCGTCATCACGGCGGTCCGTCAGGGTGTCGCGGACCTCGATGAGGGTTGCTGCCGCCGCAGCTTGCGCCTCCTGGGCCGTTTTGGCGAGCGACTGGGCCTCGGCGACGTGCCCCTCGGCATTCCGCGCCTCGGCCCGCGCCGCTTCGGCGGCGGCGGCGGCGTCGCGCCAGCGGGCGAAGA
>CAZFPW010000021.1:13794-20478 GCA_964520765.1 uncultured Novosphingobium sp.
GCCTCGGCCCGCGCCGCTTCGGCGGCGGCGGCGGCGTCGCGCCAGCGGGCGAAGACCATCCGCGCCTCGGCGGTGCGGATGCGATCCGTCAGCGCGGTGTAGCGCTCGGCCGCGCGGGCCTGGCGACGCAGCGCAGCGATCTGCTGGTCGAGCCCGGCCATGATGTCTTCCAGCCGCGCCAGGTTAGCCTCGGTCGCGCGCAGCTTCTGCTCGGCATCCTTGCGGCGCACATGGAGCCCGGCGATCCCCGCCGCTTCCTCCAGCATCTCGCGGCGTTGGGCCGGTTTGGCGGCGATGACCGCGGCGATCCGGCCCTGGCTAACGAGCGCGGGCGAATGGGCCCCGGTCGCGGCATCGGCGAAGATCAGGGCGACGTCCTTGGCCCGCACATCCCGGCCGTTGAGGCGATAGGCGCTGCCCGCGCCCCGCTCGATCCGGCGGACGATCTCCAACTCCTGGTCGTTGTCGCCCATATCTGCGTGGAGCACGACCTCGGCGAAGTCGCGCGGCGGGCGTTGGGCGGTGCCGGCGAAGATGACGTCTTCCATCCCGCCGCCGCGCATCGACTTGGCCGAGCTTTCGCCCATGACCCAGCGGATCGCCTCCAGCAGGTTGGACTTGCCGCAGCCGTTGGGGCCGACCACGCCGGTCAGCCCCCGTTCGATGCGCAGTTCAGCCGGCTCGACGAAGCTCTTGAACCCTGAGAGCTTGAGCCGGCTGATGCGCATCGGCGGGGCTACCTTGTTTCCGTCCGCCCGGTCAGCGGGCCCCGGCGGCCATCAGCGCCTGCTTGGCGCTGACCCAGTCGGTGGTGTCGAGTTTGGTGCCGTTGACCAGCAGCGACGGGGTGCCGGTGATCCCGGCTTCGCTGTATTTCTGGGCATTGTCGGCAACGGCCTGGGCATTGGCCGCATTGGCGAGGCAGGCCTTGCCCTGGTCGACCGCGATGCCGCGCTGGGCGAAGAATTCGGTATAGCCCAGCGCGTCCGCCAGGGCGACGAAGCGCTGCGGCGGCGCGACCTTCTGCGCGGCGTCGAGCTTGGGCTGCGTGGCCGGATCGGCGAGCGGCGCGTTCATCGCGTCGAAGTTGGTGTAGATCTGATGGCTCAGCGGGAAGAACGCCTCGGTGCTGCCGCACTGGGCCAGGACGGTCAGGGGAATGTCCTGCGGGTGGATCGCGAAGCTGCGGAATTCGAAGCTGACGCGGCCGCTGCCGACGAACTGGTTGACCAGCTCGTCATAGCCGTCCTGGGCGAACTTGGCGCAGGTCGGGCAGGAGAGCGAGCCGTATTCGATGAATTTGATCGGCGCGTCCGGGTTGCCCATCAGGTAGCCGCCGTCCGGCGTCTTGGCGATCACGTCGGACCAGGCCTTGCCGGCCGGTGCGGCGATGGGCGCGATCTGCTCGCCGCCAAGATTGGTCGCGTCCTTCTTGCCGCAGGCGGCCAGCCCGAGCGCGAGGGGCAGGGCGACGACGGCCATGAGGGTGCGGGACGCGGTAAGGCGGGAAAGGTTGGTGCGGATCATCGGTTCAATCCTCGGTTCCAGGTTGAGAGGCTAGCGGACGGGCCGCCGGGAAAGAAGCGGAAGACCCGCGAAAGACCGCGAATCTCCACAGGATTTCGCAAAGGTCAGCGGTTCAGTTCCTGCAACCGCGAGCGCAGGCCGTTCCAGTCGTGGACCGCAAGGAGCTGGCCGTTGACGATGAAGCTGGGCGTGCCTTGCACCTTGAGTTCGTTGACCGCGTGCTGGGTCTGGGCGGCGAGCTTGTCGGCGGCGGCGCGGTTGAGCAGGCAGCGGTCGGCCTCGGGCCGGGTATAGCCGCGTGACCGCATCACGTCGTAGAGCTTGAGATCGCTGGCGATGGCGCGCATCGCGGTAGGGAAGTCGTTGGAGGACCAACGCTGCTCCGCCCCCGGGCCGGGCGCCTGGAACCACTTGTCCTGGCCGCGCAGGAATGCGGCGTGGTTGCCGGGGAATTTCGTGGCCGGGCCGCAAGTTGCGAGCAGGGCCACCGCGATGTCGATCTTGTTGCGGATCAGCGAGCGGTATTCGACCGAAGTCTTGCCGTTGGCGATGAAGTTGGCCTTCAGCGGGGCGTCGGCTTCGGCTTCGAAATGGGCGCAGTGGGAGCAGGTGTAGCTGACGTATTCGATGACTTTTACCGGGGCATTGGGGTTGCCGACCAGATAGCCGCCCTGCGGCGTCTGGCTGATCGTGGTGGACCAGTTGGCGACACGCGGTGCGGGTGCGGCAGCCATCAGTGTCATAGCGGCGGCAGTCAGGGCCGCCCGGCCGAGGGTCATCCCAAACCTCATCTCAGTTTCCTTCGTTCTGGGTGCCGAGACTGCGCGCGAGCGATTCCAGCACGGCGCGCAATTCGGGATCGCCGATGTCGCGCAGCGAGTCCCCAAGCTCGACCGGGACCGGGCGGAGCGACGGGGGCGCGGCGCGGGATGGGGTTGAAGCAGGGGGCGGCTGAACCGCGCCTTGCCGCAGCTTGACCTTGGCGACGGCGGCATAGCCGAAGAAGCGGTTCACCCGCTCGACGATCTCGGGGATCACGTGCTGGATGATCGGGGCGTGGGCCGGCACGACCACGATCTGGAGGATGCCGTCGGTCTTCTCGCCGGGCGGGAAGCGGATCGCCTCGGGCTGGCAGACGCGGGCGTGGCGCTCTCCGACGATCTCGGGCCAACGGGTCAGCACGCTGGACTGGACGAAGCCGAACTTGCGGAAGGCGGTGCGGCCGATCTCCGGCATGAGGTCGGCGATGGCGCGCGCCGGGCCGCCGCGCGGGCGCTCATAGCGCTTGCCCGGTTCCTTTTGGGCAGGATGCTTCTGCCGCTTGCCTTTCCCGTCGCTTTCCATCGCCCGCCGGGCCATGCCATAGCGCGCCGATGGACGCCAGCACCGAGACGATTCCCGAGATCCTGCTGGCCTGGTACGATGCCCATGCGCGCAGCCTGCCGTGGCGCTCGCGGCCCGGTTCCCCGCCGCCCGATCCCTATCGCGTCTGGCTGTCCGAGGTCATGCTCCAGCAGACCACGACGGCGGCGGTCGCGCCCTATTTCGCGGAGTTCACCCGGCGCTGGCCCACCGTGGAGGCGCTGGCGGCGGAGGACGATGCCGAGATCATGGCCGCCTGGGCGGGCCTGGGCTATTACGCCCGCGCCCGCAACCTGGTGGCCTGCGCGCGAGCGGTCGCGGCGGGTGGCGGCGCGTTTCCCGATACCGAGGACGGCCTGCGCGCCCTGCCGGGGCTGGGCCAATATACCGCGGCGGCCGTGGCGGCGATCGCCTTCGGACGGCGCGCGGTGGTGGTCGACGCCAATGTCGAGCGGGTGGTGGCGCGGCTCTTCGCGATTTCCGCGCCGCTGCCCGGCGGCAAGGCGGAGATCCATGCCGCCGCCGGCCGCATCACGCCCGAGCGCCGCGCCGGAGACTTTGCCCAGGCGATGATGGACCTCGGCGCGACGATCTGCACGGCGCGCAACCCCCGCTGCCTGCTGTGCCCCCTGGCCGGGCCCTGCGCCGGACGGCGGACGGGCGAGCCCGAGCGCTTCCCTATCAAGGCGCCGAAGAAGGCCAAGCCCGATCGCATCGGCAATGCCTATTGGGTTGCCGCGAACGGCCGGGTCCGCCTGGTCAAGCGCGCCGGCAAGGGCATGCTCGGCGGGATGCGGGCCTTGCCCGACGACGGCTGGAGCGCGCGCGGAGACGGCGCGGGAACCCCGCCGCTCGCCGGATCATGGCGGCCGGCGGGCGCTGTCCGCCATGGCTTCACCCATTTCAACCTGGCCTTGAACGTATGGGTTTATTCGGGAACCGATTGGGCTAGTCTCGCCGCGCGCGAGGGGGAATGGTGGCCGCTCGACCGGATCGAGGAGGCTGGCCTGCCGACCCTTTTCGCCAAGGCGGCGCGGCTCGCCCTGGCGAGCATGGAGGAGAGCGAGACGAATGCCTGACGCCACGATCCTGACCCGGCGCTCCCTGCTGCGCGGCGGCGCGATGCTCGGCGGCGCGGCCCTGCTGCCGCGCTGGGCCCTGGCCGCCGAGCCCCTTCCGGCCATCGACCGGCAATGGCCGAAGGTCGCCGCCCTGCTCGAACGCTATGTGGCGGAGCGCAAGCTGGCCGGCGGCCTCACGGCCTTCGGCTGGGGGACCGGCCCGCTCGCCGTGATCTCGCGCGGGGGGCTGGGCTTCGACAATCCCGCGCCGCTGGGGCCGGACAGCCTGTTCCGCGTCTATTCGATGACCAAGCCGGTGACCGGCATGGCGGCGATGCTGCTGATCGAGGAAGGCAAGCTCGGCCTGGACCAGAAGCTTGCCGACATCATGCCCGAGTTCGCCAATCCCCAGGTGGCGATCGATCCCGCCAAGGGGCTGGAGGCGCGGCCCGCCTCCGGCCAGATCACCATTCGCCAGTTGATGACCCACACTTCGGGCCTGGGCTATTCGATCGGGGGGGACGCGGTCGGGCGCGAGCTGATGCGGCTGGGCGTCGTCCCGGCGGTGGTTTCGCGCCTTTCCGTGCCGGGGCTGACCGCTCCGGTGCCGACGCCGGGGCCGGACGCGTTCATCAAGCTCGCCGCGAGCGTGCCGCTGGTGGCCGAGCCGGGGACCAAGTGGTTCTATTCGATGGGGCTCGACATCCTGGGCTTGGCGATCGGCCGGGTGGTGGGCAAGCCGTTCGGCGATTTCCTGGCCGAGCGCTTGTTCGGCCCGGCGGGGATGAGCAGCAGCTTCTTCCAGGTCCCGGCGGACCAGGCGGCGCGGCTGACCACCAACTATGGCATCGTCCGGGGCATTCCCATGCCGCTCGACAAGGCGGCGGATTCGATCTTCCGCGATTCCCCGGCCTTCGCCTTCGGCGGGGCGGGGCTGGTCACCTCGCCGGCGGACTACGACCGCTTCCTGACCCTGCTGGTCAACGGCGGGCGGATCGGCGGCAGGCAGGTGATCCCGGAAAGGGCCGTGGCGCTGGGCATGTCGAACCTGCTGCCGCCCGGCGTCCAGACCAAGGGGACCATGGCCGATGGCGCGGGCTATGGCGCCGGCGGCAAGGTCGGCCTGGGTGAGGAGGAAGGCTATTTCGGCTGGGCCGGGGCGGCGGGGACCGTGGGCTTCGTCAATGCCCGGCAGGGCCTGCGCGCCGGGCTCTATGTCCAGTACATGCCGGATTCGACCTATCCGCTGCGCGACGAGTTCCTGAAGGGCGTGCGCGACGACATGCTGGCAAGGCCGCCCGAGTGAAGGTGCAGTCATGACCATTCCCTTCACGGGCTCGCCGCTCGACCGGGCCGATCACGTCCGCGCCGATCCCGCCGCCCTGGCCGCCTTGCAGGGGCCGCGCGGGCGGCTCCTGCTGCTCGACGGGCTCGATCCGCGCGTGGATGCCGATGGCGCGCTGGCCTGGGGCTCCCTGGCCGAGGCCGACCCGGATGCCGAGCTGGTGTTCCTCGGCCTCGATGGCGAGGGGCGCGGCTGCTTTGCCGCGGTGCCGGCCAGGGGCAGCGTCGCGCCGGGAAATCCGCGCGCCTGGCTCGCCCTTTCGGCCCTGCCGGCGGGCGATCTCGCGATCTACGGCGGCGCCCGCAACCTGGTGAACTGGCACGCGCGCCATCGCTTCTGCTCGGCCTGCGGCGGTGCGACGGCCCCGGCCAAGGGCGGGTGGCAGCGCACCTGCCTGGTGGAGGCCTGCGGCACCGAGCACTTTCCCCGCGTCGATCCGGTGACGATCATGCTGGTCCAGCACGGCGACGACCTGCTGCTCGGCCGCCAGCCGCGCTTTCCGGCGGGCAACTATTCCGCGCTCGCCGGCTTCGTCGAGCCCGGCGAGACCATCGAGGAGGCGGTAGCGCGCGAGGTGTTCGAGGAAGCCGGGGTGCGGGTCCGCGATACGACCTATATCGCCAGCCAGCCCTGGCCTTTCCCTTCCAGCCTGATGATCGGCTGCATCGCCCATGCCGACGATCCCGCGCTGACGATCGACCATACCGAGCTGGAGGACGCCCGTTGGTTCACCCGCGCGGAAATCTCCGACGCCATCGAGGCGGCCGAACGCGGGGAGCGGGGCGGGGCCTTCAACGTGCCGGGCCGCCAGGCGATCGCGCACCACCTGCTGCGCTGGTGGCTGGCGTCCGTCCAACCTTGATCGAATTATCATCCGTCATGCTGAACTTGTTTAGCTGCGCTGGCCTACGGCTCAGCATCCATGGTGCCTCCGTACCGACAGCGCAGTGGTTGCGGAAAAACGGCAGGCGTAGCGCCATGGACCCTGAAACGAGTTCAGGGTGACCATGAGGAAACGGATGCTTCAATCCAGATCGGACGGACTCTAGGGCGAGTAGGTGGCCGTCAGTCGGCGGTTTCGCCCGGTTTCTCGGCACGGGTGACGGTGAAGTCGAAGCGGATGCGCACCCAGGCGCCGATGACCGGGCGCCCGTTGATCCGTGGCGGGCGGACCAGGAACTGCCAGGCGGCCTGCCGCATCGCGCGGGACAGGCCTGAGCCAGGCGGGGATTCCGCCAGTTCGCGGCAATCGGTGACGCGGAAGCGTTCCTCGGTGCGGCAGGCGATGGTCGCCCAGCCGCTGCCGATGTCGCGTTGCGGCATGTAGGTCGCCATTTCCGCGCGGGTCGGCTCGCGATACCATTCCGCGTTGTAGAGCCGCGCCCCGCC
>CAZFPW010000022.1:0-591 GCA_964520765.1 uncultured Novosphingobium sp.
CGCCCACACCTGCACCGGCGACGGCAACGGCATGGTGGCGCGCGCCGGCCTGCCGCTGCAGGACATGGAGTTCGTGCAGTTCCACCCGACCGGCATCTACGGCGCGGGCGTGCTCATCACCGAGGGTGCGCGCGGCGAGGGCGGCTACCTCACCAATTCCGAGGGCGAGCGCTTCATGGAGCGCTATGCGCCGAGCGCGAAGGACCTGGCCAGCCGCGACGTGGTCAGCCGTTCGATGGCGCTGGAAATCCGCGAGGGCCGCGGCGTCGGCCCGAACAAGGACCACATCTACCTCCACCTCGACCACATCGCGCCCGAGGTGCTGGCCGAGCGCCTGCCCGGCATCACCGAGAGCGGCAAGATCTTCGCGGGCGTCGACCTGACCCGCCAGCCGCTCCCCGTGGTGCCGGGCAGGCGTTCGTGCAGCACCTTCGGATCGATATGATCGAGGTGCAGATAGATATGGTCGTTGTGCGGACCGACGCCGCGACCCTCGCGGATTTCGAGCGCCATCGACCGCGACACGACGTCGCGCGACGCATCGACTGCGGCTTTCTCGCCGAGCTGGTGCGCGGCGGGGAGCTCGGCGAG
>CAZFPW010000022.1:601-19943 GCA_964520765.1 uncultured Novosphingobium sp.
AGCCGCTCCCCGTCGTGCCGACCGTCCACTACAACATGGGCGGCATCCCGACGAACTACCACGGCGAGGTCATGACGATCGGCGCTGACGGCAATCCCGAAACGGTCGTCCCCGGCCTCTTCGCGGTGGGCGAGGCGGCCTGCGTTTCGGTCCACGGCGCGAACCGCCTGGGCTCCAACTCGCTGATCGACCTCGTGGTCTTCGGCCGCGCCACCGGCCACCGCCTCAAGGAGCTGATCAAGCCGGGCACCGCCCATGACGAGCTGCCGAAGGATTCGGCCGATCTCGCGCTCGGCCGCCTCGATCACTTCCGCAACGCCAAGGGCGGCTCGCCCACGGCCCAGGTCCGCCTCGACATGCAGCGCACCATGTCGCAGCACGCTGCGGTGTTCCGCAACGACGAGCTGATGGCCGAAGGCAAGGTCAAGCTGGCCAAGGCCTATGAGCGGATGCAGGACATCCACGTCACCGACCGCTCGCTGATCTGGAACTCCGACCTGGTGGAGACGCTGGAGCTGGACAACCTGATCAGCCAGGCGACCGTCACCCTGCACGGCGCGCACAACCGCAAGGAAAGCCGCGGCGCCCACGCGCACGAGGACTTCCCCGACCGCGACGACGCCAATTGGATGAAGCACACCGCGGCCTGGTTCGACGGCTGGGGCGGCAAGGGCGGCCAGGTCCGCCTGGACTACCGCCCGGTCCACGACTTCACGCTGACCGACGACGTCGAATACATCAAGCCGAAGAAGCGGGTGTATTGAGGCGGTTCGCCTGAGACGAAACGCAAAGGCCGGGGCGCAAGCTCCGGCCTTTTTCGTTGGAGATGGGGCGTTCGGTTTTTGATCGGGTTGAGGGAAGCAGGCGCTTCGCCCCGAACGTCGACAGGTTAGGCTGCGCGGGCTGGCTCGTTGTCGAGATAGGGCGCCACCGCCGATAGCGCCCGATCGATATACAGCTCCTTCTCCCCAACCGGCGCGACGTAGTGCATGGCGTCGGTCGCGTCCGCCACCGACGCGCCGCGGGCGATCATCCACGTGGCGAGATATTGCGAGGCCAGGCAGCCGCCCGCCGTCGCCACGTTGCCATGCGCGATGAACGGCGCGTCGATGACGTTGACGCCGGCCTCGATCACCCAGGGCTTCGTCGTGAGGTCGGTGCAGGCCGGCAGCTCTCCCACCAGGCCGAGCTTGGCCAGAAGCAGGGTGCCCGAGCATTGCGCGCCGACAAGCTGGCGCGAAGGGTCGAGCCTGATCCTGGCGAGGAGATCGGCGTCCGCCGCGATGTCGCGGGTCTTCACGCCGCTGCCGATCAGGACCGCATCGGCTTCGTTGGCGAACTCGAGGGGCTTCTGGCGCCGGACCGTGACACCGTTCATCGAGGTGACCTCGGCAGTCGGCGAGGTGATGTGCGCGGCCCAGCCCTTGCCCTTCATGCGGTTCAGGATCGCTGCCGCAACGAAGCTGTCCAGCTCGTTGAAGCCATCGAACGTGAGCACCGCGATCTGCACTGTAACCTCCTGAATCGGTAACCTTGGGGAAGTGCCCTCTATTGTATTTCCTGAATCGATGCACGTCCGCTTTGGGGCATTGGAGCGATTGCGGAACGCCGGCGGCGCCATTCGTCGCGGGTGATTTCCCAAATCTCCGCTGGTTTGGGCCCGAAGACGTACTCGCGCTGTCCCTGCCAGATCACGCGCATGCCCGAACGTTCGGAGATTCGCCGGGAGGCGATGTTGTCCGTAGCCTTGGGCACGCGTAGAACCTTCTGGTTCAGCTTTTCGAACCAGAATTCGGTCACGGCATCGCAGGCCTCCGTCATGAGGCCTTGTCCCCATAGGTCGGGACGTAGCCAGAAACCGCGATTGTCATCCTCGATCAATTTCAGCTCGATGACCCCGATCAGGTCGTCCGGACCCTCCTTCAGACGCAAGGACCAATGCCAGGCGACGCCATCGCGTCTGGCCGGCAGGACGAAATTCCGGATGAAGCTCTCGGCTCCGTCCGGCGGATACGGCCACGGAACGGTGGAACTCATGAATTGAACGATACGCGGGTCGGGGAACGCCATTTGCACTGCCGGTGCGTCGTCGAGAGACAGCGGACGCAGCAAGATCCGCCGTGTTTCCATATCCAGTGTCATCGCGCCATCTGTCCCAGTTCTTTTCGTGTCGGATGATGTATTCGACATCGCCGGATATGACCAATGCCTGGCCGTCCCGCAGCGTCTTGAAGGGAATGCCGCTGTGCCGATAACGATCGGCTTCCCGCCCAAGGTGCTCATGATGATGCCCACGCGGTTGCCTTCCCTCAGCGCATCGAGTGTTACTCCTCCCGCCAGGTCTCCACTCTCAGATGTAGCCCAGGATCGCGCTGGACATGGATGATTTTCAGCACCTCGACATGTGCCTTTGAAGCCAAATAATAGATGTGGTGCATTCCGCTGCGCTTGCGGCGGAGGCCCGGATGGACAGTGTCGTAGAGCGGATGGCGCAGGGCGGAGGCGCGTAGCGCCTTGATGTCGGCCACCAGAACCGCAATGTAACGCTTCGCCTGATCGTCGCCCCAAGTGCGTCGGGTATAGACTTCCGCCTCGGTCAGATCGGCGAGGGCATCAGGCCGATAGATCAGCCTGCGCTTCATTCCTTGCCGAACTTGTCCTCGAACCATGCGTCGATATCGAATTCCACCGCCGGCCCGCTATTGAGCGATTTTTCGATCATCTGCCGGAGCGTCCCGATCCGCGCGTCCTCCGCCATGTATTGCCGCATCGCCTCGCGCACGACCTCGCTGGTCGAGCCGAACTCGCCCGATTCCACCTTGCGTCGGGCGAAATCGGTGAAGGGCTTGCCGAGGGCGATCGAGGTGTTCTTGGCGGCCATGCGGGATGTTACCAAATGTTGGTATCGCTTGCAAGGCGCCCCTGCCGGAGGTCGGCGCCGTGAGGCCGGCGGGCCACAAACCATTTTCCTACAGCGCCCCGTGCTGACAGAGATGGGCCTTGCAAGGAAGATCGCCCACGCCATGACCCAGCCCCTTTTCCAAAGGCCTTCTGACGGAGCGGCGGGCGGGGGGCAGGCTGGCTCCTCAGGACACTGTGAATATCGTCCATCCGTGTCAACCAGCCGGGCCGTTCCTGCCAAAAAATCGCGTTCACCGCAGGATTTAGGCGGACTGTCGCACATGGGCCGGCCGGGGCGATTGCATCGGGCGGGGAGCTGGGGCTAGGAAGGCGGCGGGGTCGTATCGGCATGACAAGACGCATCTATCGTTCTCAACTGACTTCGCAGCGGTCGCTGGACAAGCCGCGTCGTCGTGCGCGCCGGGCCTGGCGGCTGAGCGCGCTGGCGATCCTCGGCGTCGGGGCGGTGGCCGCCGCGGCGACCTATCGGCCGCTCGGCAACCAGGTGATCCGCATCGTCCTGTCGGGCGGCGTGCATGAGGCCCAGGCGGCGGCGCCGGCCTTCCAGACCGATTGCAGCGCCTCCCCGGCCGGCTTGCAGGATGCCCTGACCGCGATCGCCCAGGGCTTCGACGGCGAGGTCGGCATCGCCGTCGCCAAGGCGGGCTGCGACTGGACGGTCGGCGCGCGGGCCGACGAATTCTTCCCGCAGCAGAGCGTTTCCAAGCTGTGGGTCTCGCTCGCCGTGCTCGATGCGGTCGATGCCCGGCGGATGAGCCTCGACCAGGCGATCGGCATCGGGCCGGACGACCTCACCCTGTTCAACCAGCCGCTGCGCGCCGCCGTGCTGGAGCAGGGCCGGATCGAGCGGCCGGCGCTCTCGCTGATGACCATGGCGCTGTCGCGGTCGGACAATACCGCGAACGACCGGCTGCTGTGGACCGTGGGCGGGCCGGAAACGGTGCGGACCATGTTCAAGGCCAAGGGCATCGACGGCATCCGCTTCGGCCCCGGCGAGCGCCTGCTGCAAAGCCATATCGCCGGCGTCGAATGGCGGCAGGACATGTCGCTGGGCCGCAATTTCGAGCAGGCGCGCGCCGCCCTGCCGCAGGGGCTGCGCAAGAACCTGCTGGAGAACTACCTGGCCGATCCGATCGACGGGGCCAGGCCTTCGGGCATCGCCCGAGCCCTGGCCGGGCTCGCCACGGGCCAGCTGCTCTCGCCCGCCTCGACCGCGGTGATGATGGACATCCTCAGCCAGACCCACAGCGGGCCGATGCGGCTCAAGGCCGGGGCGCCGGCGGGGTGGACGGTGTTCCACAAGACCGGCACGGGCCAGGAGCTGGGGCGGACCGCCACCGGCTACAACGACGTCGGCCTGCTCCAGGCGCCGGACGGCACCTATTACGGCGTGGCGGTGATGATCCGCCGCACGACCCAGCCGATCCCGGTGCGGATGGAGATGATGCAGAGCGTCTCGCGCGCCATCGGCCAGTTCCACGAGGCGTCTTCCACAAGGTAGCGCTTTGGCCTGTATCCAGTGGCCGGCAATCGGCTATGCTGGGCCGCAAAGGCACATCGCATCGGGAAGGGGCGTCATGAACGAGGATCAGCGCAAGGAGCGTTCGCCGGGCATCAAGCTGCTGTTCGTCGCCCTGATCGCCCTGGCCCTGACGATCCCGCTGATGATGGTCTATGCCTTGGTCTGGGACCGGCAGAGCCAGTCGGAGACCGCGCAGAACGCGATCAACGCCGGCTGGGGCGGGCCGCAGATCGTGGCCGGGCCGATCCTGGCCGTGCCGTTCAAGACCACCCAGGAACAGACCGAGCAGGTCGACGGGCGTTCCGTCACGCGGACGGTCGAGGTGGAGAAGCTGCTCTATATCTCGGCGGTCGAGAACGCGGTCACGACCCGGATCGACCCGCAGGAGCGGCGCAAGTCGATCTATCGCTCGGTGCTCTACGAGGCCGAGATCAAGGGCGCGGCCCGGTTCGAGCTGCCGGCCGACCTGCCGCGCTTCGGCGTGACGCGCGAGAAGCTGATCTGGGACCGCGCCGAGCTGCGCGTGGGCGCCTCCGACGCCCGCGGGCTGACTCGGGGCGGGACGCTGGTGGTGAACGGCCAGGCGCTGTCCGTGCAGCCCGGCAAGGGGCCGGGGGCCACGGGCGGCGCGGGCTTCTTCGCCTTCCTGCCCTGGAACGGCGAGGGCGCGATCCAGGTGGACTATGGCTTCGGCCTGCGGGGCAGCCGCTCGCTCAGCCTGGTGCCGCGCGGCGGGCAGACGCGCTGGGCGGTGGAATCGGCCTGGGCCAGCCCCAGCTTCAGCGGGGCCTTCCTGCCGGAGAAGCCGGAAGTGACCGACAAGGGCTTCAAGGCCAGCTACACCGTGGACAAGCTCGCGCTCGGCCAGCCGCCGGTGGCGACGGAGGACCAGGGGCTGCCGGCCATCACCAACGAGAACAACTATCGCAGCGTTGTCAGCGACATGGTTTCGCCCGCGTCGACCGAGACGATCAGTGGCCAGGCCCGCGCCGTGACGGTCGGCCTGGTCGAGCCGGTGAACCTCTATTCCAAGGTCGACCGCTCGGTGAAGTACGGCTTCCTGTTCATCGGCTTCACCTTCCTGGCCTTCCTGCTGTTCGACATCGTCGGGGGCGCGCGGGTGGCGGCGGCGGAATACCTGCTGACCGGCGCGGGGCTGGTGCTGTTCTTCGTGATGCTGCTGGCCTTTGCCGAGGTGATCGGCTTCACCGCCGCCTATGTGGTGGCCAGCGCGGCGATCATCGCCCTGCTGTCCGCCTACAGCGCCGCCGTGCTCAAGAGCTGGAAGCGCGGGCGCTTCGTCGGCGCGCTGCTGGTCGGGCTCTATGCGCTGCTCTTCGTGCTGCTGAACCTTGAGGCCTGGTCGCTGCTGATCGGCGCGGTCATGCTGTTCGTGGCCCTGGCCGGGGTGATGTACGCGACCCGCAACATCGACTGGAGCGCGGTCGGCCGCAGGGAGGTTCCAGCGGGCTGAGGGGCGGCGCGATGCATCCGGTCTATCCCAACGTCTTCTCGCCGGTCCGCCTGGGGCCGGTCGAGATTCCGACGCGGTTCTTCTTCGCGCCCCACGGCAGCGCCCTTTCGGCCGGGACCAAGCCGCTCGACGATCTGGTCCACTACAGCGCGGAGCGGGTGAAGGGCGGCGGCTGCGGGCTGGTGGTGGTCGCCCTGGCGATCCACGAGCGCGGGCGGACCCGCCAGCCGTCGCCCTGGCCGCCGCAGAACGTGCCGGCGTTCAAGGCCATGGCCGACGCGGTGCACGAGGCCGGCGGCAAGATCTTCGGCCAGACGCTCTATCACTGGATCGGCGCGGGGTGGTGGCAGGCGCTCTCGACGCCGGCTCCCTCGCTCGCGCCCTCGGTGCGGCAGTTCGGCTATGGCGGGCGGGCGCACTCGACCCGGGCGATGGCGCGCGAGGAGATTCGCGGGATGGTCGATGCGATCCGCCAGACCGCCGCGAACATGGCCGCCGCCGGCTTCGACGGGATCATGCTCCACGGCAGCCATGCGGCGTTGATCGAGCAGTTCCTCTCCCCCTATTTCAACGAGCGCGAGGACGAGTACGGCGGCAGCCTGGACAACCGGATGCGCTTCCTGGTCGAGGCGCTGGCGGCGGCGCGCGAGGGCGGGGGCGAGCGGTTCGCGGTGGGCCTGCGCTTCAACTGCGACGAACAGATCGAGGGCGGCTATGGCGCCGACACGGCCGCGGAAGTGGTGCGCATCCTCTGCGAGCGCGGCCTGATCGACTACATCGACCTCGACGTCGGACTGGAGCCGCAGCAGTTCCACCACGGCATGCCGACCGGCTTCGAGCGCGCGCAATACTATCGCCCCTTCGTGGAGAAGGTGCGCCGGGCGGCAACGGTGCCGGTGCTCAGCGTGCTCGGCAGCGTGACCGACCTGGCCGAGGCGGAAGCCGCGATCGCCGCCGGGGTCTGCGATGTGGCCGGGGCGGCGCGCCAGCTTATCGCCGAGCCGCGCTTCATCCAGAACGCGCGGGAAGGGCGCGAGGAGCTGAGCCGCACCTGCATCCAGTGCAACTGGTGCACGGCCAGCGGGGGCGACGGCGCGCAGGGCTGCACGATCAACCCGGCGAGCTATCGCGAGCGCATCTGGGGGCCGGACAGCTTCGCGCCTGCCGCCGCAAGCTCCCGCGTGGTCGTCATCGGCGGCGGGCCGGGCGGGATGGAGGCGGCGCGGGTCGCGGCGCTGAAGGGCCATCGCGTCACGCTGATCGAGGCGCGGGAGCGACTGGGCGGGGCGCTGGCGCTCTGGGCCGGACTGCCGGGGCGCGGGCACTATGGCGCGGCGATCGACTGGTGGGCGCGCGAGCTGGCCCGGCTGGGCGTGGACCTGCGGCTCGGCACTTCGGCCGACGCCGCGACGGTCCTGGTCGAAGCGCCCGATGCGGTGATCGTCGCCACCGGCGCGCGCTATTCGCCGGGCGGTCGCAGCATCACGCGCGACGCCGACATTCCGGGGCACGACCTGCCCTTCGTCCACCGGCCGGAGGACATCCTGCTCGGCGGCGCGCGGCCCACGGGCAGGGTCCTGCTGTGCGATGCCGAGGGCTATCACACCGGCACCGGGATAGCCGAGATGCTGGCGAGCGCCGGGGCGGGGGTGGACTTCATCACCGCCGGCTATTCGCCCGTCTCGGCCCGCAACACCGACAATTGGGAGGAACGCTATCTCGTCGGCCGGATGAAGCGCGCCGGGGTCCGCCTGCGGCCGAGCACCTGGCTCCGCGCGATCGAGCCGGGGGCGGCGGTGCTCTACGACGTGCACACCGGGGAGGAGGTGCGCGAGGCGGCCGATGCGGTGATCCTGGCGACGGCGCGCGAGCCGGTCGATGCCCTGGCGCGGGAGCTGGAGGGCAAGGTCGCCCAGCTCTTCACCATCGGCGATGCGCTGGCCGCCCGGATGTTCGCGGCGGCGACCTACGAGGGGCAGAAGTTCGCGCGGCTGATCGGAGAGTCCGATGCGCCGCGCACTTTCGCGGAAGCCTGGTTCCGGCCGGATGCGCCGGAGACGATCCCGCTGCCGGCAGATATGGCGCGGCGGTAGCTGACGTTCGAGGCAGGTGTCGCGCGTGGCCTTCGACAAGCTCAGGCTGAGCGGATGTTTGTCCTTGTTTCCGTATGATCCAAGGGGAGGCTTCTGCCCCCGCCCGCTCAGCCTGAGCCTGTCGAAGGCCACGCGCGGACGTACCGGTTGCAGCGTCCAGGGTCAGCTCGCCAGGCGTCGCGGTTCGGAGCCGTCGCGTTCCTGCGAGATCAGCATGGCGGCGACGTAATCCGGCACCGCGCGGCTGAAGTAATAGCCCTGGCCC
The DNA here is from genome assembly GCA_964520765.1 of uncultured Novosphingobium sp. Taxonomy (GTDB): domain Bacteria; phylum Pseudomonadota; class Alphaproteobacteria; order Sphingomonadales; family Sphingomonadaceae; genus Novosphingobium. The sequence continues at coordinate 8,878 of CAZFPW010000022.1, forward strand.
AGGGTGCAGCCGGCCTGGCGCACGGCCTCGACCTGCTCGACCGTCTCCAGGCCCTCCGCGACGATCGACATGCCGAGCGTCTGGCCCATGCCGGAGACGGCGCGGATGATCGCGTCGCTCTTCTTGCCGACGTTCACGCCCGAGACGAAGCTGCGGTCGACCTTGATCTTGCCGAACGGATACTTGTGCAGGTAGCCGAGCGAGGAATAGCCCGTGCCGAAGTCGTCGAGCGCGAAGCGCACGCCCGCGGCGCTCAGCTCGTTCATGAAGTTCTCGGTGTTCTGGCTGTGGCCGAGCAGCACGGTCTCGGTGATCTCCAGCTCCAGGCGGTGCGGCGGCAGGCCCGCCTCGCGCAGCGCGGCGAGGATGCCGAGCGCGGCGCCGGGCGCCTTGATCTGGAGCGGGGAGAGGTTGACTGCGATGGTCACGTCCTCGGGCCATTGCGCGGCGGCCTTGGCGGCCTGGGCGGTGATCCAGTTGCCCAGGGTGATGATCGCGCCACATTCCTCGGCCACCGGAATGAACTCGTCGGGGCGCAGCTCGCCCTTTTCGGGATGGAACCAGCGGACCAGCGCCTCGAACGAGCGGATGCGGCCGTTTTCCAGGTCGACGATCGGCTGGAAGTAGATCGACAGCTCGTTGCGCTGGAGCGCCAGGCGCAGCTCGGCCTCGATCTCCTTGCGGCGGACGAGGTCGCGGGTCATCGACGGGTCGAAGAAGCTCACCTGGTTCCGGCCGTTGACCTTGGCGTGGTAGAGGGCGAGGTCGGAGCCCTGCATCAGCGTCTCGATGTCCTGGCCGTCGTCGGGCAGCACGGCGATGCCCATGGAGCCGGTGATCTCCAGCCGCCGGTCGTCGATCCGCATCGGCTGGTTGATCGCCTCGCGGATCTGCAGGGCGATCTCCTCGATCTCCTCGCGGTCCCTGGCCTCGAAGGCGACGATGAATTCGTCGCCCCCGAAACGGCCGACGCTGGCCCCGTCGGGAGCCAGCTTGCAGAGTCGTTCGCCGACCTGGGAAAGCAATCGGTCGCCGGTCTGGTGGCCGAGCGTGTCGTTGACCTCCTTGAAGCGGTCGAGGTCCATCCAGCACAGGGCCAGCTTTCCGTCCGGAGGCAGCGCCATCAATCGTTCGACCAGATGGTGGTTGAGGCCGGCGCGGTTGAGCAGGCCGGTCACGACGTCGGTGCGGGCGAGGATCTGCATCCGCTCGGCCAGGCGCGCGCTGGTCTCGGCCGCGGCGACCGAATTGCGCAGCACCCGGAAGACGTTGAGCGTGACCGAGGTCATCGCCGGGAGCAGCAGGAAGATCGAGAAGGCGAGGGTGACGAGCGCGATGTCGCCGCGCTGGAGCAGGACCAGGCAGATCGGGATCAGCGTCAGGATCATCTGGCCGATGGCGATGGCCGGCCGGCCGGCGTTGCGCGCCGAGATCGCGACGCCATAGCCGATGGCGTTGGAGACCATCAGGAGCTGGGCTTCGTGCGGGGAGTCGAGCAGCACGGTCAGCGCCGCGATCATGCCGATCAGCAGGGAATAGCTGAACGCGCCGATCTCATAGAGCACCTCTAGCGTGCGGGTCCTGTTGACCGCGACGCGCGGCAGCATGATGCCCATGCCGACCCGGATCACCGCGACCGAGGTCAGCAGGCAGGCGGCGATGGTGATGAACTGGTTCTGGGCGACATAAGCGGCGACGAGGCTGGTCAGGATGCCGCAGGCGGCGCCGATCGCCAGGCTCGCGGGCTGCGTATACAGGGTATCGACCAGCGTCCGGCGGACCCTGTCGTCGATTGCACTGGTGCCGAAGAGCACCCGCATCATGGTGCGCAAGCGCTTGATCAGAAAGCTCCCATTCGCCTCCCCGGCGTGTACCCGCCAGGTGTCACCGAATGGTTAATGGCGGGGTTACGTTTTCTCCGCAAGCGAGCCATCCCCTGGCTGATCTGCCCTAGGCGTTTCCGCTGCCGCGATGGGCCACGATCGCATCGGCCATCCGGCGGTCGAGCGCGCGGCAGATCGCCAGCCAGTGGCGGTATTCCTTGCGGTCACCGGCGAAGAAGGCGGCCTCCGCATTGCGGTGGGCCTGCTGGGCGGCGCCGAGGCCGTATTCGGCGAAGTGGCGCAGGGCCGCGCGCAGGGTCTCGTCGCGGGGAAAGCCGGTGCCGTTGTCGTTCGCCGCGGCGTGCATGGGGACGACGGTCAGGGCACGGACGATCGCGGTGCTCTCTGCGTCGCGGGCGGCGGCAAAACGGATGGTCATTGCAGAAAAGGCTCCGGCCAGAAGGACTTGGCAGGCCTTCTACACAGCGCGGGCTAAGTCTTCGTGTGCCGCTATGGTTTCGAAAATGCTCCGGCGCATTAACCGTATCGGCTTCGGCGGCCTCAACAGGTGATGATCCTGTCTTCCCCATTCCGTTCGTGCTGAGGAGGGGCGAAATCGCAGATTGAGGCCCCGTCTCGAAGCACTGGTAGGGCGCAGGTCCTTCGAGACGGCGTTTCAGCTCACGGCTTCAACGCCTCCTCAGGACGAACGGATCAATGAAAAGACTAGCCGGTCGGCTGGGCGATCCATTGGCCGCTGTTCTGGTATTCGGGTCGGATGCCGGTGGTCTGCGGCAGGTTTTCCCCGCGATAGAGCGCATCGCCGCCGCGCTGGAGCTGCTCGGCCGAATAGGTCGGGGCCGGGGCGGCGCGGGCCGGGACGAGGCCGGCGGCGGTCGGGACCAGGGTCGCCGCCTCGGCCTGCTTGAGGCCGGCGGCATAGGCGCGCTCGATCGCCACGGGATCGAGCGCGGTGTCGGGCTTGAGGTCGGCCCGCGGATCGCGCTTGTGCGGCGCGGCCATGGGCTCGCCGCCGAGATAGGCGAAGTTGAACGTCGCCGGCCGGCCGGCCGGGCCGCGGAAGCTGTAGAAGCGGTGCGCGCCGATCGTGCCGAGGAAGTTGAGGCTCGGCGCCCAATAGGGATGGACCGCGACCGTATGGTAATGGGTGGCGAGGCCGACCGGCGTGTAGACGTAGCCGGACAGCGCCTGGCGGGCTACGCTGGCGGCGCGTTCCCAGAACAGCCGGCTCGGCACGCGGGCGAGCGAGCCGTCGCAGGTGAAGCTGAACTGGCAGCCGGTCGAGCGTTCCGAGCCCTGGTAGACCACGCCGCAGACCGTGCCGGGATAGCTGGGATGGGCGACGCGGTTGAGCACCACCTGGGCGACCGCGCGCTGGCCGGCGTCGGGCTCGCTCGCCGCCTCGTAATAGATCGCGGCGGTCAGGCACTGCTCCGCGCGGGTGCGGTCGACGCCGCTGTTGTCCACGCGCAGCGCGCGGGCGGCGGGGCCGGTGCCCAGCGTGGGCCGCGCGTCCTCGGCGTCGGAATGGATGCCCTCGCCAAGCTGGAGCGGGCGTACCTCGTTGTCGAGGTAATAGAAGGCCGATCCGGGGAAGGACTGGCCCGGCTGCTCGAACGGCATGGGCGCGACCGGCACCTCGCTGCGGCCGGCGTCGCCGATGTCGAAGTCCCACTGGCTCGGCGCGGCGACGGCCGGGACGGCGACCGCCGCCAGCAGCACCGCGCCGCGCCGGCCGAAGTGCCGCTTGCGCGGGCGGATGCCGCGCATGTCCTTGCGCGCCAGGCGCGCGGAGAAGTCGCTCGGCCGGTCTTCGGCGGGTTGGGGGACGGGATGGGGCTGGGCAGGGCTCATCGCACCTTCGCCCTACGCGCCTTTCCTTGCCCATGCATTGCCGGTTTCCGCGGTGTCCCGCAGCGGGACGCGGGCGTGGGGACAGGTTAACGCTGAAATTGCGGCGCGGTGTGGCTTTGCTGCACTAGCGAAGAGGCCTGACTGGGGATAAGGAGCCGCCACGTCACGGGTGCCCGGAAACGGGCCTAAGAGGGAAGCGGATGGGATTTCCGCGCTGCTCCCGCAACTGTGACCGGGGAGCGATCCGCCGACGACGCCACTGATGCCTCGGCATTGGGAAGGCAGGCGGGGAGCGATGATCCGGGAGCCAGGAGACCTGCCAGTGATGGTCGTTCCGCACCGGGCGGGAGTACCGGCTGCAGCGTGGACCGCGGGGGAATCCCCGTGGGCCTCTCGCCATGAACGGCATTCGTTCAAGGCTGGAGGCTTATGCAATGAAGTACCTGTTTTTCCTGACGTCCTCGCTCGTCCTCGCCACCCCCGCGCTGGCGGATGAAGCGGCTTCGGACCAGGCGAACCCCAACGACATCGTGGTCCTCGCCAGCGGCTTCGAGCAGTCGCGCGAGGAGACCGGCCAGGCGATCTCGGTGGTCAACCGCGAGCGGATCGAGCAGCTTCAGGTCACGACCGTCAGCGACGTCCTGCGCACCCTGCCGGGCATGGCCGTGGCCAAGCGCGGCGCGGTCGGCGGGCTGACCAGCGTGTTCGTGCGCGGCGGCAATTCGGCGCATACCCTGGTCCTGATCGACGGCGTGCGGGTGAACGACATCTCCACCCCGAACAACCAGTTCGACTTCGGCCCGCTGCTGGCGGGCAATATCGGCCGGGTCGAGGTCCTGCGCGGCCCGAACTCGATCGTCTGGGGCAACCAGGCGATCGGCGGCGTCGTGAACATCGAGACGCTCAAGCCCGAGGGGCCGCTGGGGATCGATGCCGGCCTCGAATACGGCCATGCCGACACCGTGTCCGGCCACGCCACCATTTCGGGCACCGCGGGCATTCTCGAGGCGAGCCTCGGCGGCGCCTATTACCGCACCGACGGCATCACCGCGATCCGGGGCGGGACCGAGCGCGACGGCAGCGAGATCTATTCGCTCAACGGCCGGCTCAAGGTGAACCTCGCCCCGAACTTCAACCTCGATTTCCGGGGCTACTTCAACGACGGCCGCATCGAGTACGACAATCCCTCGGCCTTCACCACGACTGCCGGAGATGCCCTGCCGGTGGCGTTCAACAAGCAGTTCATCTTCTACGCGGGCGCCAACCTCGACCTGGCGGACGGCCGATTCCGCAACCGGATCGCCTATACCCGCACCGACATCGACCGTCGCGGCGTCGACCCGGAAGCGTTCAGCTACAACAACTACACCGCCAACGCGAAGGTCGACCGCTTCGAATATCGCGGCTCCTACGACCTGGGCGAGATCGCCACGATCACCGCGGGCGCGGAGTACGAGAAGACCAGCTTCTACCTCCAGTACGAGACGGACCCCGCCAGCGCGGCCGAAAGCGACGTCGCCAGCGGCTATGCCCAGCTCAGCCTGCGCCCGGTCGAGGGGCTGACCCTGACGGGCGGCGTGCGCTACGATTCCTATTCGCGCTATGGCAGCCACACCACGCTGGGCGGCAACATCGCCTATACGCCCAACGGCGGGCAGACCGTCCTGCGCGCGACCTACGGCGAGGGCTTCCGCGCCCCGACCTTCAGCGACGTGCTGCCGCCCTGGGGCAACGCCAACCTGAAGCCGGAAACCTCGCGCAACCTCGACCTGGGGATCGAGCAGGCGTTCCTCGGGGATAGCGTCCGTGCGAGCGCGACCTATTTTCGCCGCCGCACGACCGACCAGATCGCCGGCTTCCCGGCCGCGAACATCGAGCGCGTCCACACCGACGGGCTGGAACTGACCCTCTACGCCGATCCGACCCCGACCCTGCATGTCGAGGCGAACTATACCCTGACCAACTCGTTCATCCGCTCGGGCGCCAACAGCGGCCGCCGGCTGGACCTCAGGCCGCAGCACAGCGGCAGCGCGACGGTCGACTGGACCAGCCCGATCGGGCTCAAGGTGGGCGGCACCCTGACCCTGGCGAGCGAGAGCTTCGCCTATTCGGGCGCGACGGTGCGGCGGATCGGCGGCTATGCCGTGTTCGACCTGCGGGCGTCCTATCCGCTGACCCGCTCGGTCGAGATCTACGGCCGGATCGAGAACCTGTTCGACAGGGACTATACGATCGTGACCGATGGCTTCTCCAACGCCCAGTACAACACCTATGGCCGCTCGGCCTACGGCGGCGTGAGGGTGCGGTTCTGAGGAAAGCCCTCCCGATCCTCCCCGGTTCCGCGCAGCGGGAATGGGGAGGGGGACCGCGACGCGCAGCGTCGTGGCGGAGGGGTGGGTCGCACCAGGTTCCCTCCGCCATCGCCCTTCGACAAGCTCAGGACGGCGGTCCTCCTCCCCATCACCGCGCGAGGGGAAGGATCGCCCTCGTCCTGCCCGTCCTGCTCGCCGCCTGCGCGCCGTCACCCGTTCCCGAGCGGGGCAACCGCCCCACGATCGTCTCGCTCAATCCCTGCGCCGACGCGATCCTGGCCGAGGTTGCCGATCCGGGGCAGATCCTGGCGATCTCGCAGTTCAGCCACGATCCGGCGGCCAGCTCGATGGGCGTGGCGGCGGCGCGGCGCTATCCCGCCGTCTCGGGCAGCGTGGAGGAACTCGCCATGCTGCGCCCGGACGTGGTGGTGGGGGACGATTTCGTGCCCAATCCCTCTGGCGCGGCCGCGCTCGGGCGGCTCGCCCTGCGGATCGAGCGCATCCATATCGAGACGTCGGTGGCCGACAGCGAAGGACAGGTCCGCAAGCTGGCGGCCGTCGCCGGGCATCCCGAACGGGGCGAGGCGCTGATCGCGCGGATGCGCGCGGCGCTGGCCGCCGCCGCGCCGCCGCCGGGCGAAAAGCCGGTTTCCGCCGTGGTCTGGCAGTCGGGCGGGATCGTGCCGGGCGAAGGGACGCTGATCGCCGACTTGCTGCACCGCACCGGCTTTGCCAATTTCAGCGCGGGGAAGGGGATGCGCCAGGCCGACCTGCTGCCGCTGGAACGGATGCTGGCCGACCCGCCGCGGGTGATCCTGACGGCAGGCAGCCCGCAATCGGAAGAGGACCGCATGCTGCGTCATCCCGCTTTGGCGGCTCTCGATGCCACCCACCGCGAGCATTATCCCGCCGCGCTGCTGTGGTGCGGCGGGCCGACCGTCATCAAGGCGGCGGAGCGGTTGAAGGAGATTCGGCAGAAGGTGGCGGGCGCATGAGCCGCCTCGTCCTCCTGCTGCTTCTCGCCCTCGCGGTCGCCGTGCCGCTGTCGCTGCTCGCCGGGCGGGTGTGGATCGATCCGTTCGATCCCCAGGTCCGCAACGCCGCCGTGATCCTGACCGAGCTGCGCCTGCCGCGCGCCCTGCTGGCCCTGATCCTGGGCGCCGGGCTGGGCGGGGCCGGGGCCGCGATGCAGGGCTATCTGCGCAATCCGCTGGCCGATCCGGGCCTGTTCGGGATTGCGCCCACGGCCGCGCTGGGGGCCGTGCTGAGCATCTTCCTCGGCATCTCGGCGGGCTGGGCGCTGCCCGCCTTCGCGCTGGTCGGGGCCGGCGGGGCGATGGCGCTGCTCGGCCTCATCGCCGGGCGCGAAGGCGGGGTGGCGCTGTTCACCCTGGCCGGGATGATGATCGCCAGCCTTTCCGGCGCGCTGATGAGCCTGGCGATCAGCCTGGCCCCGACGCCCTTCGCGATGAGCGAGATCGTGACCTGGCTGATGGGCGCCCTGGCCGACCGCTCCTGGCGAGAGGTGTGGATCGCCGCGCCGCTGACGCTGGCCGGGCTCGGCTTCCTCCGCGTCGCCGGGCGTGGGCTCGACGCGCTGACCCTGGGGGAATCCGCCGCCCGCTCGCTGGGCGTCGAGCCCGCGCGGATGCAGGCGCTCATTATCCTCGGCATCGGCCTGACCGTGGGCGCGAGCGTGGCCGTCGCCGGGATCATCGGCTTCGTCGGCCTGATGGTCCCGCACCTGGTCCGCCCCTTCACCGACCGCCGCCCGTCCTCGCTCCTGCTGCCGAGCGCCCTGGCTGGGGCCCTGCTGCTGCTGGTCGCGGATTGCCTGTGCCGGATATTGCCGACCGTGGGCGAGCTGCGCCTCGGCATCGCGCTCAGCCTGGTGGGCGCGCCGTTCTTCCTGCACCTGCTGCTCAAGCTGAGAAGGGGGCTGGCCTGATGCTCCAAGCCGCCGCCCTGAGCCTGGGGAGCCGCCTGACCGGCCTTTCCACCGTGCTGCGCCCCGGAGAGGTCACGGCGATCTGCGGCCCCAACGGCGCGGGCAAGTCGACCCTGCTGGCCTGCCTGGCCGGCCTGCAGGCGTTCGATGCGGGCTCGGTCCTGCTCGATGGAGAGCCGCTGGCCGCGCTGCCCCCGCGCGTCCGGGCGCGTCGCCTGGGCTACCTGCCGCAATCGCCCGAGGTCGCCTGGGACGTTACGGTGGAAACGCTCGTCGGCTTCGGCCGCCTGCCGTGGCAGGGCGCGCCGCTGCATCGCAGCCACGCCACCGCCGCGGAGGATGCGGCGGCGGTCGAGCAGGCCATCGCCGCGATGGACCTGGCCGCGCTGCGGGACCGCCCGGTCTCGCGCCTGTCGGGGGGCGAGCGGGCGCGGGCCCTGGCCGCGCGCGTCCTCGCCGGCCGGCCGCGCTGGCTGCTCGCCGACGAGCCGCTGGCCAACCTCGACCTCGCCCACGCCGCCGCCCTGGTCGCGCGGTTCCGGGAACAGGCGGCGGCCGGGGTGGGAGTCGTCCTGGTGCTCCACGACCTGGCCACGGCGATGAACCACGCCGACCGGGTGCTGGTCCTCGACCGGGGCACGCTCGCCGCCCACGGTCCCCCAGCCGAGGCCCTCGCGGAGGAGACCATCGCCCGCGTCTGGGGCGTGTCCGCGCGCTGGCTGGGCGATCGGCCCGCGATGGCGCTATCCGTGACTGGACAGGGCTGAGCTTCGCCGCCTATCGGGGCGCGCGAGGAGAAGGTCTGTTCGGTTCGGTTTTGCCTTTGTCGTCATTGCCCTGACCCCGATCCTCGTCCCGTCGGCTGTCGCGGCGGCGGAGGCGGAGGAGCAGGCTGCGCCTGCATCGGTCACGCTGAGCCCGGCCCAGCTTTTCGTCTTCGCTGACGCCGCGCGCGATGCCGGGGACTTCGCGACCGCGGAGGCGGCCTATCGCGCGCTTTCCGCCAATCCCGACATCGAGTTGCGCAGCGAGGCCCGCTTTCGCCTGGCCTTGATGCTGGCCGACAAGCAGGGCAAGCATCGCGAAGCCGCGATCGAGCTGCGCAAGATCCTGGACGAAAAGCCCAAGGCCGCGCGGGTCCGGCTGGAACTGGCCCGAATGCACGCCCAATTGGGCAATGCCGGGGCGGCCGCTCGTGAGTTGCGCGCCGCCGAGGCTTCGGGCCTCCCGGCCGAGGTCCAGCAGATGGTGCGCTTCTATGCCAATGCGCTCAACGCGCGGAAGCCGTTCGGCGGCAGCCTGGAAGTGGCGATCGCGCCCGACAGCAACGTCAATCGCGCGACCAAGTCCGATACGCTGGGCACGGTGATCGGCGACTTCACCCTGGACGATGCCGCCAAGGCGCGCTCGGGGGTCGGCCTCGCGCTACGCGGCCAGACCTATGCCCGCCTGCCGTTGAGCGGGAAGGCGAACCTGCTCGCCCGTCTTTCCGGCAGCGGCGACATCTACCGCGATCATCAGTTCGACGACTATATCCTGGGCGTGCAGGTCGGGCCGGAGCTGACTTCGGGCGTCGACCGCCTCGCCCTGTCGGTCGGGCCGAGCTGGCGCTGGTACGGCACCGACCCCTACAGCTTCACGGTCGGCGGCAATGCCTCCTGGCAGCACCCTCTGGGCAAGCGCGCGCAGCTACGGATCGATGGCGGGCTGGCCCGGGTCGACAACCGGCGCAACGACTTGCAGGATTCGACGGTATGGTCGCTGTCCGCCGCCGTGGACCGCGCCTTCAGTGCCCGTCTGGGCGGCGGGGTGCAGGTATACGGCGCGCGCGAGGCGGCCCGCGATCCCGGCTATGCGACGGCGAGCGGCGGGCTTACGGCCTATATGTTCCGCGAATTCGGCAGGACGACCGCCGTGCTCTCGCTCGGCTATAGCCATCTCGAAGCCGACGAGCGCCTGGCGCTCTATCCCGAACGCCGGATCGACGATCGCTTTTCGGCCAGCCTGTCGGCCACGTTCCGCCAAGTTCGGATCGGTTCCATCTCTCCCTTGGCGCGGGTCAAATGGGAACGTAACAAGTCGACGATCGAACTGTACGATTACAACAGAATAGCGGCCGAGTTCGGGATAACGACCGCGTTTTGAGGGGGCGCCAAGCAGTAATCCCCGCTGTCCGAAAAGATCAAGTCGATCGGCGCTTCTGCTGCCATTGTCATGTCAGGATAGTGGTCGGAGGAGCCCGCGGCATGATCAAGCAAGTCAGCGTGATGAAGCGCCATCCCAGCCTGACGATGGATGAGTTCATCGCCCGGTACGAAGGCGGCCACGCCAAGTTCGGCGAGGTATTGTTCAAGAAGGCGCGGAAGCTGACCCGGCGCTATGTCCAGCCGCAGCCCAATCCGCTGACCGGCAAGGTCGAGGAACTCGACTTCGACGTGATCCTGGAGATCTGGTTCGACAGCCAGGCCGATCTCGACGAGGCCATGCGCGGCATCGCCACCAGCGGCCTGGTCGAACAGGTGCGGGAGAGCGGGGCGACGCTCTTCGCCTCCGCCAACAACCCGGCCTTCACGGTGATCGAATACGACAGCCCGGTGGCGGCATGACGTCGCATCACGACCTCGCCCGCGCCTATTTCGCCGCGGTCACCGCAGGCGAGCTGCCCGACGAACTGCTGACCGAGGACATGACCGCCTGGACCACGACCCAGGGCACCCTCGGCAAGGCGCAGTACCAGGCCGCGATCCGCCTGCTGCGGCGAATGTGCGAGACGCCGATCCGCTTCACCGTCGACGCGATCACCGCCGAGGACGACCGCGTGGTGGCGGAGGCCCGCTCGACCGCCAGGCTCATCAGCGGGGAGGACTATGCCCAGACCTACGTCTTCTCGTTCCGGGTGCGCGACGGGCGCATCGCCTGGATCGCAGAGCATTTCAACGCGCTGACGGTGAAGGAAAGGCTCTATCCGGTGATGGCGCTGCTCGACGGCGCAACGGGCCGGCGGGGGTAACACCGGCGGCGGCAATGCCTATATGGCCGATGGTCCCTTGCGGGAATCGAACAAATCTGGAACAAACTGCCCCCATGTCCCTCACCCACATTACCGTC
>CAZFPW010000023.1:0-19621 GCA_964520765.1 uncultured Novosphingobium sp.
GCAAGTGCACCAGCTTCAGCCACGACGACGTGCGCCGCCTGATCCTGGAGAAGGACCTGAAGGCGATTCCCCAGGTCATGCAGGAACTGCACTGGACCACGCCCGATGGCTGCTCGTCCTGCCGGCCAGCGCTCAACTACTACCTGCTCTGCGCCTGGCCGGGCGAGTACGAGGACGACCAGAAGAGCCGCTTCGTCAACGAGCGGATGCACGCCAACATCCAGAAGGACGGCACCTATTCCGTGGTCCCGCGCATGTGGGGCGGCCTCACTTCCCCGCGCGAACTGCGCGCGATCGCCGACGTGGTCGAGAAGTACGACGCGCCGATGGTCAAGGTGACGGGCGGCCAGCGGCTCGACATCTTCGGGATCAGGAAGGAGGACCTGCCGGCGGTCTGGGCGGATCTCAACGCCGCCGGGATGGTCTCGGGCCATGCCTACGGCAAGTCGCTGCGGACGGTGAAGACCTGCGTCGGCTCCGAATGGTGCCGCTTCGGCACGCAGGATTCGACCGGCCTCGGGGTGAAGATCGAGCAGATGACCTGGGGCTCGTGGATGCCCCACAAGTTCAAGATCGCCGTCAGCGGCTGTCCGCGCAATTGCGCCGAGGCAACGATCAAGGATTTCGGCGTGGTCTGCGTGGATTCGGGCTACGAGTTGCACGTCGGCGGCAACGGCGGGATCAAGGTCCGCGCCACCGATCTGCTCTGCAAGGTCGCGACCGAGGCCGAGGCGATGGAGGTCTGCGCCGCCTTCATCCAGCTCTACCGCGAGCAGGCGCACTACTTGGAACGCACCGCGCCATGGATCGAGCGCGTCGGGCTCGATCACGTCAAGGCCGGGCTGTTCGACGATCCCGACGCGGTTCGCAAGCTCGCCGCGCGGTTCCGCTATTCGCAGCAGTTCATGCAGGACGATCCCTGGGCCAGGCGCGCCCAGGGCGAGGACGCCGAGCTGCACCAACACCTTGCCGAGGTGCGCCCCCTCGTACTGGAGACCGTCCAATGATCGGCGATTGGCTCGACATCGGCCCCACCGACCAGATCGCACCGGGCAACGCCCGCACCCTGCCCGTGCGCGGCGGGGAGGAGATCGCGATCTTCCACACGCTCGACAATCGGTTCTACGCGCTGGTCAACAAGTGCCCGCACAAGCAGGGCCCGCTCAGCCAGGGCATCGTCCACGCCAATGTCGTGACCTGCCCGCTGCACAACTGGAACATCTCGCTCAAGACCGGCGAAGCCCTGGGCGACGACAAGGGGTGCGTGCCGACGATCCCGCTCAAGGTCGACGCGGGGCGCATCTACCTGCTGCGCGAGGCGGTCGTCGGCCGGCGCAAGCCGATCGCGAAGGCGGCGTGACATGAGGGAGGTCCGCACCACCTGCGCCTATTGCGGGGTCGGCTGCGGCATCCGGGCCGAGGTGACGGACCGCGAGGTGAGGATCGCGGGCGATCCGGAGCACCCGGCCAATGCCGGCCGGCTGTGCTCCAAGGGCACGCACCTGGGCGAGACGGTCGGCCTCGAAGGCCGGCTGCTCCACCCCGAGATCGCCGGCCGGCGCGTCACCTGGGACAAGGCGATCGAGCGCGTGGCGCGAACCTTCGCCGAGACGATCGAGCGCCACGGGCCGGACAGCGTCGCCTTCTACGTCTCGGGCCAGCTTCTGACCGAGGACTACTACGTCGCCAACAAGCTGATGAAAGGCTTCATCGGCTCGGCCAACATCGACACCAATTCGCGGCTCTGCATGTCGAGCGCGGTGGCGGGCCATATCCGCGCCTTCGGCGAGGACGTGGTGCCCGCGACCTATGCCGACCTCGACGCGGCGGACCTGGTGGTGCTGGTCGGTTCGAACACCGCCTGGTGCCATCCTATCGTCCATCAGCGGATCATGGCCGCGCGGGCGGCGCGGGGCACGAAGCTCGTCGTCATCGACCCGCGCCGGACCGAGACCTGCGAGGAAGCCGACCTCCACCTGGCCCTGCGTCCCGGCAGCGACGTCGCGCTGATGAACGGGCTGCTGGCGCATTGCCGCGACAAGGGCCTGCTCGACGCCGGCTATCTCGATGCCAGCGTGACCGTCCCGGAAGGGTTCTGGGACGGTCTGAGCGAGGGCGCCGACCTGTGGTCCACCGCTGCGGCCTGCGACCTGCCGCCGGCCGACCTGCTCGCCTTCTACGAGCTGTTCGCCGCCAATCCCCGCACAGTCACGCTGTTCAGCCAGGGGATCAACCAATCGATCCGCGGCACCGACCAGGTCAACGCGATCATCAACGTCCATCTCGCGACGGGGCGCATCGGCAGGCCGGGCGCGGCGCCCTTCTCGATCACCGGCCAGCCCAATGCGATGGGCGGGCGCGAGGTCGGCGGGCTGGCCTCGACCCTGGCGGCGCATAGGGATTTCGCGCCCGACAATATCGAGGCCGTCCGCCGCTTTTGGGCCGCGCCGCGCATCGCGACCAAGCCCGGCCTGAAGGCCGTCGACCTGTTCCGGCAAGTCCGCGAGGGGCGCGTGAAGGCCCTGTGGATCATGGCGACCAACCCGGCGGTCTCGATGCCCGACGCCGGACTGGTGCGCGAGGCGCTGGCCACATGCCCCTTCGTCGTCGTCTCCGACTGCATCGCCGATACCGACACGACCCGCTTCGCCCAGGTCAAGCTGCCCGCCGCCGGCTGGGGCGAGAAGGACGGCACTGTCACCAACAGCGAGCGCCTCGTCAGCCGCCAGCGCGCCCTGTTCCCCCTCGCGGGAGAGGCCCGGCCGGACTGGTGGATCATTTCCCAGGTCGCCCAGGCGATGGGCTGGACCGAGGCCTTCGCCTATGACTGTCCCGCCGACATCTGGCGCGAGCACGCCCGCCTTTCGACCTACCGCAACGACGGCGGGCGGCTGTTCGACCTGCGGCCCCATGCCGTGATCTCCAATCCCGACTATGACGCGCTGGAGCCTTTCCGGTGGGGCGGCGATGCCTTTGCCGACGGCCGCTTCCCGACGCCGGACGGCAAGGCGCGACTAGTGCCGATCGCCCAGCGGGCGCTCGACGAGCCGCTGACGAAGTGGCCGCTGACGCTCAACACCGGCCGCTACCGCGACCAGTGGCACACCATGACCCGCACCGGCCTCTCGCCCCGGCTGGCGCAGCATCGCCGCGAGCCGCTGGTCGAAATCCACCCCAGCGACGCCGCCACACTCGGTATCGCCGCCGCCGATCTGGTCCGGGTTTCGACTCCGCTGGGCGAAAGCGTGTTCCGCGCCCTGCTGTCCGAAGGCCAGCGGCGCGGCGAGGTCTTCACCCCGATCCACTGGACCGACCGTCAGTCGACCGGAGGCCGCACCGGCCTGCTGCCGCGTTCGCTGGTCGACCCGGTCTCCGGCCAGCCCGGCTTCAAGTCGACGCCCGCGCGACTGGAAAAGCTGGTGACGGAATGGCGCGGCTTCGCCATCGCGCGCGCCCTGCCGGAGGCCCTTCCCGCCGCCTATGCCACGCGCATCCGCGTCGGCTCCGGCTGGCTGGTCGAGCTGGCCGGCGACGGCGATCCGGCGGCGCTGGCCAAGGTCGTTCTGCCCAAGGGCAAGCGGATCGAGGTTCTCGACCGGGCACGCGGGGGCCTGCGCGCGGCGGTGATCGATACGGGCAGGCTGACCGGCGCCCTGTTCGTGACGCGCGACGGCCGCCTGCCGCCCCGCGACTGGCTGGTCGCCCAGCTCGAAGCGGCGGAAGCGGCCGCTTCGGTCGAACTGCTCGCCGGCCGCCCGGCCGCGCCTCAGCCCGACCGGGGACCGATCGTCTGCGTCTGCTTCGATGTCGGCATGAACACGATCGTCGAAGCGATCGGCGCCCAGGGGCTCGTCTCGGTCGAGGCGGTGGGCCAGGCGCTCTCTGCCGGCACGAACTGCGGCTCCTGCCGCCCCGCGATCCAGCGCCTGATCGGCGAAACCAGGGAGGCAGTCCATGGCTGAACGCATCGCTCCGGGAGAGGTCTGGCTGGTCGGGGCTGGTCCCGGCGATCCCGAACTGCTGACCCGCAAGGCCGAACGGCTGCTCGGCGCGGCGAGCATCGTCTTCTACGACGCGCTGGTCGGCCCCGGCGTGCTCGACCTCGCCGCGCCCGGCGCGCGGCTGGTCCATGTCGGCAAGCGTTCGGGCCGCCATTCGCAGGACCAGAAGACGATTGACCGGCTGATCGTGGAAGCCGCGCTTGCCGGCGAGCGCGTCGTCCGCCTGAAAGGGGGCGATCCGACGATCTTCGGCCGGCTCACCGAGGAACTGGACGCCTGCCGCGCCGCCGGCATCCCCGTGCGCATCTGCCCCGGCGTGACCGCCGCCAGCGCCGCCGCGGCGAGCCTCGGCGCCTCGCTGACCCTGCGCGGCCTCGCCCGCAAGCTCACCCTCGTCACCGCCCATGCACGCGCAGGGGAAGCGCTGTCGCTCGACTGGGCGACCCTCGCCGATCCCCAAGCCACCCTGGCGGTCTATATGGGCAAGGCAGCTGCCGGAGAGGTTTCCACCCGTCTGATCGAGGCGGGCCTGCCCGGCGACACGCCGGTCGCCCTGGTGGAGAACGCGAGCCTCGCCAACGAGGCCAGGCTGCTGACCCGCCTCGACCTGCTGGGTTTCGCCGCCGACGCCGCGCTGGGCGATGGCCCCGCGCTTCTGCTCATCGGTGAAGCGCTGCGCCATTCCGGCGCACGCCAGGAGCAAAGCCGGTCGCGCAGCGCTCAGGAAATAGCTGGGACCTGCTGGTAAAGGCGCTGGATGTCGCTTGGCTGGGCAAGATCATGGCCGGGGCTCATGACGGCGGCGGCGCCGGCGGCGATCCCGAAACGGAATGCCTCGCCCATGGCCCAGCCGCTGGAGATCGCAAAGAGCATGGCGGAGAGGAAGCTGTCGCCGGCACCGACGGCGCTCTTCGCCTCGATCGGGGCGGCCGGCAGGAACAGCGGTCCGCCGGCACTGGCCAGGATCGCACCCTCATGCCCCATGGTCACGGCGACGTGCGCGGCTTGCCCTGATCGCACGACTTCCATTGCCGCATTGGCGATTTCATCGCGACTGGCGAGTTCCAGGCCCGTGAACTGCCGCAGCTCACCGATGCTGGGTTTCACGAGGAAGACGCCGCCTTCCTCAAGTCCCCCCTTGAGGCCAGGACCCGAGCTGTCGAGGACCACGGGGATATTGCGCCGACGCATCAGCGCGACGACCCGGCCATAGAAATCGTCGGGCATGCCGGGCGGCAGCGAACCGCTCAGGACCATGAAATCGCACTGCGCGGCTTCAAGCAGTTCGAGGCAGGTCAGCCATTCGGCAGCCTGGATGGTCGGTCCCGGCGGCACGAAGCGGTATTCCTTGCCGCTTTCGGTCTCCAGCACGGCGGAAGCGATACGGGTATGGCCCGATATGCGGATGCGATTGTGAACGAGCTGATGGAGATCGAGCAGACCATCGAAGGCATCGCCCGTCGCTCCGCCCGCCATGTAATAGCTGCGCGCATTGCCGCCGAGCCGCACGAAGACCCGGGCCACGTTTATTCCGCCGCCGCCCGGGCTGTAGAATTCCGATTTGGTCCGCATCTTGCGCGTGTGGAACATGCGATCGACCTCATAGGCGACATCGATCGTGGGATTCAGCGTCAGGGTGGCAATGTTCGTCATTGCGCTATTTGAACGGGTTGGATGCATTCGGGTCCATCCGCAATATCCCCCATTTTCCGGAAAGATACTCCGGGATGCGCAAGGATCAATGCCCAAGCCACACCGCATCAGGCCAGGACCGCCTTCTAGGGGATTTCTCGCATAGCTGGAGCTACCGGGACGGCTATGTCTGATCGGCAACGGACAAGCGGGAGCAGGGTAAGCCGATGAGTAACGAGCCCAGGATAACTTTCCACGGCGCTGCGGGGACGGTCACCGGCTCGTGCATGGAGTTGCAGCATGGGGGAGGCACGGTCCTTATCGACTGCGGCCTCTTCCAGGGATCGCGAACCCTCGAAGCGCTGAACCGGGAGCCCTTCCCCTTCGATGTGCGCAAGGTGACGGCGGTCATCCTGACGCATGCGCATATCGACCACAGCGGCCTGCTGCCCAAGCTCGTCGCGGAAGGCTATCTTGGGCCGATCTACAGCACGCCCCACACCCGCGACCTTCTGTATCACATGCTGCCCGACGCCGGACGGATCCAGGAAAGCGAGGCCGAGCGGCGCAATCGCCGGCGGGACCGCGGGGACGAGAAGCCGACCGAGCCGGTCTATACCGAGGCGGATTCGAAGGCAGCCTATGAGCAGGTCGAAACGGTCGCGCTGAATACCTGGTTCGAACCGGCCCCCGGCTTCAAGGCCCGCCTCTGGAATGCGGGGCACATCCTGGGCTCCGCTTCGGTCGAACTGGAGGTCGGGGGCGCGCGCCTGTTGTTCTCCGGCGATCTTGGGCCGGATCACAAGGCTTTCCACGCCGACCCCGACGGGCCCGCGGGCCTGGACCACGTCATCTGCGAGAGCACTTATGGCGATCGGGTTCGCGAGGAGGTGACCATCGAACAGCGCCGGACCTTGCTGGAGGCCGAGATCAAGGCGGCGCTGACGCGCGGCGGAAACCTCGTCATCCCCGTGTTCGCGCTTGAGCGAACCCAGGAACTGCTGCTCGACATCGCCACGCTGATCAACACCGGGCGCCTGACCCATCCGCAGGTCTTTATCGATTCGCCGCTTGCGACCCGCGCGACCCAGGTGTTCGCAAAGCACGCCGACGGCCTTGAAGACATGGGCTCGGGCGAAATCTTCCGCCACCCCGCGTTCCATTATACGGCGAGCACGATGGAATCGATGCAGCTCAACAACATGTCGGGCGCGATCATCATGGCCGCCTCCGGCATGTGCGAGGCGGGACGCATTCGCCACCATCTGCGGCATAACCTTGCGCGCCGGGAATCGACGATCCTGTTCGTCGGTTTCCAGGCGGCCGGCTCGCTTGGGCGCACGATCCTCGATGGCGCGAACCGCGTCCGCATCTGGGGACAGGACGTGGCGGTTCGCGCCCAGATCCGGCGGATCGACAGCTATTCGGCCCATGGCGACCAGAACGACCTGCGACGCTGGATCAAGGCGCGCCAGCCGATCGAGGGCAGCCTCTTCCTCAGTCATGGCGAAGCCGGGTCGATCGAGACCTTCCGGCGCCTGATGCAGACGGAAGAACCCACGATGTCGATCATCACGCCCAAGATCGGCGAGACCTATTCGCTTCCCGCTCGCGCGCCCGCCAAGCGGCTGAAAACGGGCGACGTCGATCTGCAGAGCGCGGTCGGGCGGGATTGGCAGAATGACTATGCCGATTTCTCCGTCCACCTGAAGCGGGAGCTGCAGGGCATCGAAAGCGCGTCGGCCCGGCGTGAGGCGCTCGCCCGGATGGGGGAGATCCTGCGATCCTACCAATCCCACCACGAAAAGCGGAAGAATCGACGAGGCTAACCGCCCGAGGGCGGCACTAGGAAACCTACCTATGGGAGCGCTCAGGGGTGCCTTCTATCGTGCCTGCATAGCAACCGATGGAGCACGACATGTCGAATACCCCCCATACCTTGGGCGAAGAGTTTCCGGACCAGATGGACAGCATCCACGCCCTGAAGGTCTCGGACGCGAGCTTTGCGCAGTTGCTAGCCGACTACGATGAAGTGAACGACGAAATCCACCTGGCCGAAACGAACGTCCAGCCGACCTCGCAGGATCATGAAACGGAGCTGCGCAAGCGCCGCCTGGCGATCAAGGACCAGATCGCCCAAGCGCTCTCGCAGGCAGCCTGAGCAATCGGGGTCGGGCGCGCCGCGTCCGGCCCCGTCATCGTCGCGGATGTCACGTTCGCTGTATGATGAGATAGCCGAGGTAGGCTGCGTAAGCGCTCACGAACAAGCCACCCTCCAGCCGCGAAATCTGGCGCCCGCTGATGAAAACGGGAATGCAGACCAGTGCCACGCCGAGCATGACCGGGATGTCGACGCGGATCAGGTGCGAGCTGACCTCGACCCCGCTCGTTGGCACGAGACAGGTCACGCCAAGAATCACGAGAATGTTGTAGACGCTGCTGCCGATCAGGTTGCCGACCGCGATGTCGCGGTCGCCCCGGATCGTCGAGATGATCGTGGTCACCAGCTCCGGGGCGGAGGTGCCGATGGCGACGATGGTCAACCCGATGAAGGCGTCCGACACACGCCAGAGCCGCGCGAGATCGACAGCCCCTTCGACCAGCCAGTCGGCACCGGCAACGATGATAACCAGGCCTAGCGCCAGCAGCAGCATCTCGTTGGCCGCCTGACGGTTTGCGAGCCGCCGAGTCCCGAACTCGCGGGCGAATTCCAGTTTGACCCTGAGGCTTTCGCGCCGAGCCACACGGATCACCGCCAAGGTGAAGGCAGTGCCCATGCTTACGAGCAAGAGCCCTTCCAGCCGCGAGAGCGTGCCATCCCATGCGAAAGCCAGCAGCGTGGCCGAGGCGACGACGATCACGGGAAGCTCCAGGCGCAGGGTCTGCATCTGGATCGCCAGAGGCTGCAACACCGCGCTCAGCCCAAGGATGAGCAGGATGTTGACGGTGTTGGTGCCGGCGATGTTTCCGACCGCGAGCGAACCGTTGCCCTGAATGGCGGCGTCGATGCCAACGGCCAGTTCCGGAGTGCTCGTCCCGAGCGCGACCACGGTGAGCCCGATCAGCAAGGGCGAAATGCCCAGGCGCACGGCCAGCGCCGAGCCGCCTCTCACGAGCATCTCGGCACCGGCAATCAGTGCGGCAAGGCCCGCACAAATCCAAACGATTGCAAGCGTCATCAAATATTAGTCTGTTCTGCGTCTCTTGAGATCGGGCACCACAAGAACATCCCCTGGCACGGCGTCAATGATCTTGCGTGCCGTGCTGCCGATCAGCGCTTCGTAAATCATGCCGCCGCCATGGGTTCCCACCACGGTGAGATGGCGCCGGGAAGTCTCCGCATAGTCCCGCAACAATCCCTCGGGCTCGCCATGTTCGATCATGCGGCTGACCGTGCCGACGGCACCGGGCGCTAGCCCCGCTTCCCTCAGGAACTTGTCGGCTGCTTCCTGGCCGTAGCCTGCGAACTGCTGCTCGACCTCGGTCCTGCCCAGATACCCGGCGAACGGCACGTCATAGGCATGGAAGAGCGAAATGCCCGCGCTCGGGAAGAACCGGAGCGCCGTTTCGAGCGCAACGCGGGAAGGTTCCGAGAAATCGGTCGCGACGACCATATTGCGATAGGGTTCGAAGGCTCGGTTACGCACGATGAGAACCGGAACGGTCGACTTGCGGATCAATCGGTCGACGGTGTCGCCAAGGAACATGCGGGCCAAGGGTTCATCGCGGGCGACGCCGGTCACGATCAGTCCTGCTTCAAGTTTTTGGGCGGCCTCCAAGACGATCTGCGACGGCGCGCCGGTTTCGACGTGGACGGCGATATCGATGCCCGGGTCCTCGCGAACCAGTTCCTCATAGATGCGCTCGCGCGCCTTGCGCAGCGGATCAGGCGGACGATGCCAGGACGGCAGATCGCGCAGGGTTCCGAACAGGGGAACGTCCACGGGCGGGGCCAGCGCGTGGATGACGGCGATCTCGGCTTGCCACGCCTTGGCGATGAGCAGGGCGCGGTCGAGAGCGCGATCGCAACGATGGCTCAAGTCGGTCGCCAGCGCGATACGCTTGGGGGCAGTGCCCTTGGTCATATTCCACCCTCTTAGTCGTTGAGTTCCTTGAACCAGCCCAGGCGCCGCATGACATGCTTTTCGACCTCGAGCAGCAGCATGAGGACGAAACCGATCACAACCAGGACAACAAGGTCAGCCAAGCCGAGCGGGCGAGAGTCGAAGATCGCATTCATGAACGGGGCATAGGTGAAAAGCGCCTGACCGAGGACCAGGATGGCGATGGCGATCAGCACGGCGGGGGTTCCGGCCGTACCGCGCCACGTCAAAGAGGTCGTGTGCAGATAGCGTACATTGAAGAGGTAGAAGATCTCCGCGACGATGAACATGTTGACCACCATCGTGCGGGCCACCTCAAGGCTTCGGCCCTGGTCCAGGGTGTAGAAGAAGATGCCCAGCGTGACGGCGGCGAACAGCACCGATACCAGCACGACGCGCCAGAGCAGGAACGGCGACAGGAGCGGCGCACCGCGTTCGCGCGGACGACGCTGCATCGCCCCCGGCTCGGTGGGCTCGAAGGCCAGGACCAGGCCAAGGGTCGCGGCGAGGATGAGATTGACCCACAGGATCTGGGTTGCCGACATCGGCAGGGCAAATCCCAGCAGGATTGCCAGAACGACCGCCAGCGTCTCTCCGCCGTTGGTCGGGATTTCCCAGGAAATGACCTTGCGGATATTGTCGTAGACGGTCCTGCCCTCTCGCACCGCGCTGACGATCGAGGCGAAATTGTCGTCGAGCAGGACCATGGAGGCGGCTTCCTTCGACGCTTCGGTGCCCTTGATCCCCATCGCCACGCCGACATCGGCCTGCTTGAGCGATGGGGCATCGTTCACCCCGTCGCCGGTCATGGCGACGATCTTGCCCTGGGCCTGCAGGGCGCGGACGATACGGAGCTTGTGCTCGGGAGTGGTGCGCGCGAAGACGGAGACGCGGTTGACGACCCCTTCGAGTTCGCCGTCCGAGAGCTTCTCGACCTCCGAGCCCGTCATCACCTGCGGATCGTCCGCAAGTTCGAGCTGGCGCGCGATCGCGAGCGCGGTTGCGGCATGGTCGCCGGTGATCATCTTGACGTCGATCCCGGCCGAACGGCACTCGACGATCGCCGCCTTCGCTTCGAGGCGCGGCGGATCGATGAAGCCGACCAGGCCGAGCAGTTCGACGCCTGCCCCGACATCATCGAAAGAAAGCCGCTCCGCATCCGGCGGCATCTGCCTCGCTCCGAACGCGAGGACGCGTTCGCCCTCGTTTCCGGCTTCCACGATCGCGCTTTCCCAATAGCCGATGTCGTCGGGCGAGGTCATCACGAAGATCGCCTCGGGCGCGCCCTTGACGAAGAGGGTCCTCGTTCCGTCCGGCCCCCGGCAAAGCGTCGCCATGAAGCGGTGCGCGGCATCGAACGGAATCTCGTCGAGCCGTTCCCATTCGATGCGTTCCCGTTCCGGGTCGACGGCGGCCTTCATGGCCAGGGCCAGCAAGGCTCCTTCCATCGGATCGCCCTCGACGCGCCATTCAGTCCCGACCTTGCGCAGCGACGCATCGTTGCACAGGAGGCCGCAGCGGATCAGCGACAGCGAAGCGGCCATGGCCTCGGCCTGGTCGCCGGCGCCGACGACCTGGACATGGCCCTCCGGGACATAGCCCGAGCCATCGGCAAGCATGACGTGGCCGGCGGAGACGATCCGGCGCGCCGTCATCTCGTTGCGCGTCAGGGTGCCGGTCTTGTCCGAGCAGATCACCGAGGTGGCGCCGAGCGTTTCGACGGCGGGAAGCTTGCGAATGACGGCGTTGCGGGCCGCCATGCGGCGCACGCCGATGGCCAGGGTGATGGTGATGACGGCAGGAAGCCCTTCCGGCACGATCCCGACGGCGAGCGCCACGACCGCGATCAGGGCGTCGATCCAGTCGTAGTTCCGCGCCAGGACGGCGAAAGCGAACAGCGCCAGGCCGCCCGCCAGCACGAACCAGGTGAAGCGGCGGGCGAACTGATCGATCTGCTTGAGGAGCGGCGTGGCGATCGCTTCGACCGACTGGATCAGCGAGCTGATCTGCCCGATCTGGGTGTGAACGCCGGTTGCAACAGCGATCCCGTTCGCTTGCCCGGCTGCGACCAGGGTGCCGGAAAAGGCCATGTTCTGCCGGTCCGCCAGGACGGTTTCACCGGGAAGGACCGTCTCCTGCTTCTCGGCCGCGACCGATTCTCCGGTCAGGAGGGCTTCGTCGATCAGGAGACGACGCGCATGGAGCAGCCTCAGATCGGCCGGAACCCGGTCGCCGGCTTCGATGAGCACGAGATCGCCCGGAACGATCTCGGAGACCGGGATCGTCTGCCGGCTCCCTCCGCGGATGACGCTCGCCTTGGGCGCGATCATCTGCTGGATCGCTTCGAGCGCCTGCTCGGCCTTCCCTTCCTGAATGTGGCCGATGATCGCATTCACGATGACGACGGCAACGATGACGGCCGCATCGATCATGTGATCGAGCAGCGCGGCGGCCAGCGCACCGGCCAGCAGGACGTAGATCAGGGTATTGTTGAACTGCGCCAGAAAGCGCAGCAACGGGTTGCGCCGAGACGCCCGAGGCAGCGCATTGGGCCCGAAACGGATCGCTTGCCGGTCGACATCCTGCGGCGAAAGGCCGGTCGGCTCCACGCCGAGAACCTGGGCGATCTCGCTGCTCGTCAACGCATGCCAGCGCACTTCCTTCAAATCGACGGGCGCCGACATCAAGCCTCCTTCAGATGGACTGGAGTCATGGGAGTTGGACAAAAACGAAGCGCGGGAATGGCCGTGCTTCTCTTCAATCCTGAGCTGCGCTCGACGTCCTCCAGTTCGATCGACAATCTGAATTAACTAGCGGGAGGGACCGGGTAGGTAGCAATCCGGTTATATCCCTAGTGGGCATCATTGAACCAACCGCCATCGGAAGCGGCATAGATGAGGCACCGTCGACGCGGCCAAACGTCACGACGGGTGCTATCAGAACAGCGTGCCGAATCCGGCAACCACGCCTGAATCTACTTTTACTTTGGATATGATTGCGACGCCTATATCCAAATTGGTCTCATCTGCTCCTCGCTAATATCGATAGCGGCGAATATCGCTTGCGATGCAGGCGGGATATTTGAGGAGGGGGAGTAGGGTGGGCTCTGATCGGGCGCTATCGTTGCTGGACCAGATGCTGTGGACGGCCTTCACCGTTGCCGGGCCGATCCTCGCCGCCGTGCTGATCGTCGGGGTTATGATCAGCGTGCTGCAAGTGGCCACGCAGATCCAGGAAATGACGCTGACCTACGTGCCCAAGCTGCTCGCCTCCGGCCTGCTGCTCGTTTTCCTGGGACCGTGGATGGTCGGGCGCATGACGCAATTTGCCGAAACCCTGTTCCTCGCCATCCCGACGCTCGCGCGCTGAACAGTTCGCCGTGGAAGCGCTATTCGCCGATCTCAACCGGATGTTGCTGGCCTCGCTGAGGATCGGGCCGCTCTTCGCCTTTGCCCCGCCCTTCACCCTCATGCGCATTCCGGGCCCAATCCGCCTTCTGGCGGTGTTCGCGATCGCGACCGCCCTGATCGAGCTGTTGCCCTCCCCCATACCCGCAGACACGCCGGGATTCGTTCTCGCCGCGCTAGGCGAACTTTCCCTGGGCATCTCCCTTGCGCTGGCGCTCCAGCTCGCCTTCGCGGCGGTCGGCATGGCGGGCCGGGCGCTCGATATCCAGGCCGGCTTCGGGCTGGCCTTCCTGCTGGACCCGACCACCAAGGCGCAGACCCCGCTGATCGGTGCGATCTTCACCTATGCGGCGGCGGCCGTGTTCTTCGCCACGGGCGGCCCTTACGATCTCCTGGCCGCCCTTGCCCTATCCTTCGAGAGCATTCCGTTGGGTCATGCGTTCGGGCCGCGCGAAGGCAATCAGCTCATCGCCTTTTTCGGAGCGGTTTCCATCATCGCCCTGGGCATCGTCGGGCTGGTGATGCTCATCCTTTTCCTCATCGACATCACCATCGCCATGCTGTCGCGAACCCTGCCGCAGATGAACCTGCTGGTGCTGGGGTTTCAGGTCAAATCCGTGGCGACCATGTTCCTGCTGCCGGCCACCCTGGGCCTCAGCCTCGCCACCATCGCGCGGATCATCCGATTGGCGATCGAGGCGATGGTCAGGCTCAGCTAGACATGGCCGAGGGGGAAGAGCTCGACAAGAACGAGACGGCCACGCCGTTCAAGCTCGACCGCGCGAGGCGCAAGGGCATGGTCGCCCGCGGCACCGATCTGAGCTTCCTCTCCGCACTGATCGGCCTTGCCATCATCGCCCAGTTGTTCGGCGCCGACATCATGCAGGCCTTGCGCTTCGCCATGCAACGCAGCTTTGCCGCCACAATTCCCATGGCGCACGATCTGCCATGGGTGGGCACCGCCCTCACCAAGGAGGCTCGCAGCATCGCGGCTTCGCTGCTGCTGCCGATCATCGTGCTGATCTTCATCTGCGCGGCGGTGGAAATCGTCCAGCTTCGCGGCGTGGTGTTCACCACGGCTCCGCTCAAGCCCGATTTCTCGCGGTTGAACCCGGCGAAAGGACTGAAACGGCTGTTCTCGCTGCGGATGCTGAAGGAGCTTGCCAAGAACGTCGTGAAGTTCGCGGTCTATACCGGCGGCGCCTTCCTCCTCCTGCGCAACACGTTCGAGACCGCCGCGCTCAACGCCAGCGACGGCCGGCGGCTGGCGGGAGAGATGGCTGCGGCCGCGGGCCGGTTGCTGCTGCTGTTCGTCATCCTCGCCGCGGCCATGGCCCTGCTGGACCAGATCCTCGCCCGGCGCGAATTCGCCCGGCAGATGCGGATGAGCCGGCGCGAGGTCACCCGCGAGGCGCGCGAACGCGAAGGCGAGCCACGGCAGAAGCGCCAGCGCAAGGCGATCCTCGCGGAAATCCTCAAGCAGGCCGCCGCCGCGGCCCAGGTCAAGGGAGCCGATGTCTTGATCGTCAACCCGACGCACTACGCCGTCGCCTTGCGCTATCGCGCCGAGGACGGCGACGCGCCATTCGTCCAGGCGCGCGGCCGCAACGCCTATGCCATGCGCATGCGCCGCGTCGCGGAGCGCGAAGGCATCGTGATCGTCCGCCACCCCCGCCTCGCCCGCGCCCTGTTCCACGAAGGCCAGGTCGGCCGCCCGATCGGGCAAGCGCATTTCGTCGCGGTGGCCGACATCTACATCATGCTGCGCCGCGCCCTCGCCGCCCGGAAGGACGAGCCCGGCCAATGATCGCACGCCTTTATCGCAACAACCGGGACCTGCTGCTGGTCGGGGCGCTGCTTGCGATCCTGACCATCCTGTTCGCGCCGATCCCGCCCGCCGCGATCGACATCGCGATCATCGCCAACTTCGGCTTCGCGCTGACGATCCTGCTGATGACCTTCTACGTGCGCCGGCCGGTCGATTTCTCGACCTTTCCCTCGCTGCTGCTCGTGGTCACCCTGCTGCGCCTGGCGATCAACGTCGCGGCCACGCGGCTGATCCTTACCGAAGCCAATGCCGGCGACGTCATCAACGCCGTCGGCGCCTTCGCCGTGGGCGGGAGCTTCATCGTCGGGCTGGTGGTGTTCTCGATCCTGGTGATCGTCCAGTACGTCGTGGTGACGAGCGGCGCCCAGCGCGTGTCCGAGGTCGCGGCGCGGTTCACGCTCGATTCCATGCCCGGCCAGCAGATGAGCATCGACGCCGACCTCAACATGGGGCTGATCGACCAGGCCGAAGCCCAGCGCCGCCGGCACGAATTGCAGCAGGAAGCCGCGTTCTACGGGGCGATGGACGGGGCCAGCAAGTTCGTGAAGGGCGATGCCATCGCGGCGATCATCATCGTCCTCATCAACATCATCGCCGGCTCGCTGATCGGCATTCTCCAGCTTGGCCTGACCTGGGGCGAGAGCCTGCGCCACTTCACCCTGCTCACCGTGGGCGACGGCATCGCCGCCCAGTTGCCCGCGCTGATCGTTTCGGTCGCGACGGGCATCATCGTCACCCGTTCCTCCGCCGACCGCGATCTCAGCACCGAGATATTCGCCCAGCTTTCTTCCATCCCCCGGATTTCGCAGATCGTCGGCGGCGCCCTGCTGTTCCTCCTGCTGCTGCCGGGAATGCCGAAATGGCCGATCGTCATCGTGCTCGGCTTGCTCGCCTTCGGCTGGTGGCGCTCGCGCCGGCCGGCCGACTTCCTGGACGAGATGGAGCCGGATACGGCGGTCGAGGCGGCCTCCCTCGGGGAAGCGCGGTCCGATGGGCTCGAAATCGTGCTGGGCGCCGATCTTGCCGAAGCCCTGCGCGATCAGCGTGGCCCGCTGCTGGAGCGTATCGCCGCCGTGCGCAAGGCGCATATCGCGGAGTTCGGCGCGCCCTTGCCTCCAGTCAGGATCATCGACGGCGAAGGCACGGGCTCCGGCGACTACGAGATCCGCCTGTTCGGCACGCGCTTCGGGATGATGACGGTCCATCCCGACCGCCTGCTCGCCGTGCCGACCAAGGACCCGGCCCTGCGGATCGACGGCCTCGAAGTTCAGGAACCGACGATCGACCAGCCCGCGTTCTGGATCGCCCCGGCCCAGGCCGCCGAGGCGCGCGACCGTGGCTTCGCGGTGGCCGAGCCGGCCGCGGTGATGATCGCCCATTTCGCCGACATCGTCCGTTCCGAAGCGGCCCGCCTGCTGTCGCGCCCGGTCGTCACCGAACTGATCGACGCGACCCGGCAGCGGCAGCCGGGGCTGGTCGACGACCTCATCCCGACCGTGCTTTCGCTTGCCGACGTCCAGCGCGTCCTGCGCAACCTGATGAACGAGGGCGTCTCGATCGCCAATCTTGACCTGATCCTGGAAAACCTGCTCGATCTCGCCCGGACCCAGCGCGATCCCGACGAGCTTTCCGAGGCCCTGCGGCAGCGGATCGGCTTCGCGATCTGCAACAAGCTGCGCGGCCGGCACCGCGACCTCGCGGTGCTGAGCCTCGATCCGCGACTGGAGAACGAGCTGACCGGCACGCTGGCGGGCGCCAGCCCCCGCGGCTTCGACCCCCGTATGGCCGACGGCCTGATCCGCCGCCTCGCCCCCAGCGCGGACCGGATGTTCCGCGAAGGCCGGGCCCCGGTCCTCCTCTGCGGGGCGGAAATCCGCCGCGCGATCAAGACCCTGACGCAGCGGGCTATCCCGCGCCTGTCCGTGATCTCCGTGAACGAAATACCCGAGCGCATTGACCTGTCGTCGTTCGACGTGGTGAAGGTCGATGCTTGATCCCTCGGCCTATCCAGGAGAGTTCCCGCATGACTGATGGAGACGGCGGCCGGCTGCAGCGCCTGCTGGACTACCTCAAGGCCGATCCCGACAATCCGAACCTGCTTGGTGATGCGGCCCAGGCGGCGATCGACGCGGGCGATCTCGACACGGCGCAAAAGCTTGCTCAACACCTTCTGGCAATCGTGCCGAGCAGCTTCGCGGGCCGCTATTTCGCAAGCGTCATCGCCATGCGTCGGGGGGATTTCGCGACGGCGGCCGACCTGCTCGGCCGCCTGATCGTCGAGGACGACCAGCCCGGCATCCGCTTCAACCTCGCCTGGTCCCAAGCCATGCTGGGCGACAAGCAAGCATCGCTCGCCCTGCTGGACGACCGCACCGTGGCGGAAATCGCCGCGGCGGCCATGCTCAAGACGCAGTTGCTCCACGAGGCTGCGCGGTTCGACGAAGCCCTGGCGTTCGGGCGCGGCGCACTGGAGCGGCATCCCGACGACGCTGGCCTGAACGCCGCGATGGCGACCCTGGCGCTGGACCTGGAAGACGCCGCGCTGGCCCGCACCTGCGCGCTCAAGGCGGGCGACCACCCGGAAGGGCTCGCGGCCTCGGGCATGATCGATCTGGCCGAGGGTTCGATCGACACCGCCAATATCCTGTTCGAGCGCTCGCTCGCCACGCGCGCCCATAACCCGCGCGCCTGGATCGGGCGCGGCCTTGCCGGGCTTATGCGCCAGGACCATGGCCAGGCGGCCATGGACCTCGACCGCGGCGCGCAGCAGTTCGGCCAGCATATCGGCTCGTGGATCGCGGCCGGCTGGGGCCACTTCATCGCCGGCAACGTCGCCGCGGCGCAGGAACGCTTCGAACGGGCGCTCGCGATCGATCACACCTTCGCGGAGACGCACGGCTCGCTGGCGGTTATCGACATCGTCAGCGGCCGCGAACAGGAGGCGCGGCGCAGGATCACGACCGCCCTGCGTCTCGATCGCGAATGCTTCGCCGCCGCCCTCGCCCAGGTGCTGCTGAGCAGCGGCAATCCGGAGCAGGCGAAGGACATCGTCGATCGCGCGATGAACACGCCGCTCAACGAGCAGGGGATGACCATCGCCGGCTATATGGCCGGCCTGTCACGCCCCACGGTGCACTAATCGAGTTCGGCGAGAGCTTTCTTCATCAGTGCCCTGCCGGCTTCGGACTGATCGAGAATCCGGGCAACCTCGTCCGCGATCGATTGGAATTCCAGGCTGCCGACCAGTTCCTCTCCCAAAGACTCCGCCAGCAAGGTGCGGACAAGCGCACGGCGAAGCTCCCGCTCATCAACGCTTCCCGAACGGACGAGCGTTCGCAAGGATTGCAATGGATCGCTTGCACCGGCCTTTTGAGCCGAAGTGCCCCCAGCCGCATTCGCCGGCGCTTTCTCGCCAAGTTGACGCAAGCGATCCTTGAGCAGGATGATCGCCTGCTCGACGCGGCCGATGCTGGTCACTTGCCGCTCTCGTCGCGGCCCTTGGTACGCAGCAGGAGGGAGGTGGCCGAAATCTCGCTGTCCTTGGGTTCAGCCCGCTCCGGGGCATTGGCCGCCAGCAGTTCCTCGCACTTTTCGATAATCATCCGCATATCGTCGTTGAGCGGGAGGTTTTCGGCATTCGCGGCGATCCCTTGCCGTAGCGAGGCGATGCAGGTTTCGAAACGGTCCGCGATCAGGCTCTCCAAGCCGATGACGAAGCTCAGCATCCAATGCCCGGACGGTAGCTCGTGCAGCGGCCGCCAGGTCTCGATCGCCGCCCCCGCCTCTCCCGAAGTCAGCTCGAAAAAGCCGAGCTGGAAGCGGGCCAAGGCGAAATCCGGCGCGATCTCGACCGCGCGTGAGAGCGCGTCGTGCGCCTCGACGAAGCGCTTCAAGCCAATCAGCAGCGAGCCTTTGAGGAAATGCAGCCGCGGATCGTGCGGATGATCGGCCAAGGCGCCATCGATGGCCGCTATGCCCTGCCCGCTGTCGACGGCAGCCTCGGCCAGGATGCGCTGCATCTTCTCGTCGTCGCACAAGGAGGACGGATTGGTAGTCATCGGATCGACCTCATGGATTTGCGCAATCTGGCGAGCGCGGATTTGTGAAGCTGGGATATCCGGCCCTTCGACAGGCCGAGCATAGCCGCAATCTGCACGAATAGCAGATCGTGCTGGTAGTGGTGGCGCACCACCGAGCGCTCCGGCTCGGGCAATTCGTCGACGCGCTGATGCAGCAAGGCCTTCGTCTCCCGCCAGGCGAGGCTGTCGAAACCGTTCTCGGGCCGGCCGGTCAGATCGCCGGGCGCGGCGCGCTCATCCATGTCGAGCATGAGGGCAAGGGCCAGTTCGGTCGCAAGCTGGGCCAATTGCTCGATGGCGCTGCCCGCCTCCCGCTCTCCGGGCTCCAGCGAGGCCAGGCGCTCACGCTCCAGCCGACGCCTGAAGCGCATCTGCGCGCCACGTTCATCCAGCGCGCCCAGCCCATCGACCATGCTGCCGGCGATGCGCGCCTTGGCAAATTGCATGAACGATGCGCCGCGACGCGGATCGAACCGATCGATCGCCTCGAGCAGCCCCCGATAGGCGAGTTGCTCAAGATCGTCGCGCATATCGAGGGAGAGGTTGAACCGCCGGGCATGACGGCGGGCCA
>CAZFPW010000024.1:0-5442 GCA_964520765.1 uncultured Novosphingobium sp.
TGACGATGAACAGCACCGGCAGGATGAACAGGATCAGCGGCACGGTCATGATCGCGGGCAGCCGCGCGGCCTTTTCCTCGGCGCGCATCATGCGCTCGTTGCGGAATTCCGCCGACAGCACGCGCAGCGCCGAGGCGAGCGGGGTGCCGTAGCGCTCGGTCTGGATCATCGTCGTGACCACGCCCTTCACCGCCTCCAGGTTCACGCGATAGGCAAGGTTTTCAAAGGCTTGCCGGCGCTCGCTGAGGAACGACAGCTCGATCGCGGTCAGGGCGTATTCGTCGCCCAGCTCGGGATAGGCGCGCCCCAGCTCCTTGGCCACGCGGTTGAACGAGGCGTCGACGGTCAGGCCGGCCTCGGCGCAGATGACCATGAGGTCGAGCGCGTCGGGCAGGCCCTTGCGGATCGCGTCGGTCCGCTTCGACACCAGGTTGTCGAGGTAGAGGTCGGGCGCCTTGTAGCCGAAGATCAGGGCCACGGCGAAGGCCGCGAACCGCTTGAAACTGCCCCATTCGGGGAAATAGTCGATCCAGTAGATGACCGCGGCCGCCGCCCCGCCGATCAGGATCGGCATGACCACGCGGCCCAGGATGACCGCGAAGGCCAGCTCCTTCTTGCGGATGCCGGCCTGGGCCAGCTTCTGCTGGATCTGCTGGACCTGGCTGTCCTGCAGCATCTTCAGGGACGACAGGGTGTCGCGCACCTTGTCCGCCGACTCGGTCTTGCGGACGATGCTGGCGCGCTTCTTGGCGGATGCCGTGACGATGCCGGACTTGAGCTGCTCGCGCCGGTCGGCCAGCGTCTTGACGCGGCGCGCCATGGGATCGCGCACGGTGATCGCGGCGTAGATCGCCAGCATCACCGCCAGCACGGCGACCCCGGCCAGGATCGTGCCGACGAAGATGACGTCGAAGCCGAGGAGGGTCGGTCCGGGAGGAGAGGTCAACATGGCTGTCCGGTATCCCTGCTCAGATTTCGAAGCTGACCATCTTGGCCATGATGAACGCGCCCAGCGACATCCAGATCAGGCCGCCGATGCCTGTGGCGATCAGTCGGTCGTCGGTGAAGAAGCCCCCGAGGTAGCCCGGATTGATCCACCAGATCGCCAGGAAGACCAGGAAGGGCAGAGCGCCGACGATATAGGCCGAAGCCTTGGATTCAGAACTCATCGCCCGGATCTTGAGCTTCATCTGGCCGCGCATGCGCAGCACGGTGGCGAGGTTCGACAGCGTTTCCGCCAGGTTGCCGCCGGTCTCCCGCTGGATCGCCAGGGTGATGACGAAGAACTGGAATTCCGGCGTGTTGATCCGGTCGGCGGTCTCCTGGAGGGCGTCCTCCATGGTCTTGCCGATCTTGATCCGCTCGGTCACGAGCTTGAACTCCGCGCCGACCGGGCCGGGCACTTCCGTGGCGACGATGCCCAGCGTCTCGGTCACCGGCAGGCCCGAGCGCAGGCCGCGGACGAGCAGCTCGATGGCGTCGGGGAACTTGGCGGTGAACTCGGCGGTGCGCTTGTTGATGAAGTAGCCGACCACGAAATGGGGCAGGCCAGCGCCGATCGCGATGCCGACGACCAGCGACAGCAGCGCGGCGCCCGTCTTGAGGAACATCACCACCGCCACGGCGAGCATCAGCCCGACCGAGGCATAGAGGTACTGGGAGATCGACCAGGGCTTGCCTGTGCGGTGCAGGCGCAGCGCGAGCGCGGCGATCCGCGATTCGGAGCCGGCGATCTGGTGCATCTTCGGCTTGCGCGCGGCGACGGCCTTGCGCAGTTGCGCCTCGACCCGGTCGACCGTGCTTTCGGAATGGCGGTAGCGGACGGCCTTCAGCCGCCGCGCGCCTTCCTTCACCGGAGAAGGCCCGGCGAAGGCCGAGTACAGCAGCCACAGATAGCCCCCCAGGCCAATGGCTATGAGCAGGATCTGGATAGTGCTCATCGGCGTGGACCGCCTTCCTTCTCAAAACTCGGTCCGGCCGCCGCGAAGCGGCCGGACGCGCAGGGTCAGTTCGCCTTCGCGGGCTTCTTGTCCTTCTTCGCCAGCATCGCCTTGAGGTCGATCTTGCCGAGGAGGGACTTCTTGGCCGGTTCGGCGGCCGTCGCGGCGCTTTCGACCTCGGTCGTGCCGAGCACGGCCTGGGCGATCTCGCGGATCACCGCGCCCGCCTTGGTCGCGCGGTTGGCCTCCGCGAAGGTCTGGCCGAGCTTGGCGGCGTTCGTCGCGGCCTTGAGGTCGTAGGGGATCGTGTAGTCGATCTTCCGTTCGATCGAGGCCTCGAAGTCGTTCCGGCTGATCTCCTGGACGCCCGACTGGACGCGGTTGGCGACGACGATCGTCTGGACGTGCGCGGCATTGCTCTTGAGCCACGACAGCAGGCGGATCGAATCGCGCGCCGAGGCGAGCGTCATCTCCGTCACCAGCGTCAGGACGTTCACGTCGGCCAGCAGGTGCGGGAAGTTGATCAGCATGTTGCGTGGCATGTCGATCACGGTCATCTCGAACGCCTGGCGGAACTCTTCCTCAAGCTGGAGGAAGGCCGTGCCGTCGGTCATCAGCGGCGAGTTGATCGGCGCTTCGGCCGAGAGGATCGCCAGGTGATCGTTGGCGCGGATCATCGCGCGCTCGATGAACAGGCCGTCGATGCGGCTCGGGTTGTCGATCGCGTCGGTCAGGCCCCGGCCCGGCTCCAGATCGAGCGCGAGCGCGCCCGTGCCGAAATGCACGTCGAGGTCGAGCAGCGCGGTCGGCAGCTTGTGATCGGCGCTGAACAGCCAGGCCAGCGAGGTCGCCAGGGTCGAAGCCCCGACGCCGCCGCGCGTGCCCACGACCGCGGTCGAGATATGGCGCTTGGCCGCGGACGCATCCGCGTGCTTGGGGGCAGAGAACACGGCTTGCGCGTTGGCCAGCGCATCGCGCAGCGGACCGGGCGAGAGCGGCTTCAGCAGGTAGTCGTGGATGCCGCTCGCCAGCAGGTCGCGATAGAGGCGCACGTCGTTCACCTGGCCGATGGCGATCACCACCGTGCCGGGTTCGCAGACTTCCGCCAGGGCGTTGATGTCGCTCAGCGGGTCGCCGCTTTCCGACATGTCGACCATCAGGATGTTCGGGCTCGCCGCGATCGAGAGCGACTGGATGGCGTTGCGCAGGCCACCCTTGTTGCACTTCTCGGGCTGCCAGCCCATTTCGATGACGACCGGCCGGAGCACGTCGAGCGCGGCATCGTCGCAGATGAACGCGGAAAAGACGTCGCGGCTGCCCTGCGTGCCGGGTTTCCAAGGTGCGTTCATGACTTAGTTGCCCCTGCTGCTGGTTTCTTTGAGGCCGCCCGAGCCGGTCGGCTTGGCTTCGCGGTAGGTGTCGATCGCCTTGTTCGAGCTCATCACGGTCGTCTGGCCGGTCATGCTTGCGCCGCGGACCAGGTCCTCCGGGTTGGCGACCATGGCGGCGAGGTTGCCGTTGACCGCGCAGCCGAAATTGCTGCTGGTTTCGTTCATCAGCGCGAATTCGGAGTTCTTCGACCAGTCGGGGCAGCCAGGCACCGTGGCGATGCTGCGGCTGACGACGACGCGGGCCGTGCCGGCGTTGACATAGCCGGGCGTGACCGGCGCCCCTTCGCTCAGCAGGATGCCGTGGCGCGCGGCCACGGCTTCCACCGCCGCGCGCGTCGCGCCGGAGGACAGCGGATCGTCGATCGCGATGCGGTCGCCATAGCGCAGGTCGAGAGCCTCGAACCAGTTCGCCAGGCGGCGCTGCTCGGGAACCGAAAGCCCGCCCGATCCGGTCGCCAGGTCGAGCGTGTAGTTCGTCCGCTCCACCACGGGCTGGTGGATGCTTTCGATCATGTTGTTGTTCTTGGCCGTCATGCCGGCGCAGCCGCCGAGGGCGAGCGAGAGAGCCAGAGCCGTGGCGCTGGCGGTGCGGATCGTGAGTGTGCGCATCTTGGTCTCTTCCCTCAATTCAGGCTGAAGCCGGGGCCGACGTCGCCGGCGTTGGACTTGCGGCTCTTGCGGTCGTTGCGCTTCGTATCGCCATTGCTGGCGCGCGGAGCGGCAGGCACGCCCGCCGGAACGGCGCCTTCGGCATTGCCGACCTGCGGACCCGGTACGGCGCGATCGGGCGCCATGCTCGGCGTCGGACGCTCCTGGCCGCTCTTGCCGTCGGAGATCTTGTTCTCCAGCAGGCGCTGGATCTCGTTGGCGGTGTTGAAGCCGTCGGTCGGCAGCTTGATGTCGTTCGCGTTGACCGGGTTCACGAGATAGGGGGTGACGACGATCACCAGCTCGGTCTCGCCCTTGCGGAAGTTGGTCGATTTGAACAGGTTGCCCAGGATCGGCACATCGGCCACGCCGGGCGTGCGCTTCAGCGTGTTCTGCGCGTTGTTCGACAGCAGGCCGCCGATCATGAAGCTCTGGCCGGAACCAAGCTCCACGGTCGTTTCGGCGCGGCGCACCGACAGGCCGGGGATCTGCGCGTTGCTGAGCACCACGGCGCCCTGGGCGGACAATTCCGAGACCTCGGGGCGCACGCGCAGGGAAATCCGGCCGTTGGCCAGGACCGTCGGCGTATAGGCCAGGCTGACGCCGTAGCGCTTGTATTCGATCGTGAAGGTGCCGTTCTGTTGCGGCACCGGGATCGGGAACTCGCCGCCGGCGAGGAAGTCCGCCGTTTCGCCCGAAAGCGCGGTGAGGTTGGGCTGGGCCAGCGTCGTGACCAGGCCCACCGTCTCGCCCAGGTCGAGCGCGCCGAGGATGTCGAGGCCGAACAGCTTGCCCGCGCCGGCGAAGGTCGATCCGATTTCCGCCGGGATCACGACCGTAGTGCCTTGCGAGCCCGTGTTCACGCCCACGCCCAGGGGGCCGCCGGGGGTCCACTGCGGAGAGAAGCCGCGGCCCTGGCCGATGCCGAACTGGAAGCCGTTGGTCGAATCGGCGGTCTTGAGATTGACGCCGATGTCGCGGACCAGCGAGCGGCTGACCTCGGCGATGCGGACCTGCAGGTTGATCTGCAGTGGGGTCGCCGTCTTGACCCGGCTAATGACGTTCGAATCCTTGCCGACGAAGGCGGTGACGAGGCGCTCGGCCTCGGCCGCGTCCTCGGGCGCCGCGACGGTGCCGGTCAGCAGGACCGTGTTGGTGCCCATCGTCGCGACCGAGATCTTGGCGTCGGGCATCGCGATGCGCAGCATCTGGTCGACCGAGTCGATGTTCGAGCCGACCCGCACGGTCGAGGACCACACCACCGCGCCCGAGGCGTTGCTGGCGTAGACCGTGGTCACCCCGCCGCCCTTGCCGAAGACGTAGAGCTGGCGGCCCGACTTGATCTGCACGTCGGCGATCTTGTCGTCGGCGATGAAGATGTCGGTGATCGGCCCCGGCATGGTCACGAGCTGGCCGCGTCCCACCGAGAGGGCGAGGTCGCCGGCCGGGCGAGTGACCGACTG
>CAZFPW010000024.1:5542-17028 GCA_964520765.1 uncultured Novosphingobium sp.
ACGGTTTCGGTCTGCTTGCCGCGGGTCACGCGGACCACCGGGCCCGTGTAGGCGCGGGGCGAGATCCCGTCCGGGCCGCTGCTCATCGGCGCCGCGGCCACCGGCGTGGTCTGCGGCGGGATGGTCCGGCGCTGGAAGCGCGAGACGTCCCCGCCGGTCACGAAGCTGGTGGCGCCTTCGATCGGCTTGTTCATCGCCTGGCTCAGCAGGCGGTCTTCCTCGATCTTGCTGGCGCCGGTCGGAACCTTGACCGAGCCGCTGGCGATGGCGCGCTCCAGCTCGGACTGGTTGTCGGCGATCGAGCGCAGCGACAGGCTGAGCGAGCCGATCGTCTCGGCGACCTGGATCTTCTCCGCGATGCGCGGCGTCACTTCGAGCGTGACCGTCTTGGACTGCTTGACGACGCTCTTGCCGTCGATGATCTCGGATTCGGTCGACTGATCGGTGGCCAGCACGCGCAGGTTGCGCAGGATCGTCTCGGTGGTCTTGAGGTCCGCGCTGGAATTGCCCTTGACGAGCTGGGTCAGGAGGAGGTCGACATGGTCGCCCGGGAAGATGAAGCCGGCGACGCCGGTCTTCTGGGAGACGCTGATCGTCACCGCGCGCATGCCCGGCCCGAGCGCGGCGGCGAGGAAGCCACGATCACCCGGCGCGACGAGCGAGCCCTGGGTGACCGGCTGGCCGGCCGTGACGGGGTTGCGGACGACCGTGCCGAGCAGCTTGGTCATGTCGGCCTCGCCTTCCAGGAAGTAGGCGTCCTGGACCATGTCCTTCGGCCAGGCTTGGAACGAGATCGAATCCTGGGTGATGATCGTGCCCACTGGCAGGGCGCGCTGGGCGACCAGCACCTTGGGGCCCTGGGCCACTGGCGGGGCCACGGCATCGGCCTGCGGAGCGGAGCTGCCCGTCAGCACGCTTCGTGCGGCGAGGCCCGTGCCGATCGCGATGATCAGCGCGCCGATCAGCAGCAACAGCTTCTTCTTGTCCATGGCTTTGCAAGCCCCCCTAGAGTAATCCCGTCGTGGAATTCGGTCGTTTCAGACCGTTAAATCGGCTAAAATGGTTAAAATCCGGTCACCCGGCCAAAGCGCCCTGGCGCAGGGCCGGAAGATAGGTGTCGGCCAGCACGATCAGGGCCGCGCCGGCGATCGCCACCCCGTAGGGGATCGCCAGGCGGTCCCGCTGGCGGCGGGCGATGTGCCAGGCCCCGAACGCCAGGGTCAGCACGCCGCCGATCAGCGCCATCGCGAGGATCAGGTTGAGGAAGATCGCGGGTTTCACCCAGAGAGCGAGCGCGGTCAGCAGCTTGACGTCGCCGCCGCCCATCCAGCGTAGGGCGAACATCCCGGCGAAGACCACGAGGCTGATCGCCGCGATGCCGAGCTGCCAGGCGATGTCGCCCGCTCCCAGGCCGCTCGCCCACCAGAACAGCGGCGCGCCGAGCGCGATGCCGGCGTTGAGCTTGTTGGATATCTGCCGGCTGCGCAGGTCGGTGAAGGCCGCGGCCAGCAACGCGATTGCCAAGGCCCCCAGCAATCCGTAGGAAAAATAGACGCTCTGCATATTGCCCCCAATGTCCTAGGGGGAGGTCTAGACGGCAGTGCTTACCAAAAAGTAACCAACGGTCTGAGCTTCATATTAGCCAATGACGAGCGCTGAAAAGCAGGCCGGGACCGCCCGCCACCCCTTCGATCGCCGCGCCATTCCCGCCGAGGCCGTGGAATCGCGCTGGGCGCTGGGTGACGGGCATGAGATCAGGCGGATCGACTGGCCGGGCGGGGCATCGCCGCGCGGATCGATCCTGTTCATGCCTGGGCGCGGGGATGCTTACGAGAAGTATCTGGAAACACTGGCCTATTGGGCGGAAGCAGGCTGGCGGGTGACGGCCGCGGACTGGCGGGGGCAGGCGGGTTCCGGGCGGCTAGGTGGCGACCAGGTGACCGGGCATGTCGACGATTTCTCCATCTGGGTCGACGATCTGGCGCAGTTCTGGGCCGCCTGGAAAGATGCGACCCCCGGTCCGCATGTCCTGATCGGACATTCGATGGGCGGGCACCTGGCCCTGCGCGCCGTGGCCGAGGGCAGGGTCGATCCCGAGGCGTTGGTCCTGAGCGCGCCGATGCTCGGCGTGGCCGGTCCGCCGCTGCCCCCGATCGTGCTGCACGGGGCGGCTAGGATCATGGCCGGGATCGGCGACCGGCGCCGTCCGGCCTGGAAGTGGAGCGAGAAGCCGGGCCAGGTCCCGGCCGATCGCGGCGACCTGCTGACCCACGATGCCGATCGCTATGCCGACGAGCTGTGGTGGCGCGAGAGCCGGCCCGAGCTGGTCATGGGGCCGGGCTCCTGGGGCTGGATGGAACGCGCCTTCGCGTCCATGCGGGGGCTGATGCGGCCCGGCGTGCTGGAGCGGGTGCGGACGCCCGTCCTGCTGATCGGCGTGGAGCGCGACCGGCTGGTCAGCTATCGCGCGATCGAGCAGGCGGCGCGGCGGCTGCCGCGGGGCGAGCTGCTGCGCTTCGGCGACGAGGCGCGCCACGAGATGCTGCGCGAAAGCGATCCGGTGCGGAACCGCGCCCTGGCCGCCATCGACGAGTTCCTTGACCGCAATGCTCCGGCCTCGGCGGCATGATCCGCCGCCATGACATCGCCATCGTCGGCGCGGGCATGGCGGGGGCCTCGCTCGCCGCCGAGCTGGGCGGCGAGGCGAGCGTCCTGCTGCTGGAGGCCGAGACCGCGCCCGGCTACCACGCGACCGGCCGCTCGGCCGCGTTCTGGACGGAGAGCTACGGCGGTCCCGAGGTTCAGCCGCTGACCACGGCCTCGGGCGCGTTCCTGCGCGAAGGCGGCTTCCTGACCCCGCGTGGCGCGCTGACGATCGCGCGGGCCGGGCAGGAGCCGGCGCTCGACCGCTTCGTCGCCGGCTTCGCCGCGCTCGGCGTGCGGATCGAGCCGCTCGAGCGGGCGGAGATCGCGCGGCGGGTTCCCGGCCTGCGCCCCGAATGGACCCGCGGCGCGCTGGAGCCCGATTGCTGCGACATCGACGTCGCGGCGCTGCACCAGCACTACCTGGCCGAGGCCCGGCGGGCGGGGGTCGAGCTGGCCTGCTCGGCGCGCCTGGTGGAGGCATCGCGCGACGGCGCGGGCTGGAACCTGACCCTGGCCGACGGCCGCCGCTTCGCCGCCGGCATCCTGGTCGACGCCGCCGGAGCCTGGGCCGATCCGGTCGCGGAGCTGGCCGGCGTCCGCCCGCTGGGCATCGCCCCGTTCCGGCGGACCCTGGCGCAACTGCGCGTCGCGCCGCCGCCCTCGGCCGAGCTGCCGCTGGTCCTCGACCTCAACGAGGAGTTCTATTTCAAGCCCGAGGCCGGCCGCCTGTGGCTCAGCCCCCATGACGAGACGCCGAGCCCGCCCTGCGACGCCGCGCCCGAGGAGATCGACGTCGCGCTC
Source organism: uncultured Novosphingobium sp. (assembly GCA_964520765.1). Taxonomy (GTDB): domain Bacteria; phylum Pseudomonadota; class Alphaproteobacteria; order Sphingomonadales; family Sphingomonadaceae; genus Novosphingobium. The sequence goes on from CAZFPW010000024.1 coordinate 8,990, forward strand.
GCGATCGATCGGCTCGGCCAGGTGACGGACTGGCGGGTCGAGCGGGTCGAGCATCGCTGGGCCGGCCTGCGCAGCTTCGCGCCGGACCGCCTCCCGGTCTATGGCTTCGCCGCCGACTGCGACGGCTTCTTCTGGTTCGCCGGCCAGGGCGGGTTCGGCATCCAGACCGCGCCCGCCGCCGCGCGGCTCGCGGCCGGGCTCCTGCGCGGCACGCCCTGGGGACAAATCGACCCCGCGCGCTATTCGCCGCGACGTTTCGGCTAGAAAAAGCCGAGAGGTCGGTTAGGTTCGGCTCAGGGTCTTAACGGGAGTATTGCTAATGGCGCATCGTTTCGAGATTCGGAAGAACAAGGCCGGCGAGTTCGTGGCCTATTTCATCTACAACAGCGAAACCATGTTCTGGACCGAGGGCTATTCCAGCAAGGCCAGCGCGAAGAACGCGATCGAATCGATCCAGAAGAACGGCCCCAAGGCGGAAACCGTCGATACGACGACGAGCTAGGGTCCGTCCGATCTGGATTGAACCATCCGTTTCATAATCGTCACCTGAACTCATTTCCGGGTCCATGGGGTAACGCTTATCGTTTTCCGCGACCGTCGCGCTGTCGGCACGGGAGCACCATGGATGCTGAAACAAGTTCAGCATGACGGGTAACGATTCGATCAAGGTCGGACAGGTTTTAGGGGATCGGCCTGCCCAACCCCCGCTCAGCCTGAGCTTGTCGAAGGCCACGGGCAAACGTTGCCCCAAGCCCCTCGGACCTGGCGGCATCGGCATCGCGTGGCCTTCGACAAGCTTAGGCTGAGCGGCAGGGGTGGAAGCGCACCCCCGCAAACCGTCGCGTTTGCAATCGATACAATCGTTTTGGGAAAAGGGGCGTTACCCCTCGACCCCCGCCTTCAAGGCCGCGTCGCTCGCCAGCTTGTCCGCGCGCTCGTTCTCGGGGTGGCCGTCGTGGCCCTTGACCCAGACCCATTCGACGTTGTGCGGCAGGGCGGCCTCGATCAGGTCGTGCCAGAGGTCCGAATTGCGGACCGGCTGCTTGCTGGCGTTGATCCAGCCCTTCTTCTTCCAGCCGTGGACCCACTTGGTGATCCCGTCGATCACATAGCGGCTGTCGGTGTGGAGCACCACGTCGCAGGGCTCGATCAGGGCCTTGAGACCGCGGATCGCCCCGGTCATCTCCATGCGGTTGTTGGTCGTCGCCGGGTCGGAGCCGGACAGCTCCTTTTCGTGGCGCCCCATCCGCAGGATCGCGCCCCAGCCGCCGGGGCCGGGGTTGCCCTTGCAGGCTCCGTCGGTGAAGATCTCAACGCGTTTGCGGGGGCGGTCGGTCATGCGGCGAATATCCCGGAATTTGCCGGGTCTGCATAGAAGGTCAGGCGGCGGGCGAAGGCAAGCGGGTCCTTGCGCGTGACGAGCGCCCCGGCGGGCGTGTTCAGCCAGTCGTAGGCGCGGGTCATCAGGAAGCGCATCGCCGCCCCGCGCGCGAGGATGGGCAGGGCGGCCCGCTCTTCGGCCGAGAGGGGTCGCACGCCGTCATAGCCGGCGAGCAGCGCGGCCGAGAGCGCCGGGTCGAACCGGCTACCCGAAGCGTCGAAGCACCAGGCGGCATGGGTCACGGCGACGTCGTAGGCGGTGATGTCGGTGCAGGCGAAGTAGAAGTCGATCAGGCCGCTGACCCGTTCGCCCAGCATCAGCACGTTGTCGGGGAAGAGGTCGGCGTGGATCACCGAGCGCGGCAGGCCGGTGGGCCAGTCCCGCTCCAGCGCGGCAAGCTCACGCGTGACGAGATCGGCCAGGGCGGGATCGATGGAGGCGAAGCCTGCGGCCCCGCACTCCGTGGCGAAGGCGCGCCACTGCGCCAAGCCCATCCCGTTGGCGCGCTCGCCGGGGAAGTCGCGCGCGGCAAGGTGCATCCGGGCGAGCGCTTCGCCCACGGCGCGGGCCTGGGCGGGGGTCGGCTCACCCACCGAGACGCCGGGCAGGAACTCGATCAGCGCCACGGCCTTGGCTGCCCCGGCCGGCGAGCCGGGATCGTCGACGAAGCGGAACGACTTGCCCTCGCGGTCGTGGATCGTGGCCGGCACCGGGCAGCCCCGCGCCGCGAGATGGTCCAGCAGGCCGAGGAAGAAGGGCAGGTCGGCCAGATCGACCCGCGCCTCGTACATGGTCAGGATGAAGCGCGCGCCGGCCCCGTCCGCCCCGGCCGTCTCGATCAGCCAGTTGCTGTTGGAGACGCCTTCCGCGATCCCCTTGGCCGAACGCAGCTCGCCCACGTCGAACGCGGCGATCAGGTCGGCCAGGGCTTCGGCATTGAGCTGGGTGTAGACGGCCATTGCGAGGAGAGGCTTAGGCCGTAAGCTCGCGCGGCAGCTTGAAGATCATCTTCTCTTCGGTCGCGATCACCGTCTCTTCCGAGATCGTGCGATATTCGGCCAACTGCTGGACGACCTCGCGCACCAGCAGCTCGGGCGCGGAGGCGCCGGCGGTCAGGCCCAGGGTCTCGACCCCTTCGAGCCAGGCCGGATCGACCTCCTGGCCGCGCTGGACCATGCGGGCCTTGGCGCCGCAGCGCTCCGCCACCTCGACCAGGCGCAGCGAGTTCGAGCTGTTGGGCGCGCCGACCACCAGCACCAGGTCGCATTCCCCGGCGATGGCCTTGACCGCCTTCTGGCGGTTCGAGGTCGCATAGCAGATGTCCTCTGCCTTCGGGCCCTTGACCTGGGGGAAACGCGCCCGCAGCGCGGCGACGATATCGGCCGTGTCGTCCACCGAGAGCGTGGTCTGGGTCAGGAAGGCCAGCGGGGATTCGGTGTCGAACGGCAGCTTGGCGATGTCCTCCACCGTCTCGACCAGGGTGATCTGGCCAGCGGGGACCTGGCCGACCGTGCCGATCACCTCGGGATGGCCGGCATGGCCGATGAAGATGATGTGCCGCCCCGCCTCGATCTGGCGTTCGGCCTGGCGATGGACCTTGCTCACCAGCGGGCAGGTCGCGTCGAGCCAGCCGAGCCCGCGACGGGTCGCTTCCTCGGGGATGATCTTGGGCACGCCGTGGGCGCTGAAGATCACGTGGGCGTCGTCGGGCACCTCGTCCAGCTCCTCGACGAAGATCGCGCCCTTGGCCTTCAGCCCTTCGACCACGAAGCGGTTGTGGACGATCTCGTGACGGACATAGACCGGCTTGCCGTACTTCTCGATCGCCTTCTCGACGATGTCGATCGCCCGGTCGACCCCGGCGCAGAACCCGCGCGGGGCGGTGATCAGCAGGCGCAGCGGCGGTTTTTCCGCCAAGGCTGATTCAGGGGAAGGAAAGGGTGCGTTCATGTCGGCCCCTCTAGCGCTTCGCGTCGCGCGCGGCTAGGGCATGCGCGACGAATATCCGAGGATCTGCCGAATGACCGCACGCACCCGCCCGTTCTGCGCCGCCGCCATCGCCCTTGCTGGCGCTGCCGCGCTTGCCGGCTGCAAGTCCAGTGGCGAGATCGTCGTCCAGGAAGGCGTGGGCATCACCGCGGTGCGCGGGGCCTGCCCGGCGGTCGGCATTCCCGACTATACCGGCGACGTCACCCTGTTCCGCACCGCCGGCGCGCGCGATGCGGCGTCGATCGACGTGACCGCCTCGATCACCAACCTGCGCAGCCAGTGCGACGACGGGGTGAAGAACCAGGGCGAGAAGGTCTATGCCTCGGTCGCCTTCGACGTGCTCGGCCGCCGCGCCGACACCCGGGGCAGCCGCCAGGTGTCGCTGCCCTATTTCGTCACCGTCCTGCGCGGCGGCCGCGCGGTCGTGACCAAGCGCGTCGGGACGGTCGTGCTGAACTTCGCCGACGGGCAGGAGCGGGCGCAGGCCCATGCCCAGGGCGGCGCCCATATCGACCGGGCCGAGGCGACCCTGCCCGAGGACATCCGCAAGCGCATCACCCGCAAGCGCAAGGCGGGCGACCAGGACGCCGCGGTCGATCCGCTGACCGAGCCCGAAGTCCGCGCCGCCGTGCAGCGCGCGACCTTCGAGGTCCTGGTCGGCTTCCAGCTCGACCAGGACCAGTTGAGCTACAACGCCACGCGCTGAGGCTCAGCGCGGGCGCTCGGCTCGCGGATATCGCTTCAGATAGGCGTTCGCCAGGCGCAGCAGCGTGGGCTCGCTGTCCGGCAGGCCGACGAGCTGGAGGCCCACCGGCAGGCCGTCGAGGAAGCCTACGGGGATCGAGATCGCCGGCATGGCGAGGAAATTGAACATCAGCGTATTGGCCGTATAGGCGCGCGAATAGCCGCCCATGTCGCGCCAGCCGGCGTCCCAGTCGGCCAGGCTCGGCGCGGTGGTCAGCGCGGTGGGCAGGGCGATGGCGTCATGCTGGCCGAGCAGGGCGGCGAATTCGGCGCGCATCTTCTCGCGCGCCTCCAGCGAGGCCAGCAGCTCCGCGTCGCTCGGGCGCCGGGCCATCGGCTGGCCGCTGTAGGTGCCGTTCATCATCGAGGAATGGTCGCGCGGCTCGCTCCATCGGCCCTCGCCCAGCGCCACCTCCGCGCCGAGCGCGGCGAAGCCCTGGGCCGCCTGGCGCACGACGGCGGCGACGCGCGGGGTCTGCGCGGTCGCATAGCTCGCGGCGAAGCCGAGGTCGTCCATCCACAGCAGCTTCGCGCCTTGCGCGCCGCGGTCCAGCTCGGCCAGGTAGTCGGGCGCGGGGGCCATGACGGACGACAGCATGGCGCGGCCGTCCGGCCCGGCGATCGCCTGGAGCACGATTGCCGTATCGCGGGCATCGCGGGTGAGCGGATCGATCGTGCTGAAGAAGTTGAGCTGGCGGCGCTCCAGATCGAATTCCGGCACGCGGCCGAAAGTGGTGTGCAGCCCGACCAGCCCGGTGAAGGAGGCCGGCAGCCGGGTCGAGCCGCCCCCGTCCGAGCCGATGGCGAAGGGCAGGCAGCCGGAGGCGACGGCGGCGGCGCTGCCCGCGCTCGACGAGCCCGGCACGTGGTCCGTGTTCCACGGGTTGCGCGGATGACGCGAGACGTCGGGCATGCCCGCCCCGGCGCCCATGCCGGGCATGATGGTGGAACCGACGATCACCGCGCCCGCGGCCCGGAGCCGCTCCGCCGTGATGGAATCGCGCGCCGCGACCTGGGGCTTGTAGTTCGCGCTCATCGGGTTGCCGTAGGGCAGGCCCTTGACCGCGACATGCTCCTTGAGCGCGGTCGGCACGCCGTGGAGCGGGCCGGGCGCGGCCCCGGCCGCGAGCGCGCGGTCGGCGGCGCGGGCCTGTTCCCGCGCGCCCTCCACGTCGAGGCCGCGGAACATGTGGAGCCGCGGCTCCAGCCGGGCGATGCGGGCGAGGAAATGGTCGGTGACCGCCAGCGCGCTCACCTTGCGGGCGACGATCAGCTCGCGGATGCGCCAGGCGGGCAGCCAGGTCAGGTCCTCGCGCGGGGGTGCCGCCGCCGCCAGCGCCGGGGCCTGGGCCGCTCCGGCCGCGGCCGCGCCCAGGCCCGCGACGGCCTGCCGCCGCGTCAATCCCGCCTGCCGATCCTCGCCCATCGTCCTCTCCCTGTGATCTCGGTCCGATCTTGGGCAAAAGCGCCGGGCGGATCAATTGCCTTTGCGAGCCTGCGGCAAACCGGCTAACCGCGCGCCCATGTCACAGATTCAGACCGTCCATGCCGCGCTCGCGGCCCAGATCGCCACCGCGCTCGATGCGCTGGAAGCCGCCGGCACCCTGCCTGCCGGGCTGAGCCGAGGCGCGGTGACGGTCGAGCCCCCACGCGATCCCAGCCACGGCGACCTGGCGACGAACGCGGCGATGGTCCTCGCCAAGCCCGCCGGCACCAATCCGCGCGCGCTGGCGGAGGCGCTGGTGGGCGAACTGGGCAAGCTGCCGGGCGTCGTCAGCGCCGAGATCGCCGGGCCAGGCTTCATCAACCTGCGCCTGGCCGAAGGAGCCTGGCTCGACGAACTGCGGGCGATCGCCGCGCTCGGTTCCGATTACGGCCGGTCGGATGTCGGCGGCGGGACCACGGTCAACATCGAGTACGTCTCGACCAATCCCACCGGGCCGATGCACATGGGCCACTGCCGGGGCGCCGTGGTCGGCGATGCGCTGGCCACGCTGCTGGAGTTCGTCGGGCACAAGGTGATCCGCGAATACTACGTCAACGACGCCGGCGGGCAGGTCGACGTGCTCGCCCGCTCGGTGCACCTGCGCTATCGCGAGGCGCTGGGCGAGGACGTGGGGGAGATCCCCGAGGGGCTCTACCCGGGGGACTACCTGATTCCGGTCGGCCAGGCGCTCGCCGCCGAGTTCGGCGACAAATATGCCCATGCGCCGGAAGGCGAATGGCTGGCGCTGTTCCGCAAGCAGGCGGTCGCCGCGATGATGGCGATGATCCGGGCGGACCTCGCCCTGCTCGGGGTCGAGCACGACGTGTTCTCCTCCGAGGCGGAGCTTCAGGCTGCCGGCAAGCCGGCCGAGGCCGAGGCCTGGCTGCGCGAACGCGATCTCGTCTATGACGGCGTGCTCGAAGCGCCCAAGGGCAAGACGGTGGAGGACTGGGAGCCGGTCGCCCTGCCGCTGTTCCGCTCGACGAAGTTCGGCGACGACCAGGATCGCCCGATCAAGAAGAGCGACGGTAGCTGGACCTATTTCGGCGCCGACCTCGCCTATCACTACCAGAAGGCCCAGAGCGCCGATGCCCTGGTCGACATCTGGGGCGCGGACCATGCCGGCACGGTCAAGCGGATCAAGGCGGCGGTCGCGGCGATGACCGGGGCGGACGGCGCCCCAACGCCCTTCGAGGTCAAGCTGGTCCAGATGGTCCAGCTCCTGCGCGACGGCGAGCCGGTGAAGATGTCCAAGCGGGCCGGCACTTTCGTCACCCTGGCCGACGTGGTGCGCGAGGTCGGCAAGGACGTGGTGCGCTTCACCATGCTGACCCGCAAGCCCGAGGCGCAGATGGACTTCGACTTCGCCAAGGTGGTCGAAGCCTCGAAGGACAACCCGGTCTTCTACGTCCAGTACGCCCATGCGCGGATCAGCTCGACCCTGCGCAAGGCCGCGGCCGAGGGCCTCGCCCCGTCCGACGCGGCGCTGGATCGGCTGGGCGAGGAGGAGCTGGCCTTGGTCAAGCTCGCCGCGCAGTTCCCCCGCTTGGTCGAGGCGGCGGCGGCGGCGCGCGAGCCGCACCGGGTGGCCTTCTTCCTGGGCGACCTTGCCGCGGCCTTCCACGCCTATTGGAACCTTGGCAACGATCGGCCGGAGAAACGCTTCATCGTGGCACAGGACCCGCAGATTTCCGGGGCGAGGCTTTTCCTGGCGGCGCAAATCGGGCAACTTGTCCGCAACGGGCTGGCGCTCCTCGGCGTCGAGGCGGTGGAGGAAATGTGATCATGGCGGACCAGGAAGGCGAGCGTGAGGAGCCGTTCGTGGAGGATGGCGCGTCCGAAACCGAGCCGGCGCGGCTCGATCTCGATGAGGACGAGCGCCTGCCCTGGCTGGAATCCATCGATGACGAGGACGACTACGGCAGCGCCGACAACAGCCGGCTGATCGCTTTCCTGGTCGGCGGTCTGGTCCTCCTCGCCGCGCTGGTCGGCGGCATCTGGTGGGCGACCCACCGGGGTGAGGGCAACGAGCTTCAGGCCGACGGCAGCGTGATCGAGGCGCCCAAGGCTCCCTACAAGGAAGCGCCGAAGGATGCGGGCGGCAAGACCTTCGCCGGCACCGGCGATTCCGCCTTTGCCGTCTCCGAAGGCCAGACCCGCGCGCCCAAGCTGGATCAGGGCGCGCAGGTCGTCACGCCGGCGAGCGATCCGGCCAAGCCCGAAGCCACGGCGACTCCCGCGCCCAGCGGTGTCGGCGTCCAGGTCGGCGCCTATACCTCGCTGGCCACGGCGGAGGCGGGCTGGACGCGGCTGTCGCAGCAGCATTCGGCCGTGCTCTCGGGCGTCAAGCATCGGGTGGTCGAGGGCAAGGCCGACATCGGCACGGTCTATCGCCTCCAGGCGCTGGCGGCCGACTCCGCCGGGGCCAACGACCTCTGC
>CAZFPW010000024.1:17128-19233 GCA_964520765.1 uncultured Novosphingobium sp.
TTCGGCTTGCGAAACCCGCGCGATCCTGCGACTTTCAGGCCATGACGCCCGCGATCTTCGGCCTGTCCAGCACCGCGCTCAGCGCCAGCGAGCTGGCGTTCTTCCGTGACGCCGATCCGGCGGGCTACATCCTGTTCGGCCGCAACGTCGAAAGCCGCGAGCAGCTGCGGGCGCTGACGGATTCGCTGCGGGCGATCCACGGGCGGGACCGGCTGCTGATCACGATCGATCAGGAAGGCGGGGCGGTGGCGCGGATGAAGGCGCCGCAGTGGCCCAGCTATCCCGCCGGGGCGGCCTTCGACGCGCTGTACGAGGTCGCGCCGGCCAGCGCGATCGAGGCGGCGCGGGCGAATGCCGAGGCGCTGGGGCTGGACCTGGCCGAGGTCGGGATCACCTGCACCCATGCGCCGGTGCTCGACGTGCGGCAGCCGGGGGCGCACGACGTGATCGGGGACCGGGCGCTGGGGGCGGAGCCGCTGCGCGTCGCGGCGCTGGGCCGGGCCGTGCTCGACGGGCTGGCGCGGGCAGGAATTTGCGGCACTATCAAGCACATACCGGGCCACGGCCGAGCCGGGGCGGACAGCCATAAGGAGCTGCCGACCGTCACCGCGAGCGAGGCGGAGCTGGAGATCGACATCGCCCCGTTCCGCGCCCTGGCCGACGCGCCGATGGCGATGACCGGGCATATCCGCTTCACCGCCTGGGATTCCGCGGCTCCGGCGACGCAATCGCCCTTCGTGGTGCAGGAGATCATCCGCAAGCGGATCGGCTTCGGCGGGCTGCTGCTGACGGACGATCTGGACATGGAGGCGCTGTCCGGCTCGGTGCCGGAGCGGGCGGTGCGCGCGCTGGCGGCAGGCTGCGACATCGCCTTGAATTGCTGGGCGAAAATGCCCGACATGATCGGTATTGCCGAGCAATTGCCGGCGATTTCCGGGGCAGCCAGTAGGCGACTGGAAGGCGCCCTTGCGGTCACCGCCGTCAGCCAGCCCGCGACGGAGCGGCAGCCAGAGCTGCTCGCACGGCGCGACGCCCTGCTCGACCTGGCCGGGGCCCGCGCATGACCGACCTGGTCGACCGGCAGTCCGCGCTGTTCGACCAGGATGACGACTGGGGCGGCCCCGGCGTCGCGGCCGGCGACGACAAGGCGCTCTATCTGGAACTCGACGGGTGGGAAGGGCCGCTCGACCTGCTGCTCGATCTCGCCCGGCGGCAGAAGGTCGACCTGCGGCGCATCTCGATCCTCGAGCTGGTCGACCAGTACCTGACCTATATCGAGCAGGCCGAGGCGCTGAAGCTGGAGCTGGCGGCGGACTATCTGGTGATGGCCGCCTGGCTCGCCTACCTGAAATCCGCGCTGCTCCTCCCGCGCGAGGAGCAGGAGGACCCGAGTCCCGAGGAGCTGGCCCTGCGCCTGCAACTGCGGCTCCAGCGGCTGGGCGCGATGCGCGAGGCGGCGGCGCGGCTGATGGGGCGGGACCGGCTGGGCCGCGACGTGTTCCGCCGGGGCGTGCCGGAGGGGCTGCGGGTCGACCGCCGGAACCGCTGGCAGTGCGAATGGTTCGACCTCGTCCAGGCCTATGGCCAGGTCAAGGCGCGCACCGCGCCGGTGGTCCACATGGTCCGCGACCGGATGGTGATGACGCTGGATTCGGCCCTGGCGCGGGTATCCTCGATGCTGGGCGTCACGCTGGACTGGGTGGAAATCCGCGACTTCCTGCCCCCCCACGCCGATCCCCGGCTCAAGCGCTCGGCGCTCGCCTCCAGCTTCGTCGCGGCGCTGGAGCTGGCGCGGCTGGGCAAGGCGGAGTTGGCGCAGGAGCACACCTTCGGCCCGCTGCGCCTGCGGGGCATCCGCCCATGAGCGCGCCCGACGATCTGGTCCGCGCGGTCGAGGCCACCCTGTTCGCGGCCGAGCAGCCGATGAGCGTCGAGGCGATCTCCACCCACCTCGGCGGGGCGGAGGTGCGTGGCGCCCTGGCCGAGCTGGCCCGGCACTACGAGGGGCGCGGCATCCAACTGGTCGAGCGGGGCAAGCGCTGGCACTTCCAGACCGCGCCCGACCTCGCCCACCTGCTCCGCCGCGAGCGCGAGGAGGTGCGCCG
>CAZFPW010000025.1:0-19030 GCA_964520765.1 uncultured Novosphingobium sp.
AGTATCAACCAAGTACAGGAATTGATGATGACCGCCGACCCCTATTCCGCATTGCGCAGCCAGTCGCGTCGATGGCTGGTCACCGGCGCTGCCGGTTTCATCGGATCGAACTTGATCGAAGCCTTGCTCAAGGCCGATCAGGAGGTTGTCGGTCTCGACAATTTCTCGACGGGGCACCGTCGGAATCTCGATGAAGTTCAGGCGCTAGTGCCCGAAAAGTTCGAGCGGAATTTTCGCTTCATCGAAGGAGACATCCGGGACCGCAAGACCTGCGAAGCAGCCGTCGGGGGCATCGACATCGTGCTGCACCAGGCCGCGCTGGGCTCTGTTCCGAGGTCGATCGAGGATCCGCTGACCTCGCACGACACCAACGTGACCGGGTTCCTGAACATGCTGGACGCGGCCAGGCGAACCGGGGTCGGGCGTTTCATCTATGCGGCCTCCAGTTCGACCTATGGCGACGAACCGAACCTTCCGAAGCGCGAGGATCGTATCGGCAATCCTCTGTCGCCCTACGCGGTGACCAAGCTGGCGAATGAAATCTATGCTTCCGTTTACGCCGGCACATACGGCTTTCGGGTCACTGGACTGCGCTACTTCAATGTGTTCGGGCCTCGGCAGGACCCGAACGGAGCCTATGCAGCGGTGATTCCCAAGTGGACGGCGGCGATGCTGTGCAACCAGCCGGTGACGATCAATGGCGATGGCGAAACAAGTCGCGATTTCTGCTTCGTAGGCAACGCCGTGCAGGCGAACATTCGCGCGGCGCTGGCGCCGGACGAAGTCCAAGGGCAGGTTTTCAATGTCGCGGTCGGTGACCGGACGACGCTCAATGAACTCTTCGCGTTGATCCGCGAGGGCTTGAGGAAGCATCAGGTCGATTATGCGTTGGCGCCGGTCAAGAGCGTTTTCCGACCGGGAGACGTGCGGCATTCCCTGGCAGATATCGGGAAGGCTGAACGGCTGTTGGGATATGAGCCGACCCACCGCATTGAGGATGGTCTGCGCGAGGCCTTGCCTTGGTATATCGAAAATCTGGCCGGCCCTAGATAGGCTGCCGTGGGGCATGGATTGCGCGCCATCCTGATCGAACCAGTGTGTGGCGCGGCCGGTCGCCAACCGGCGGGATCGATGCGTTCGTGCCGGAAGCGCCGATAAGTCGCGTCGGCTACGTACCGCGTTCCGTCCGCAGGTGCCGCATCGTGATGATGACGAAGCGGTTTGCCTCGATCATCACGCCCTCGGCCTGCACCGGCACGCCGACGAAGCCCGCGGGATCTTCATCCAGGACCAGTTCCAGGACGTCGCGGTTCGGTTCCGTCTCGAACAACAGGCCAATCCGCCCGGCCAGGATACGCCCTTCGACAACGAACTGGCGATGGTTCTGATTGGTCATGATCTGTCGGGTCCGTCGAGGTGCCGCGGCGAGGTGTTCCTTCTCAGGACGAGGCCGGCGGCCACTGCCAGGAAAACCGCCAGGATCGGAGTACGGAGCGGATAGTCGAGGATGCTGCCGAGGGTGAGCAGAACGATCACCGACAGGCCGGCACGTCCCCAGCGCGGGGCGTCCGTCTCGCTGCAATCCGGTCTATGCGGCTGCGGTGTCGCGATTGCCCGGATGAGGGTGATGATGCCGGCCACCGCGATGAGGACGGCGGGCAATCCGCCGGTGAGAAGCAGTTCCAGCACGTCGTTGTGCGCGTGATTGAGATAGGCGGGACCGAGCAGGTCCTGCGGTTCGTAGATGCCGTAGATTTCGGTGAAGCTGCCGATGCCGCTGCCCAGGGGCCAATAGTCGCTGACGGCGCGCCAGATCGCCGGCGCGGCGCTCAGGCGGAGTTCGGACGGTCCCCCGGTGCCATCCAGCCGCAGCACCGCCGGAACGCGATCGCCCAGGACGAAAGCAATCGCGATGCCGATTATCGTTACGCTTGCGATCCAGGGTAATGCGGCGGCGAGGCGGCTGCGCTCTCCACTGCTGTTGTGGACCCAGAGCGTCATCGGCACCGCCAGTGCCGCCCACGCCAGGCCGGCGCGCGAACCGCTCAGGAGGATCATCACGATCAGCACCAGGGCGGCCAGGGCGGCCGCCCATGCCTTGGTGCGGGCCAGCGCCTCACCCCGCTCCCACGTGTGGGTATAGAGGCCGAGCAGCGGCAAGGTGCAGGCAAGGAGCAGGGCTGCGTGGTTCCGGTTGGCGAAAAGGCCGACGGCGGAACCGTGGTTGGTGATTTCGTACCAATAGAGCCCTTCTGCGCCAAGGCTCTGCAGCATTCCCATGCTGGCGCTCAGCATCGCCAATCCTACGAGAATGCTCAGGATGCGCTGCACATGCGCGGGGGTGAGGGACAGCACCAGGATGAGGGCGGAGAGCGGCGCCAACAGAGAGAAGGCGGCGTTCCACGTATTTCGCGGCGTCAGTGTGAGCGGATGCCAGGGAAGCGGCATGTCCGCGCCCCGATAGACGTCCACGGCGATCTGACGGCCTGGAAATTCGCTCCAGATCGCCGGGGGCAGGGGGAGGAGATGCAAGAGGCAAAGCAGCAGCACGGCCATTGCGACGGCCATTGCCAGCGGGGCTCGGCGCCAGGCTGCGGGCAAGGCGATCATGACCGCACCGACGAAGATCGCGGCCGTCAGCGGGCGCAGAAACAATAGCGAGGCGACGTCGCTCCGGGCGCTTCCGCCCATCAGGAAGGCGCCTATCAGCAGTATCGTAAGAAGGCCGAGGCGCAACTGGCCTCGAGGCGCCTCGGCCTTGTAACGTGCGATCGACGATCGCAAAAAACCATGCATGTCTAAGCCCGCCGCTTTTTCGTTATGTCAAAGTCATCGGCGTATGGGCTGGAAACTGGAGCACGACGGACCCGAAGGGCTCCAGATTGCCGTCAGGGGCTGGCGGGTGAAGAATCCCCCGTGGTCGCGGCAACGACGATGACGGCGGTAGCCAGGACGCCCAAGGCGATGAGGGCGGTCGTGGACGATCCTGAGCGCCCCGCAGTGCTTACTCCGGAGGAGGCCGATTGGCCTGCCTGGGCGAATGCTGGCGAGGCAGTGAGGAGCGCGGCGGCTCCGGCAGACAACAATAAGTTACGCATAACGATTCTCCTGGTTGGAGGCCCTGCGGAGGAAGCTAGGGATGTGTGGAATATACGTCAAGCTCAAGCGGAGGGATGTGTGGTGGTTGGGTACGATTGGATTCCCTAAGGTGGAGAGGATAGTAGTAAAAATCATATAAAACAATAGTTTGAAACTAAAATGGAATGACGGGGTCGGCCGCTGCCCGCCTGACGGCATTCCCTGACAAGGAGTTATGAAAGATGTATATATACAACATATATCACCTTGGCATGGCTTTTTCGAGGGTGCCGAGCCGTGTGATAAGGGGCTGGGTCGAGATCGAGGCGAAGGCGCAATGTGGCTTCTGGGGCTCTCACCCAGGTGCAGCAAAGGATTTGGTGCAGGCCAGTTGCCCAGTCTGCTGAAAGCCATCGCCGTTGATTGGCCGGTGCTGGTGTGGGTTTGCCAGTCGCCACCGATGGCTTCGGTGAGGAGGTGGGGCGATGGCTACGACTGGGCGCTGGAACGCTGCCCTTATGGGAGGCGTCGTGATCGGTCCGTGCCCTTCTCTAAGCTGATGTCCGCCTGCAGGCGTGAGGGGGCGTCTAAGGTCGCTGCATCCGATTGGGCCGCATTCGGCAGGCCGAAAGCGTGCGGAGTCCGGGATGTGGGAGGGTCGTGACGATTATAATCTATGAAAATCCTGAGCTTTGCGCGTGTGGAGGCATCTCGATCAGGTCGATGGCAGAAACGCCCAATGCTTTGGAGAGGGAGAGCAGATCATTGAAGAGGATATCGTCCGTCCCTTCTTCAAGTCCGGCAATGACATCCGTCGCGAGGCCGCTGATCTCGGAGAGATCGGTTACCCCTAGATTGCTCAATGCTCTGCACTTCTTGATATTTATACCTACATTCCTCAGAAGCATAATGTCTTGTTCATCGACCTCACGTAATGTCTCGTTCGATAAACGTTGCTGGGACACGCTGAAAAACCTCTCTTTTACCCCCGGGGTTGCACGGATAGTCTTGGCTACCGAAGTCAATTGGCTGGACGGCGCGGTACCTCCTGATCTCATCGAGGCGGACGGAACGTAGCGCACTTCAGTTCGACCTCGCTTAGAATTTGTTGAATATAAACATCTTTTAGCCGGCCGTCGGCGGCAGTCTAGTGGTAATCGCAAACGATTCGCATGTCGGAGGTTAACAGTTTGGCGGGTTTCGGCTGATTTGGTCTCGGAAGAGCGGCGAGTTGCCCCTGGCGGGCGTTCGGCTCCTCTTTTCTCCAAGGTGGGCTGAAGGCGGCAATCGTTGCCAGGGGAGAAGGCGAGAGGGCATCACGTGATGCCGCCGCCGCGCGTCATCCCATTTTGGGGCGCCGGGATTGGCGCGGATGGGCTATCAGCGCTTAGCGTTTATGCGTAGGATAGCGTTAAGAATCGATGCCAATAATCCACATCGCCCTTTTCTGCGTTGAAGATGTTGGATGGGGCGTTACAAATCCGAGTGCTCATTTTCCTGAATGGGCAATGCGATCGATGCAACTGCGGAATAGGTGCGGGGATTTCAGCAGGACTACCGATCGTTAATAAGGGGCTGTGCAGAGTTGAGTTCACCCAAAACACAAGGGGCCGTGCCCACGGAGCAGGCGATTTTTGCACGTCGTCTTAAGGAGGCTCGCCAAGAGGCTGGACTTAGTCAGGCCCGCTTGGCGGAATTGGCAGGGTTGGACCGCACCTATGTTTCGCACCTTGAGCGCGGGTTGGCAAATCCCAGCCTCCTCAAAATGTCGCAACTCGCCCGGATCGTAGGACGGTCTGTCGCAGACCTCCTGAGAGGGTAGGTTTAAAGCGGCTGAAGGCAGAACCGTCATGTCCGACCGCGCGCGCCGACTTTTAACAAGTTGACTGTCTGCTAGCCCTGCTCCCCCGGCCTCTTTGGCGGGAGCCGTCCGTCCAGTGCGAAATCATGCCCTTCGGCAAGCAGGCGCTCCCTGCGCCAGATGGTGCCCGAGGACGGTAAGCAGCATCGGCAATCCTCTTTGCCTGTCCATTTCTGAACGCATTCGAATTGCCGAGGTTGCTCATAGATACCGGATCTGATTGGCGGGTTCGCGACGGAGAGGGCGCGACCCTGGCGAGCGCTGCGGGTTCGCAACGCTTGTCGGCGCGTGAGCTTTGCCAGAGCTGACTAACGCGTTTCCGCCAATTTTCATGTCCGATTGTTGCGCATCATTACATATTATTGCTGCCGTTCGTTTTTGAGCGTCTTCTGATTGACTCCTCCCTGCCTGCCTCTCAAGGGGCCCCGCGTTCGCTTATGAGAATCACTCTCAATAGCGAGATGACCGGTGCAATCCGGTCGCGGGTCTTTATTTGAGAAGCAGGGGTCTTTCTTCATGTCGTTTCGCAAGCTGCCGTTGATCGCCGCGGTTTCCCTTTCAGCACTCGCCAGCGGCACGCAGGCGTTCGCCAACGACGCCGCCGAGACGGACGCCCAGCCCAACGATATCGTGGTGACGGCCGCCGGCTTCGAGCAGAAGATCACCGAAGCGCCTTCCAGCATCAGCGTGGTCTCCGCCGACGAACTCAAGCAGCGTCCCTACACGACGCTGATCGATGCGGTTCGCGACATCGAAGGCGTCGATGTGGGCGAAACCTCGGACAAGACCGGGCAGCGCACCATCAGCATCCGCGGGATGGGGTCCGACTACACGCTGGTCCTGATCGACGGCCGCCGCCAGAACAACCATGGCGACATCTATCCCAACGACTTCGGCGGCAACCAGTTCAACCACATCCCGCCGCTTGACGCGATCGAACGGATCGAGGTGATCCGCGGCCCGGCCTCGACGCTCTATGGCGCGGACGCGCTCGGCGGCGTGGTCAACATCATCACCAAGAAGGTCACCGACCGCTGGACGGCGTCGGCCACCTTCGGCCGCACCTTGCAGGAGAAGGGCGAGTTCGGCGACGACATGACCTTTGACGTCAGCGCCCGTGGACCGCTGATCAAGGGGCTGCTCGGGCTCAATCTGCGGGGATCTCTGTACAAGCGCTACGCATCCCTGCCGGATTATACTCCGGCGGTCGACCCCGCGGGGGTCGAACATCTCCGCGCGCTGACCTTCGGCTCCGGCGGCAAGACCGTGGACAACACCAACAAGAGCGGCGGCCTCTCGCTCAGCCTGACGCCGGCTGACAACCACAGCTTCACGTTCGATATCGATTATTCCCGGCAGTCCTATGACAACACGCCGATAGTAAACCCCGACACGGGCGCGATCGCTTATGCGCTGGGCACGCTCGACGGGATCGAGAGCGTCTGGCGCGCGAGTGGCGGCGTGGTTCAACCTCGCGTCGGTTATACCCAGGATCAGGTCTTCGACCGGCTGAACTGGGCTGTCACGCATCAGGGCGACTGGGGTTTCGCCCGGAGCTTCGTCTCGCTGGCCTACGTGAAGACCAATAACAAGGGGCGCACGATGCCCTTCTCCGTCGCGGAGCGTCTGCACCTGCAGGAGATGTGGAACGGGACCGGCGCCTATGCCGGCATGACCACTGCGGAGCGCCGCCAGATCGCCGCAGACACCTTCCTGCCGCGTCCGCTGCGCAAGCTGGAAAGCAGCCAGTACACGCTGGACGTCCGGTTCGACATTCCCGTCGAGAACTTCGGGGGGCGGCATCATTTCGTGGTCGGCGGCCAGTATATCGACGGCAAGCTCGACGATGGCGTGTTCGGCCTGGAAGCGAGCGCGGGCGGTGTCCAGGCGGTTCAGCCGCATCGCATCTGGTCGCTCTTCGCCGAGGACAACTGGACTCCGTTCGAGGGCCTGACGCTCACCGCCGGCGTGCGCTATGACCACCACAACATGTTCGGCGGCCATTTCAGCCCGCGCGCCTACGCGGTTTACGAAATCACGCCGACCCTCACCATCAAGGGCGGCGTCAGCACCGGCTACAAGACGCCCAAGACGACGGACCTCTACGACGGCATCCGCGGCTTCGGCGGCCAGGGCACCAGCCCGATGGTCGGCAATCCCGATCTGAAGCCGGAAACGAGCGTCAACAGCGAGGTCGCGATCTACTGGAACCCGTCGCCCGTCAGCGGGATCAACCTCACGCTGTTCCAGAACGACTTCAAGAACAAGATCGTCGACTTCAACGCCCCGCCCTGCGCGGTGACAGGGGGCGTACGCCCCTGCGCCAACCTTGGCGACTACTGGGAAATCCTGGGTCTTGGCGGGACGGCCAACGTAAAGAGCAACATCGACAAGGCCCGTATCCGCGGCCTGGAGATCGCTGGGCGGTACGAGTTCTTCAAGGGGCTCTCGATCCGGGCCAACTACACGCTGACCGACAGCAAGCAGCTCAGCGGGCCAAACGCGGGCCGCCCCCTGACCCAGACGGCGAAGCACATGGCCAACGTTTCGGTGAACTGGGAGGTGTTCGACGGCTTGAGCGCGCAGCTCTCCGCCGAGCATCGGTCTGATCGCTATCGCGGGGTCGATGTCGCCGGCAACCATCTCTTCTGGAAGAGCTATCAGGTCGTGAACCTGGGCGCGCAGTACCGTCTGAACCAGTACCTGACCATCAGCGGGCGGATCAACAACCTGCTCAATCGGGACTTCACCGCCTACGACACGGCCTTCATCGACAACGGCGACGGCACCTACACGCCCAGCTACCAGGATCACTACAACAACAAGGACCGGGCGCGCAGCTACTGGATCAGCGTCAACGCGCGGTTCTGATCCTCGCGCGGCCGGCTCCAAGGGGAAGTTGCCGGTTGCGAATGTTGAACATGACTCGCAATACCCCCTAGGGGAGGGGGTATTGCGGATCGAGCGGAACGGTTGATGGAGCACCCCGAATCTTGAGACAGGCGGAAGGCATCGCGGAAACGGACGAGTTCCCGGCAAGCGAACCGGCATCGGCGAGCGATACGCCGGCCGGCGCGCGTCCCGTGCGCGCGCCGCGCGCCGCGAAGGGGCGCAAGCCCCGGTTCGGCCGGCAGTTCTGGATCAAGCAGCTCCACGCCTGGCACTGGATCAGCGCGGCCGTCTCGCTCGTGGGCATGTTCCTGTTCGCGATCACGGGCATCACCCTGAACCATGCGGCGACCATCGGCGCCAAGCCGGAGGTGGTCTCCCGCGAAGCCGCGCTTCCGGCCTCGGCGCTCGGCGTGCTCCAGCGCCAGGCCGCCGACGAGGGGCCGCTGCCCGAGCGGGTCTCGGCCGAGGTAGCGAGCCTGGTCGGAATAGAGACCCACGGGATAGCCGCGGAATGGTCGGCCGGCGAGGTCTACGTGGCCGTTCCCGGCCCGGGCCGCGACGCCTGGGTCAGCATCGACCGGACAAGCGGCGACATCACCTCCGAGAAGACCGACCGGGGCTGGATCTCGTTCTTCAACGACCTCCACAAGGGGCGCAACACCGGCACGGCCTGGTTCTGGTTCATCGACGTGTTCGCGGTCGCCTGCGTCGTCTTCACGCTGACGGGTCTGTTCCTGCTCCAGCTCCACGCGCGCCATCGTCGCTCGACCTGGCCGCTGGTGGGCCTGGGCACGGCGATCCCGCTCGTCATCGTCCTGTTTTTCCTCCACACCTGACCGCTCGAAGACAAAGGCTCGCACCCATGAAGAAAAGTCTCGTCCTGGCCGCCGGCATCGTCGCGACGCCGGCATCGGCGGGGACCATCACCGTCACCATTCCCCGGCTGAACGTCGCGGAATATCATCGCCCTTACATCGCGGCCTGGATCGAGCCGCAGGGCGGCGGGCCCGCCCGCACACTGGCGGTATGGTACGACGTCAAGAAGGGCGGCGCGGAACCCGGAACCAAGTGGCTCGCCGACCTGCGCACCTGGTGGCGCAAGGGCGGCCGCAGCCTGCGCCTGCCGGCCGATGGGGTGAGCGGCGCTACCCGTGCGCCGGGCGCCCACCGCATCCCCATTCCCGCCAACGTCCGTCCGGGGACCTACGTCCTCTATGTCGAGGCGTCGCGCGAGGACGGCGGGCGCGAGGTCGTCTCCGTTCCGCTTCAGGTTCCCGTTCGCAACGCGTCCGCCAGCGGCCGCACCGAACTGGGCGCAATTTCCATCACCGTTCGCTGAGAGGTCAACCGATGTACAAGAAGGCACTCCTCCTCGCCGCCGCCGCCGCGTTCGGCCTTGCCGGCCAGGCCCAGGCCCACAACGCCTGGCTGCTCCCGTCGATCACCGTCCTGTCGGACACCGCCCAAAGCGTGACCGTCGACGCCGGCATGTCGACGGCTCCGTTCGAGGCCAACCACGCGGCGATGAACATCGACGGGGTCAAGGTCCGCGCGCCCGACGGAACGGATGGCGCGGTCGAGAACGCCGCGCGCGGCCGCTATCGCTCGACCTTCGACGTCCGCATCGACAAGCCCGGCACCTGGCGGATCGGTCTGGAGAACACCAACGTCACCGGCACCTTCAAGGTGAACGGCGAGGAATGGACGGTCGGACGCCGCCGTCGCGGCCCCGCCGGTCCTGGCGGCCCCGGTAGCCAGCCGGCCGGGCCGAACCGCAACCTCGACAGCGTGGATCAGCTCCCCGCCGGTGCGACCGATCTCAACCTGACCGAGATCAGCAACCGCAACGAATTCTTCGTCACGGCCGGCGCGCCTTCCGACGCGGTCCTGAAGCCCACGAACAAGGGGCTGGAATTCGTGCCCGTCACCGGGCCCACGGACCTCGTCTCCGACGAACCGGGCAAGTTCCGTTTCCTGATCGACGGCAAGCCCGCCGTGGGGCTCGATGTCGAGGTGATCCCCGGCGGACGCCGCTATCGCGAGACCGACCAGACCCTCAAGCTGAAGACCGACGCCGAGGGGATCATCACGGTCCAATGGCCGGGCGCGGGCTTCTACTGGCTCAACGCGAGCGCTTCCGACGACAAGCCGAGCCACCCGCGCGCGAGCAAGCGGCGGATGGGCTATATCGCGACGCTGGAAGTGGTCGCCCCGTGATCGCGACATCTCCGGCACCGCGTCTGGCGGTGCCGGAGAGGCTCGAACCCGACGCGCTGAAGGGCTTCGATCCCGGCGCCGCAATCGTCGAACTCGACGGCGAGACGATGGGCACGACCTGGCGCGTGCGCCTGGCCCTGCCTCGCGGCCGCGCCGCAGACGCGTTGAGGCCGGCGATTCAGGCCCGGCTCGACGACATCGTTGCCCAGATGAGCCACTGGGACCCGGCATCCCGGCTGTGCGCTTTCAACGCGGCGAAGGCTGGGACATGGGTCCACCTGGAGGACGACTTCGCGCGGGTCATGGCCGGCGCGCTCCGCATCGCCGAGCAGTCGGAAGGCGCGTTCGACCCGGCTTGCGGCCGCCTGACCGACATCTGGGGTCTGGGCCCCCGCCTGGCCGAGGGGGAGCCTTGCCCGGCCGACCTGACGGAAGCCCTGGCCCATTCCGGCTCGGAACAGCTGGCCTTCGATGCGGAGGCCGGACGGCTCTGCCAGTCCGGCGGGGTCTGGCTCGATCTTTCCGGAATCGCCAAGGGCCATGCCGTCGACGCCGTCGCGCGGACGCTCGCGGACCACGGCATCCACCATGCCCTGGTCGAGGTGGGGGGCGAGTGCGCCGGACGGGGACTGCGCCCGGACGGCGATCCCTGGTGGGTCGATGTCGAGACGCCGCGAGGCTATCCCTTGAGGCCGCTGCGCGTCGCGCTGCACCAACTCGCCATCGCGACCTCGGGCGACTACCTGCGCGGCGCCCATACCCTAGATCCCAGGACCGGACGCCCCGCCATCCACGCCACGACCGCCGTTACCGTGATCCACGCCTCATGCATGGAAGCAGACGCCTGGGCCACTGCGCTGAGCGTCGCGCCGCCGGACCGGGCGCGGCACTTGGCGGCAAGATACGATCTCAAGGCCCGCCTGATCACGCGTGACGGTAAGGAATGGCTCAGCCCAGCGCTGCAGGCGATGATGTGAGGGCCCGGATGCGGAGTTAGTCCGGCAGTGCCGCTGGTCCAGGTGATGCCCGTCCGGATCGAGATTGGAACTTCGGCCGCCGCGTGAAGTTTGCCTGATATGCGACTTTCCGGGGTTCCTTATTGCGGCGCGGCTCCCATACCGGAGGACCTGCTGCTGCGTTGGAACCTCGATCCGCTGTTGCTTGCGGCAATTCTGGGGGTCGCCATCGCCGGGTGGGCCTGCGGCGCGCGACGGAGGCCGCTGCTGGCGGCAACGGCGGTGCTGTTCGTGCTGTTCGTTTCGCCGCTGTGCGCCCTGGCCTCGGCGCTGTTTTCAGCGCGGATGGCGCACCACGTGATCCTGGCGATCATCGCAGCGCCCCTCATCGCGCTGGCTCTGCCGCGCAGAGGACGGGGTATTGCGGCCTGGACCTTGATTCATGCGGCCGTCTTCGCGCTTTGGCTGACACCAGGCGCCTATTCGCTCGCCCTGGACAGCGATGGTGCATATTGGCTGATGCAGGCCAGCCTGCTCGGCTCCGGCACTGCGTTCTGGCAGGCCGTCCGCAATGAATCGGCCCCCATGGCTGTCGCCTCCTTGCTTGCGACCACTGTCCTCACCGGATTGCTCGGAGCGCTGCTCACCTTTGCCGGCACGCCGCTCTACGCCTGGCATGCAACGACGACCCAGGCCTGGGGCCTGACCCCGCTTGCCGACCAGCAGCTTGCCGGGTTGATCATGTGGGTGCCGGGCGCCGGCGCCTATCTCGCTGCGGCCCTCTGGTTCGGCCATGCCTGGCTGGACGGCCGGCAGCGGATCGTGGCGGCGTGATCCGGCGGATCCAGGAATGGGCCGCGCGGCACACGGCCGAGCGGCGTTACTCTCCCGTCGGGATCGCCTTTCACTGGATCATGGCGGCGCTGATCGTCTTTCAGATCTACTGGGGGTGGCATATGAGCCGGCTCCCCGTCGGCGCGGACAAGGTAGGTGCCTTCGCTGTCCATTCGCAGCTCGGCTTGCTGATGCTGGTGCTTGCGGCGGTGAGAGCGATCTGGCGGCTCATTGTGCCGGGGCCTGTCAACGATGCCGACAAGCTGGGCTGGCAGACCAGGCTCGCCTATCTGACGCACGCCCTGTTCTACATCTGCTTCTTCGGCCTGCCGCTGTCGGGCTGGGCGATGTGGTCGGCGCTGGGCGGTGGGCCGCCGCTGGAACTGGCGGGGATTCCCTGGCCGCTCATGCCGTTCCACGACGTGCCGATCGCGGTCCAGTGGGCCGTGCTCGATTGGGCCGAGGGCATCCACGCGCTGCTGGTTTTCCTGTTGCTGGTCATGGTTCCGATTCACGTCGGCGCGGCGCTCAAGCATCATTTCTGGGACAAGCACGATGTGCTCATCGGGATGCTGCCCGAACTGGATGCGGATCGGCCGGAGGATGCGGAGCCGCGCCCCGGCTTGCCAGCAGGCGCAGCTCGACCGGCGAAAGGGCCCGGCTGACCGCCAGCATCTCGCCCAGCGGATCGCGCCGCTTGCCCGCGCGCCAAGCCTCGAGCTGGGCGGTGATGTAGGCTGGCGCCTGGCCGGCAAGCGGGGGATTGCGGGGGCCCATGCCTTCGCCCCGCGCTCCGTGGCATTCGGCGCATTTGGCGGCATAGAGGGCCGAGGTCGCGGGCAGGGGCGCCGGTGCGGGCAGGGCAGCGTAATAGGCCGAAACCTTGGCGCGGTCCGCACCGCTGAGGCGCCGGACGATCGCCCGCATCTCGGCATGCTCGCGCCGGCCGTTGGCATAGTCGTCGAGTTGGCGGTGGAGATAGCCGGCGTCGAGCCCGGCCAGGCGCGGAGCCAATCGGCCATCGCCCTCACCCTGCAAGCCGTGGCAGGTGACGCAGGCGTGGGCCGCGCCGCCGTCTCCGCCGCCCATGGCGATGACTTCGCCGGTATCGCGGAACAGGGGGTTGCCGCCGCGCTGGATTTCACAGCCCCCCAGCAATGCCGGAAGCAGGAATGGCAGCACGCGCATCATCGCCTTCGGAACAGATGCTGGGGCTATCGGTTCCATCGGGGGAGGATCGCTGCCCCTGGGAACCCTATCGCCTTGACCGCCGCACCAAGTCATTCCGCTCATGCCGCTTAGCGCCGGCCTGCAGACGCTGCTGCAGGGCTGGCCGCCGCCGGTGCTCGATCCCGCGGGGCCCTATGCCGGGCCGGTGACCACGCTCGCCTGGGTGCTGCTGATCGGTGGCGGGCTGGTCCTGCTGATCGTGCTGGCGGCGCTCGGCATCGCGCTGTGGGGCAAGCCCGCGCTGCGCCGGCGGCTGGGCGGCGACAAGGCGATCCTGATCGGCGGAGTCGGCTTTCCGGTGGTGGTGCTGACCGCGCTGCTGATCTGGGGCCTGTGGTTGACCGGCAGCCTCCAGGCCACGACGCCGCGCCCCGGGGAGATGCGCGTGCGGGTAACCGGCGAGATGTGGTGGTGGCGCGTCGCCTATCTGGGCGAAGACGGGCGGGCGGTGATGAACGACGCCAACGAACTGCATATTCCGGTGGGCCGGCCGGTCCTGCTCGAGCTGCAATCGGCCGATGTGATCCATTCCTTCTGGGTGCCCCGGCTCGCGGGCAAGCTCGACATGATCCCTGGCCGTACCAACCGGCTGCGCATCCAGGCGGATCGGCCCGGCACCTACGGCGGGCAGTGCGCCGAATATTGCGGCGGGCCGCATGCCCTGATGGGCTTCGTCGTCATCGCGCATCAGCCGGAGGACTTCGCCCGCTGGCAGGCCGCCCGGCTCGCTCCGCCGGCTCCGAGCGCGGGACGGGGCGCGGACCTGTTCCTGTCGAGCGGTTGCGCCGCCTGCCACACCGTGCGCGGGACCGCCGCCAACGGCCTTGCGGGACCCGACCTCAGCCACGTCGGCTCGCGGCGGACGCTGGGCGCGGGGATCATGCCTAACGGTCACGCCGCGCTGGCCGGCTGGGTGCGGGGCAGCCAGGCGCTCAAGCCGGGCAACCGCATGCCGAGCTATCCCCAGCTTCCGCCCGACGACCTTGCCGCGCTGGCCGCTTATTTGGACGGCCTGAAGTGAGATCGGAGACGGGCTTCGATCCCGCGCTCTATGATCGTTTTCCGACGCGGGAGCCGCGGCCCGAAGGCGAGGAGCAACAGCTCAAGCGTATCTGGTGTGCGCCGAAAGGCTGGGAATACCTGACCGTCGTCAACAACAATTACGTCGGCATCTATTACCTCGGCACGGCGTTCCTGTTCTTCCTCCTCGCCGGGGTGCTCGCCCTGCTGATGCGGGTCCAGCTGGCCGCGCCGCTGATGGAGGTGCTGCCGCAGGGGACCTACAACCAGGTCTTCACCATGCACGGTACGGTGATGATGTTCCTGTTCGCCGTGCCGATGGTCGAGGCGGCCGGCGTGCTGCTGCTCCCGCAGATGCTCGCCGCGCGCGACCTGCCGTTTCCGCGCCTGTCCGCCTATGCCTTCTGGGCCTATGCGGTGGGCGGGCTCGCCTTCTTCGCCTCGCTGTTCGTGGGCCTGGCGCCCGACGGGGGCTGGTTCATGTACCCGCCGCTCACCTCCAAGGCCTTTTCGCCCGGGATCAATACCGACTTCTGGCTGCTCGGCATCGGCTTCATCGAGATTTCGGCGATCGCCGGCGCGATCGAGATCATCGTCGGCGTCCTGCGCACCCGCGCGCCGGGCATGAGCCTGGACAAGATGCCGATCTTCGCCTGGGCCATGCTGGTCTTCGCCGTGATGATCGTGATCGCCTTTCCCAGCGTGATCCTGGCGACTCTGCTGCTGGAGATCGAGCGCGCGTTCAACTGGCCGTTCTTCGACGCCACTCGCGGCGGCGATCCGGTGCTGTGGCAGCACCTGTTCTGGTTCTTCGGCCACCCGGAGGTCTATATCATCTTCCTGCCCGCCGCGGGGATGATGAGCATGATCATCCCCACGATCGCGCGGACGGAGCTGGTGGGCTACCGGCTGATCGTCCTCGCCATGATCGCCACGGGGTTCATCTCCTTCGGCGTTTGGGCGCACCACATGTTCGCGACCGGCCTGCCGCCGATGACCGCGGGATTCTTCTCCGCCGCCTCGATGGCGGTCTCGGTGCCCGCCGGGATCCAGGTCTTCTCGTGGATCGGGACCTTGGCGATCGGCAAGCCGCGCTTCAACGCGCCCGGCCTTTTCGCGATGGGGAGCGTGGTGATCTTCGTGACCGGCGGGCTGACCGGAGTGATGGTCGCGCTCGTGCCGTTCGACTGGCAGGCGCACGACACCTATTTCATCGTCGCCCATCTCCACTACGTGTTGATGGGCGGCATGGTCTTCCCGCTGTTCGCGGCGATGTATTACTGGATTCCGATGGTCAGCCGCCGCCCCTTGTCGGAGCGGCTGGCGAAATGGGTCTTCGGCCTGATGTTCGTCGGCATGAACGTAGCCTTCATGCCGATGCACCTCGCCGGGCTGATGGGCATGCCGCGCCGGGTCTATACCTACCTGCCCGGCAGCGGCTGGGAACTGCCGAGCCTGATCTCGACCCTGGGCGCCTTCATGCTCGCGGCGGGCGTGCTGCTGTTCCTGATCGACCTGGCCCGCAACTTCCGCCTGGCGCCCGAAAGCGGCAACGCCGGCAACGTCTATGGCGCGGGCAGCCTGGAATGGCTGCCGACCGAACTCTATTCGACCCGCTCGATCCCGGTGGTGAAGAGCCGCGAGCCGCTGTGGGACGATCCTGGGCTGTCCGAGGATGTCGAGCAGGGACGTTATTTCCTGCCGGGTTCCGCCACCGGACGGCGCGAGACGATCGTGACCAGCCCGCTGCTGGCCGAGCCGCAATATCTGCAAATCATGCCGGGTCCCTCGGTCTGGCCTTTCGCAGCCGCCGTGCTGACCGCCGGGTTCTTCCTGGCGTTGACCGTCCAGGCCTACACGTTCGGCGCGGTCAGCGGGGTGCTGGCGGTGCTCGCCGTGCTGCGCTGGCTGTGGGAGACCGATCGCCCGGTGGAACAGGGCGAGGTGGACATCGGCGCGGGCATCCGCGTGCCGACCTACGTCACCGGCCCCCAGAGCCACGGATGGTGGGCGATGGTCATCCTGCTGATCGTGATGGGCATGATCTTCGCGATGGCGCTGTTCGGCCTCGCCTTTCTGTGGACCAACCAACCGGCTTTCTGGACCGCGCCGCCGGCGCTGGCGGAGGGCCTCCCGCTGGCGCTCGGTTATGCGACCGCGATCCTGGCGGCCGTGGCGACGCGGGTCTTGCACCGCCGCGGGAGGAGCGCGGCGGTCCTGCCGGTGATTATCGCGGCGCTTGGCGTGCCAGTGCTCACCTGGCTGGATTGGCAAGCCTGGGCCGCCGTCCTCGCGCCCCAGGCAAGCGGGCAGGCCGCCGCCGCGTTCGCGATCCTGGCGCTCCAGGGCACCGTCGCGGGGATCGGGGTGCTGATGGCGCTCTACCTCGCATGGCGCGCCTGGCGCGACCTGGTCACGCCAATCCGCAACAACACGCTCGATCTCGTTTGCTTGTTCGTCGGTTATGTCGGCGCGCAGGGCTTGGTCGGCACGCTTTTCGCGCGGGCAGTCGGGGCGTGAAGAGTTGGCTGCTCATGCTCGGCGGGCTGCTGGTCTGGACCATCCACTTTTTCGGCCTCTACGCAATCGCCGAGTTCGCGCCGAGCGTGGCCGCCGTGCTGGGGCTGACGGTATTGTGCCTCGTGGCGGATCTCGCCCTGTTGACCGGTGCGCTGCGCCTGCGTCGAGTGGATGCGTTTTCCGCCTGGCGGCGTTCGGTCGCGCTTGGCGGGGCGGCGCTCAGCCTGGTGGCGGTGGCGTGGCAGGCGCTGCCGGTCCTGGTGCGCTGACCGCGATCTTCGGCGCGATCCGCCAGACGGTGTTCGACAGGTCGTCGCAGACCAGGAGCGCCCCGCGCGGGTCCAGCGTCACGCCGACTGGACGTCCGCGCGCTTTGCCGTCCGCGAGGAAACCCGTGACGAAATCGACCGGCTGGCCCACGGGCCGGCCGTTCGCGAAGCGGACGAAAACCACCTTGTAGCCGCTGAAGGTCTTGCGGTTCCACGAGCCGTGTTGGCCGACGAAGGCGCCGTCGGCGAACTGCGCACCCATGACCGGGCTGGAGAAGGCGAGGCCCAGGGCCGCCACGTGGGAGCCCAGTGCATAGTCGGGCGCGATTGCCGAAGCGACCTTGGCCGGGTTCTTCACCAGGACCCGCGGATCGACGTTCTTGCCCCAATAGCTGTAGGGCCAGCCGTAGAATGCGCCTTCCCGCACCGAGGTGATGTAGTCGGGCACCAGGTTCGCGCCAAGCTCGTCCCGCTCGTTGACCGCGGTCCACAACGCCCCGGTCACCGGGTGGAAGGCGAGCGCGGTCGGGTTGCGCAGGCCGGTCGCGAAGGGGCGGTGCGCCCCGGTTGCGGCGTCGATCTCCCAGATCATCGCGCGGTCGGCCTCGACCGCCATGCCGCGTTCGGTGATGTTGGAGTTGGAGCCGATGCCGACGTACAGCTTGGTTCCGTCGGGACTGGCGGCCAGCGCCTTGGTCCAGTGATGGTTGATCTGCGACGGCAAGTCGGTGACCTTTACGCCGGGCACGGTGATCCTGGTCTGGCCTGGGGCCAGCGGAAAGCGCAGCAGTTCGCCCTGGTTGGCGACGTAGAGCGCGCCGTTTACGAAGGCGAGGCCGTAGGGCGCGTCGAGATTGTCGAGCAGGACGGATTGCACCTCCGCCTTGCCGTCGCCGTCGGCGTCGCGCAACAAGGTGATGCGATTGCCGCCCTTGACCGTGGTCTTGCCCCTGGCCTTGATCATCCCGGCGATCAGGTCCTTGGGCCGTAGCGGCGGCGCGGCCTTGCCTGTGCCTTCCGCGACGAGCACATCGCCGTTGGGCAGGACGATCGTCTGGCGCGGAATCTTGAGGCCGGTCGCCAGGGCCGTGATCGTATAACCCGCAGGGACGGTGGGAAGTGCGCCGTCCCATCCCGTGGGCGCGGCAATGCGCATCGCGGGGAGCAGGCGGTTCTGCTGGTCGGGCAGTTGCGGCGTGGCGCCATACTGATCGACCTGTGGCTCGCTGCCGCAGGCGGAGAGCGTGACGCCAAGCAAGGCTGCGGCAAGGACGGGGGCAGGGCGGATCATTGGCGCGCCTCCCGTTCGAATCCACTGAAGGCGAGCCAGGCCGCGACGAGCGCCAGCAGGGCGGTGAGGGCCGACAGGACTGCCCCGGCCGCGGTAACCGAATACCAGGCATCGCGGCTGTACAGCAGGGCATTGACGAAGCCGACCACCCACATAATCGCCAGCAAGATCAGGTAGATCAGCGGCCGCCGGTCCGCATGGCGCCAACGGATCGCGGTCACGGCCGCCCAGATGAGGGCCAGGGCGCCAAAGGCGAGCCCGCCCGCATTCAGCCAGGCCGAGAAGTTCGACCACAGGATCTCCGAGGTGTTCAGAAAGGTGATGTCGGTCGCCACTGCCCCGGCGAATAGCGCCACGGGAAAGCTCAGCAGGATCGCATGCAGGGGGTGGAGCGCAATTCTCGATCCTCTGGTGTCCACGGTCGGCTCCATCGCTTGGCGCGCGGCAGGTGCGCGATGCTGGGATAACGACTGCGGCGGCAGTCAGTTTCCCGACCGCTTTTCGGGGCCTAATTCGAGCTTGCCGAAGACTTCCTTTCGCTGGCGTTTGCCGGAGCCTCCGGCGGCAACGCGGCCAAGGCGGCGACGCCCAGGGCGAAACCCGCGATAACCGCTGCCGAATCGACGCCCATGCGCCAGATCGTGCGATTGCGGTGTTCGAGCAGTCCGACCATGAATATGCCGATCAACAGGGCCCCGAGCAGGGCCGATGCCGTTTCGAACGTCCCCAGCATGTTGAGCACGGGCGGCCCGGAGAAGATCAGATCGCCGACCGGTAGCAAGGACAGGTTGATGAAATTCGTGCCCAGAACCTGCCCGAAAGCCATCTCGGGGCGATTCAGCCTGAGCGCCGCCAGCACGGT
>CAZFPW010000026.1:0-18962 GCA_964520765.1 uncultured Novosphingobium sp.
CCCGCGCCTCAAGCCGCGCGGCCTCATGACGCTGGCGTTGTTCAGCTCCGACAGGGCCAAGGTGCGGCCCTGCTTCACGCTGCTGCGCCGGTTGCGCGACGCCGCTGTCAGGCTCCATCCGGGAATGTCCGGCCTTTCGATGGGTATGACCGGAGATTTCGAGGACGCGATCGAGGAAGGCGCGACCGTGGTGCGCGTCGGCCAGGCGATCTTCGGAAAGCGGCCTCTGCCCGACAGCTATTATTGGCCAGGCGCGGGCGAGTGATCCATGTAATCTCGATCCAGAGCCAGGCGTCCACGGCCCCTGACACTGGCATTGTTGCGAACGGTTCGCAACTCAGCTATCGGTAGCCCATACCGGGATAGTGTGAGGTGACGTGCCTTGGCGGATAAGGCGTTGACACGCCTCTATGCCGCCCATCGGCGCGGCATCAGGGCCTATTTGAGCAGCCGGCTGGGCGACGCGGCCGTGGCCGACGATCTGACGCAGGAAACCTTCCTGCGCATGGTCGAAGGCGGAGGGGCGAGCGTGGTCGCGAACGGCCGGGCCTGGCTCTATCGCACCGCGCACAATCTAGCGGTCGACCACCGTCGACGGGAAATGCGGCGACGCACCGAAGCCGTCGATACGGCCCACCTTTCCGCGTTCCCCGATGAAACCCCGGCGCAGGACGAAGCCGTCGCC
Source organism: uncultured Novosphingobium sp. (assembly GCA_964520765.1). GTDB lineage: Bacteria > Pseudomonadota > Alphaproteobacteria > Sphingomonadales > Sphingomonadaceae > Novosphingobium. The sequence continues at coordinate 686 of CAZFPW010000026.1, forward strand.
GCTCGGGATGAGCTGGATCGTTTGCGGACCGTGCTGGAGGAATTGACCGAACGGACCCAGCAAGTGTTCGTCGCGGTCCGTATCGACGGGCTGACCTATGGCCAGGCTGCGCAGCGGCTCGGCATTTCGGACTCTTCCGTCCAGAAGCACCTTGCCCGGGCCCTGCACCATGTCATGCAGCGGATGAAGCCGCTATAATCATTTTCGCCGGGGCATTACTGAATCCAGGCCGCTCAAACGTCCTGTGCAGGGGGCAGGACGAGCTTGCCATGACGAGAGGGGCTGACATGGACGAAATCGGGGGTCGGCAGCGTGACGGAGGATAAGGACCGCGCCGACGATCCCGAGCTTGCCGCCGCGGAATGGGTCGTGCGCCTTGGCGCGGGCCCGCTCGGCACGGGGGAGCGCCGGGTCTTCGATGCCTGGCTTGCCAGCGATCCGGAGCATCCGGCCGCCTTCAAGCAGGCCCAGGCCGCCTGGGGGGAGATGGGCAAACTGGCCAGCGCGCCCGGATCGCTCGCCCGGCACAGCATCGGCACAGGCCGAGCCGCCCCCGCCGTTCCGCCGCAGCGCCGACGCTTCGCGCAATTCGCGGCCATGGCCGCCGGCATCGCCCTGGCCATCGGCATCAGTAGCGCATGGATCGGTGACCCGATCACCTTCCTGCGCGCCGATCATCGCACCGCGATAGCTCAGACCGGCTCGTTCACGCTGGCCGACGGCACCCGCGTCGATCTGGGCCCGGCCAGCGCCATCGCGGTCGATTACAGCGAGACCGAGCGCCGCGTCGAATTGCTGGCCGGCGTTGCCTATTTCACCGCCGTGCCCAAGGCTCGCGCCGGCGGGCGGCCCTTCGTGGTGGAGGCCTCCAACGGAGCGTCGCAGGCGCTCGGCACCCGCTTCCAGGTCGATCGCACGGGCAAGGGCGTGGCCGTGACGGTGATGGAACACGATGTCGCCGTTTCCGCCGCCGATGGCAGAGGCCGATCGCGGCGCATCGTCCTTTCGCCGGGGCAAAGGGTGGATTACGATAGGGCTGGCGGACTGGGCGAGATGCTGCGCGCCCAGCCGGAACTGGCCCTGGCGTGGCAGCAAGGCCGCCTCGTGTTCGACCGGGAGCCGTTGGCGCAGGTCGTCGCAAAGCTCAATCGCCACCGCGCGGGGCGCATCCTGCTCTTGGGTGATCGGCTGGCACGGGAAAAGGTCAGCGGCGTGTTCGACACCGGGGACATCGACGGAGCCCTGGCCGCCCTGGCGGAAGAGGTCGGCGCGACGCGGGTGAACGGACCGCTGGTGACCGTCCTCTATTGAACCTCCCGGATTCGGACCCTTCGGCGGTCTCCCAAAAAAACTGTAAGAACCTTTACCGAGTCACCGCCCCTCAGACGTCTAGGCGATACGCTAATGCGAATTCTTATCGCATCAGGATCGTTCAGGCTTGTGAAGGGGAATATCGATGGGGGTTGTTGCGAAGGTCCGCGGGTGTCGCGACGGACGAATGGCGCTTGCGGCCACGGCGAGCGCCCTGGCCCTGGTGATCGGCGGGGCGGCGATGCCGCAAGCCGCCGCCGCGCAGGCCGCGCAAGATCGGATAGACGTCGACATTCCCGCGCAGGACCTCAATTCCGCTCTGCTCCTGCTGACGCAGCGCGCCGGGCTGCAGATCGTCTATGACGCGGGCAAGGTGGCGGGGCGGCGCAGCTCCGCCGTGCAGGGAAGCTTCGCCCCCATGGAGGCCCTGTCGCGCATGCTGGCCGGCACTGGCCTGACCTTCCGGGTTGCCGGCGGCAATCGCGTTACGCTGGAACCTGCGCCGGTGGCGACCGACGACTCCATCCAGCTCGGCACGCTCCGGGTGGAAGGCGGAGGCGGTTCCGGCCGCGGATCGGGTGGCGGAGCCGGCGACGGCAACGGTCGCGTGGCCGGCTGGGACGGAAAGGCAGGCAGCGTCTATTCCACGCCCGGTTCGGTGAGCGTCATCACGAAGGAGAAGCTGGACGCCTATCCGGCTCAATCCCCGGCCGACATGCTGCGCGGCACGACCGGGATCATCTCCGGCGAGGCTCGCACCAGCGGCGGCCTCGACGTCAATATCCGCGGGCTTCAGGGGCAGGGGCGCGTGCCTGTGACCGTCGACGGCGCGATCAACGGAACCACCGTCTATCGCGGCTATCAGGGCACCAGCAACCGCAGCTTCGTCGATCCCGATTTCATCAGCCACGTCGCGATCGAGAAAGGTCCGTCAATGGGCAATGCGATCGCGGGAGGCATCGGTGGCTCCGTCACCATGACGACCCTCAATGTCGATGATATCGTTCCCGAAGGCGATACCATGGGCATTCGCGTCAAGGCGTCGCTGTCCAACAACAGCACATCGCCGGGATCGGGCATGACCCGGAACATATTGGAGCCTTTGAGTTGGATGGGTGATCCGCTCGCCGCGACGCGCGAGCGTGATCGGCCCGGCTTCTTCAGCCCCACGGGCGGCTCCGCCAGCATCGTCTTCGCGCGCAAGAGCGATGCGGTGGACCTGCTCGCCGGCTATTCCTTCCGCCGCACCGGCAATTATTTCGCGGGAGCGAACAGTGAACATGCCCCCAAGCCCACCGGCACGCCCTCTCCTTTCTGCGCGGCGGGAACTGGGGACGCTCAGTTCCGGCAACTGTGCGATCGCGCCATCGAGTTCTACGACAAGCATGGCTCCACGCCGTTCGTAGGTGGCGAGGAAGTCTACAACACGTCCACGAACAATGAATCCGTCCTGGTCAAGGTCGTCGTCCGCCCCGCCGACGATCACGTGATCGAGCTGGGCTATGGCGGCTATTGGAGCACCTTCGGGGAGAACTATCCTGGCTCTCTCGGCAGCACCACGACTGCGGTTCTTCAAAACTATCCTCTCTCCCGAACCAGTCTCAATCGCTTCACCGCGCGCTATCGCTGGAACCCCGATAACGATCTCATCGATCTGAAGCTGAACGGCTGGCTGACGAAGCTGAAGGAAAGCGCGCCCTCCATCTACAATTTCGACATAGCGACGCGCCGCTACGTCGACAGTTGGGGCGCGGACGTCGGCAACGCCTCGCGGCTATCGACCCCCATCGGCCTGCTTTCCGCGGATTACGGCGCATCCTTCCTGCATGAAAAAGCAGGGCCTATCGGTAGCTGGCTCAACAACAATTCCATTCCCCCGGGTCGCGAAGGCAGCCGCAGCGAATACAGCCTGTTCGCCGACACGACGCTGGAGCCCGCTGCCTGGCTACGGCTGTCCGCTGGCGCGCGTTATCAGCGTTATGACCTGGAGGACCGGCAATCCGGCACTGTCTATAACAGCGACCTGCTGAAGCGCGGCGAGGGAGCGTTCAGCTGGTCGCTAGGCGTCACGCTGACGCTGGTGGACGGCTTGCAACTGTTCGCCACCTACAAACATGCGTCGCGCCTGCCCTCGCTGATGGAAGCGACCACCGGCTTTTTCATGATCGCCAACCCCGATCTTCACAAGGAAACCGCGGACAACTGGGAACTCGGCGCCAATTACAGCAAGACCGGGCTCTTTTCGGGCGAGGACGAATTGGGGCTGAAGCTCATCTGGTTCGACAACGACATCGATGGGTACATCGCCCGCCGCTATATCTTGAACCGCGGCCAGATGCAGATGTACAATATCGACCGGGCGCGGTTCCGCGGGCTGGAAGGCAATATCAGCTACCGGAAGGGCGGTTTCAGCCTGGAAGCCGGGGCGACATATTACGACCGCATCCACTTCTGTCGGCCCGGCGAAGGCTGCATCGCCAGCTCGCTGGCGTCGGATTACGCCACCAACTATATCCCGCCGCGCTGGTCGGCCAACCTGTCGATCAATCAGAATTTCCTGGATGAGCGGGCCATGCTCGGCGCGCGCCTGACCTATATGGGTGAGCGTTCAGTCGGTGCCGAAAAGCCGCAAATCGGCTTTCTACCGCTGATCTCCGCCATCGAATGGCATCCCTATGTGCTGCTCGACATCACCGGCAGTTTCAAGCTGAACGAAGCACTGGCGGTCAACTGGAGCGTCGATAACCTGACCGATCGCTATTATAACGAACCGATGGGCCTGGGCTATGTCCCAGCTCCGGGGCGGACCTTCCGGATCGGGCTGACGGGGACCATCGGCTCCCGCAACGGCCTGTGGTTCGGCAACTGGTTCAGCGGGAAGGGCAATGCCGGCCCGGTGAACTGGACCGGGCCTTATCTCGGAATGGATCTCGGTTACGGCTTCGGCCGGACGGAAGGCCAGGTGACGGACAATGCCGGGAAGGCGGCCGATCTCGAAAACGGCGGCCGCATCAACCAGAAGCTTCGCAACTTCGTCGGCGGCCTGCACGCGGGATACAACTATCAGTTTCCCAATAATGTCGTGCTCGGCGTCGAGGGCGATATCCTGGCGGGCGATCTCAGTACCTGGTCCGGTGTCCGCGTATCGTCAACCTCGGGAGAAAGCCTCAGCATAGCCGGCTTGCGGGAGGCCAATATCCTGGAGTCGGACACGCGCTATAAATGGGACCGTCTCATCACCCTGCGCGGCAAGCTGGGCTATTCGCTGGGACAGACGCTGCTCTACGCTACCGCCGGCATTGGCTGGCTGCGCGAAACGCAGGCTCGCAACCAATATCGATCCACACCTCCCTCAACGGGAAGCTACCTGGGCATTCAAAGCTATTCGCCGGGCAGCATCCCGCTTGAACATTACTTCACCGAGAAAGATCGCCATACGCGCACGGGATTCGTGCTGGGTGGCGGTATCGAGCGGGCCATCGGCAAGCGGTGGTCGCTGCGGGCCGAATACAGCTATGCGCATTTCGGCCTCAAGGAGTTCGAATTTGCCAATGCCCGGGCCGGTGTGGGGCTGGCCTATTCCTTCAGCGGGTTCATCCGCGATCCGGAAACCGGGGAACGCATCCGCATCTCGACATCGGGACCGGGGACTTCCACCATCGTGGAGGGCCGCAAGGTCAACAGCGATGCCGACCTGCATACCGTCCGCATGGGCATCAGCTATCGTTTCTGAGGAATTTGCCATGACCGAAGTTGCCGGGCACGCGCTGTCGCAGCGCCTCAAGACCCTGACCCACGCCACCCATGATCGCCTGGACAAGTCGATCATGACCGCGGCCTCCTTCGCCTCCGTCGAAGGCTATGCCCGGTTCGTGGCGGTCCAGTACCTGTTCCACCGCGACATCGACGCGCTCTATGACGATGCCGGCTTGCAGGCGCTGCTGCCCGGCCTGGCCGAGCGACGGCGGCTGGGCCTGGTCGCGACAGACCTTACCGACCTCGGCGCTGCCCTGCCGCAGGGGGATGCCCCCGCCTTCGCTGCCGATGCGCCTGTGGACCTAGCGACGGCGCTGGGCTGGCTCTATGTCGCGGAAGGCTCCAACATGGGCGCGGCGCTTTTGCGCAAGGAAGCGGCGAAGCTTGGTCTCTCCGATGCGCACGGAGCGCGCCATCTGGCCCCCGCGCCCGAGGGACCGGCGGCGCACTGGCGCGCCTTCACCGCCGCGCTCGACGCCGTGAGCCTGACCGACGAGGAGGAAGCCCGCGCCGTCGCCGGGGCGAACGCCGCCTTCGCCCGCGTGCAGAGTCATGTCGACCGCCGCCTTGGCTGAACCGAGAGGGCCGACAGCCTTCGCCGCCGCCCCCGGGGAAGAGCCCCTGCCAGCCTGGCAGGCCTCCCCCCGCTATTGCGACCGCCCGCTGGACTGGCGCACCCGGCTGTTCGGCATGGGCGGCACGGCGGGGGTGTTCCTGCTGATCCTGGGCGGCGCCTTGCTCGCCTGGCAGGCGGTGCAGCCGATGATCGCGCCGCCGGCCGTCGCCGTGTTCGACGTAGCGCCCCCCGCCGCGCCCGACCAGCCGGTCGAGGAAGTGCCCGAAGGCCCCAGGCAGGTCGAGCAGCAGGCGCGGAAGCCCAAGGAACAGGTCGAGCGGCCCGAGCCGCCCAGGATCGTGGTCCTGCCGCCCTCGCCGGTCGCCATCCCTGCCCCGCCGCCGGCCGAGCCGGTCCAGGCCGCCGATCCGGTGCCGGAGACCACCGCGCCCAAGTCCCTGCCCGCGCCGCCGGCCAACCGCGTATCGAACAATGCCAAAGCCACCTGGGAGGGGCTGCTGCTGGCGCATCTGGAGAAATATCGCCGCTATCCCGGCGCGTCCCGCTCCCGGCGCGAACAGGGCGTGGTCCATGTCCGGTTCCGCATGAACCGGCAGGGCCAAGTGCTCTCGGCGTCGGTCATCCAAAGCTCCGGCTTTCCGGCGCTCGACCAGGCCGCGCTGGATACCCTGCGCCGCGCGCAGCCGCTGCCCGCCATCCCCGAGGACAAGCCCGACGAACTTACTCTCACCATCCCCGTGGAGTTCTTCCTGCGCGGCAGGTGAGGTTCCAGGGCGGGGAACCAGGCCAAGCCGAACCTACCGCCCGACGAAGAACTCGACCGGGATGCTCAGCTCCAACTCATCCGGCCGATCGTCCGGGATGGCGGGCAGCGGCTGCGCGCGGCGCAGGGTATCCAGCGCGGCCTGGTCGAGCACGGAGAAGCCCGAGGAGCGCAGAAGCGAGACGGAGAGCACCCGGCCCTGCCGGTTCATGCGGAACCGGACATGGACCACACCCTGTTCGCGCCTGGCGCGCGATGAGGAGGGATAGCGGCGATAGCGTTCGAGATGGCTCAAGAGCCGCGCCTCCCAGCTCGCTTGCGCGTTGCTGGCGGCGCGAGTCGAGGGCGGCGCGGGCAGGGACTTGGGCGCGGCGGTCTCCGGCACCGGATCGGCGGCCTCGGCCGGCGCGGCCGGAGGTTCCGGCTCGGGCGGGGTGAGCGGCGAAGGGCGCGGCGGGACAAGCCGTGGTGGAGGCTCCGGCAAGTCCTTGCGCTCCTGCGGCTTGCGCTCCTGCTGCTCGACCCGCTCGGGCCCCTCGGGCACCTCGCGCACCGGTTCGGGCGGAGCCTCGAAGCTCTGCAGGTTGACCACCACCGGAGCAGGCGGTGCGACCAGCGGCTGGACCATATGCCAGGTAAAGGTCAGCCCGGTCAGAATCGCCAAGAAAACCCCTGCCGTCCCACCCAGCCCCGCCGCGCGGGCACGCCAGTCGGTCGGGCACTCGGCATAGCGGATACGCTGTTGGGGCTCCTCCCCTTCAGGCAAGGGACGCATCGACGAGCGATCGCATCCGCGCGAAGCCGGCCGCGTCCATGATCGATCTGTCGAGCCGATCATGGACGCTCCGGGCAGCGGCCTCAGGCACTTCGAAAGCCCACGTTCGATGCCTTCGGCCACGTGGCGATCCTCAAAAGGTCAAGGTCACACCTGCACGGACGGTGCGGCCGGGCGAGGCCATCAGCCCCAGGGTCAGCGCATCCATGTAGTACTTGTCGGTGAGGTTATCGCCCGTCAGCTCGAAACGGACATGATCGTTCAGCTTGTAGCTGACCTGCGCATCAACCAGCGTATAGGGGCTCCATTTGATGATCGAGACAACGCCGCTCGAGCCGGGCGAGTTGATCGCGCTGTCCGGGCGGCGTCCCGTGAAGGTCACGCGCCCGAACAGGTTCAGCCGATCCTTCAGCAAGGACAGGCTGACCGATCCGCCGCCCGCCCATTCAGGCGGAATGTGATTACGGGCATAAGCCACCTCCAGGTCATCATTGCAGGTCAGCTCCGGCGGCAGCGGATCATAGAGGTCTCCCCGCCGGGCGAAGGAGCAGAGGTCGGTCTTGAAATAATGCGTGGCGAACAGTTCCAGCTTCACCGGACCTTGCCGGTATTCCAATGTCGTCTCCAGCCCCTGGAACCTTGCCTGATCGATGTTCCGGATCATCTGCACGGTGTCCGCCCATCCCGATCCGAGCGACCGGGTCAGGTAGTCTTTCACCTTGCTGTCGAAATAGGCGACCTTCAGGCGCAGAGCGTCGGCATTGAAAAACAGACCATCGGCCGAAACGTTTCCGCCAAGCTCCCAGTTACGCGCCCGCTCCGGCTTGATCGGAACCGCGGGATTGGGCGTCTGGGACCAGCCGGCCGTAACCTCGAAAAGGCTGGGCATGCGGATACCCTCCGCATAGCGGGCATAGAACTGTAGCCACTTGGCGGGATTGAGCGTGACGGAGAAAGTCGGCGCCCAACCGGACTCGTTGTAGGCGGCATGCAGCACATCGCTGTAGCGCCCTTCGTCCGCCAACCAGACGCGGCCGCCTTTGCGGTCATAGGATTCGAATTGGGTATATCGGATCGCACCGGCAAAGGTGACCAGATCGATCGGGCTCCACTCCAGATCGGCAAAGGCGCTCCATTCCCGTCGCCAACCATCGCGAGGAATGCCATCCGAATAGGTCGGCGGCGCGTCCGGTATCTGATACGTTGTCTCATAGGAAAATGCGCCGCCGATATTCGCGATCATCCGGCCAAGCCCGATATCGAATTCAGATCGGTTGCTGATGTCTATGCTGTTGCGATGGGTTCGCGCATCATAGGGTTGGACATAGGCCCAAGCGGGATTGTCCGTGAAATCGTAGGCCGTGACGATCCGGTTATCCAGTTCCGTCCGCGAGGCGTTCAACTGGAACTGAATCAAACTGCTGGGCGGATCCCACTTGTAGCGCGCCGTCAACGTATCGAGATCGATGTGGCTCATCGGCGATTGCAACGCCCCCGTCCCGCGAATGATGGATGAGGGCATGAGTTCACCAAACCAGCTCTGGTAGTTGGAATAGCCGAATTCGAACGAATGGAATTCGAAGGGGCGAAGCGTCGCCTTGACCATGAAGGACAGGTTTTCGGAGGATGTGTTCAACACTTCCTCCCCCGCGCGAAAGCGATTGAGCTGCGCGACGAAGCCGATGTCGGTAAAATATCGCTCTCGTCCCCCACCCATGTCCTGGGTGCGTCCGCTTATCAGAAGCTTTGGAGCATCGCCGTGAGTTCCGGCAAAATAGTTGCCGTTGGTGCGATAGGCTATCGCGGCGACCAGCTCCGCATCCCGCCAGACCTTCGCGGCCGCAACGCTGCCGTTCCAACCCGTCGGCTTGAGCCAGGACGGTCGGTCGAAGCCGCGCGCATTTCCCAGATCGTTGATGTCGATGATGTGGGAAATATCCTGGATGGTCCCGCAATTGGCATAGTTGCAGCCGGTCAGAAAGCTGCCGGTCATCGTGGTCTGCAACCCGCCCTTCGTGAAGGGCGCCGGCGGCGTGCGCGAATTGGTGTTGAACCCGCCGCGGATACGAATGCCGATGTCGCGGCCCGGCAGCACGATGTCGGAGGCATTGATCGTCCGCATACGGACAACGCCACCGACGCCGCCCACCGCATCGGCGCCGGACGTCGGCCCCTTGATGATCTCGATTCCGCCGATCATGTCCGGATCAACATAGGTGCGCGATGCGACCCCGGCATATCCGCGGTAAACGGTGGTCGAATGCTGCGCTCCGTCGATGACCACGGGGACACGCCCCATGCCCTGCATTCCCCTGATGTTCAGGTCCAGGCCGCCTGAATTACGGCTGTCGCCAGACAGGACACCCGGCGTTCCCCGAAAGATATCGCTCGGCTGCGAACCGCGATTCCGCTCGATCTCGTCGCGAGTGATGTAGCTGCTGGAAAACGGCGAGCGATAGGCAAGATCGCCGGTATCTCCCCCGTCCCCGAACCTGCTGCCGAGGCCAGCAGCGGAGCCGCCGCCACCGGAGCCCCCAACTCCCTCGACCCGCAGCGTGCCCAGCTGAACCGTGTCATTCGCCGCCAGCGGCGCTTGTTCCAGCGTCACCGTGCTCCCCGCAATCCGAAAGGTCAGCCCGGTCCCCGCGAGCAACCGGCTCAACGCATCCAGCGCGGCCAGGTCGCCCCGGAGGGCGCTCGATGTCTTCCCCTCGACCAAAGGCGCCTGCGCGCTGACCTGCAGGCCAGATTGCTGGCCGAAGGCGGTCAGCGCCGTGGCGAGCGGCTGAGCGGGAATGTCGAATCGACGCGCATCCGACTGCGCGTAGGCAGGGGCTGCGCCAATCGCCGTTACGCCAAGGCCCGTCGTCACCATCAGCGCTGCTACCAGCGCGCGATGCGCCTTGCCTGCCCCCCGCCTAACCCTGTTGACCTTGGCCCCCACCATCGAACGATCTCCTTGCCTATCCATAACAAAGCCAGGTCGTTGTCGCTAATGCGTCGCAACAACCTTTTCATCTGAACAGACGCATGCCTTTCCGATCCTTTCGGGGCAGGCAGAGCCGAATGATGCAATTATGCCGGGAATCTTTAGGCCAATAATTTGATATAAAACGGAAAAATATTTTCCGCGCGATGCCTTCGCGACTGTCAGCTTTCGCTTACGACGATGATCCAGGGCGTTACGGTCGTCACCGTGCCGCCATAGGCACGCGTCAGACCACGCAGCGCTTCGACGGGATCGGCAGCATTGTAGAGGCCGGTCACGCGCTGCCGGGCGAAGCTGTCGCCTCGCACGATTATGACGCCGGGGAACCATGAACGCAGCGCCTCGACCACTTCAATCGCCGGGCGATCGCGCACGATGATCTGGCGATTGCGCCATGCCGCAACCTGTTCCGCCGGAAGGGCGGTACGAACGGCGCGGCCGTCGAATGTGATGCGCACCCCATCGCCGGGAACGAGTTGTTCGGAGACAGGCGGTGCGGCATTCGCGTAATCGACGCGGACCCGGCCCCGCGCCACCTGCGCGGTCACGCCCGCCGCGTCGCGCCGCACGTCGAAGGCGGTGCCGAGAACGGTGGTCGTCACTCCCCCCGCATCGACATAGAAGGGCCGCGCGGGATCGCGTCGCACGTCGAACCACGCCTCGCCTTTCAGCAAACGTATCTGGCGACGGTTACCAGCGAAGGTGACGGCGATAGCGCTATGCGGGGCGAGCCTGACCACGCTGCCGTCCGTCAGCGTCACATTGCGCAGTTCCGCCGAGCCGGTCAGATGATCGGCTTCCATTCGAAGCATGATGCCCGGCGCGGCGACAACAGCAATGCAAGCAGCGGCGGCAGCCGCGACCAGCGCGCGCTTGCGGGGCAGGCGCGGACGCAGGCGCCCTGGCCGGCGGCGGCGAACATAAGGTGTCGGCCCGGTCGGCAACACCGGGCGCTGCTCCGCCGCGCGGACCGGCGGGGAATGGGCCGGACGCGCATCGCCGGCGCGGTCATAGGCGTGCGCAGTCGCCGCCCAGGCACGCGCATTGCGGGGCGATGCGGCCAGCCATTCCTCGAATCGGGCGCGCAGATCGGCATCTTCGGGTTCCTCACGCAGAAGAACGACCCATTTCACCGCCTCATCATCAGCACGGCGCGCGTCGTCGCTGGTGGCCCCCTTCATCCCTTTCCTGTCGCCCTTTTTGCGAAAGCGGAAACAGTCACGCCGCTTCGGCGGGCGACTCCCTTGCCTCTACCTGACAGACGCATGGGGACGGAGATTTTTCGGGCTGACGGTGGGACAATTCAGAAATCCCGACTGACGGCTTCACGCACCAGCTTGAGAGCCTGGGCCACCAGGCCGTGCGCAACGGTAACGGAGATATCGAGGGTCACTGCGATTTCCCGCAGCTTCGCGCCCTCGAAACGATGCAACTCGAACGCACGGCGGGTACGCGGGTCGAGACCATTGAGCACCGCCTGTATCCGCGCCAGTTCGTCACGGGCGATAAGCATGTCTTCGGACGAAGGACGATCATCGGGATGGACCGACAGGCGCTCTTCGCTTTCACCCGCGACGATGGTGCGCTTCTCATGGGCGATACGCCGGCTTCGGTCGATCGAGATGTTCCGCAGGATACGCCAGAGCAGGTGGATCGGGCGCTTGATCGTGCTGGCATGGGCAGCGCGATCACAACGCAGCCATGCTTCTTGCACCAGATCTTCGGCGCCGGCCTCATCCCCGCTTACGGCGCCAGCATATTTCACCAAGTCATCTCGCCGCTCGGTAAAAACTTCTGCTATGATCTTGCGTTGAGACATGCCCGCCCTTCCAAGTCCGCGATGAGTCGAGCGGTATCGGCTACCCATCCTTTCGGATGGGCAGGAAACCTAACGCCCCGCCGTACGGCGTGCAAGCAAGGGAGCTGCGGTTAGCTCAGGATAACGCCGCGCCATCAGAGCAGGGTTCCGCCCTCCACCTGCAGGACCTGGCCGGTCACGAAGCCGGCGGCCTGGTCCGAGGCCAGGTAGAGGATCGCGGCGGCGACCTCCTCGGGCCGCGCCAGGCTGCGGGCAAGGACGCCGCGGCGGGCGCGCTTCGACAGGACGGAGGGGTCTTCGCTGCGGAACGCCCTGGCGAGGAAGCCGGTCTCGGGGTTCCAGCGGCTGCCCGAGCTGAACGCGGCCGGGTCCTCCGACATCGTGCCATAGGGCGCGACGCAGTTGACCGTGATCCCGTGCTCGCCCACCTCCTTGGCCAGCACCTTGGTGAAGCCGTGGACCGCGGCCTTCGCCGCCGAATAGACCGGCAGCATGTAATCGCCGACGAGCCCCGCCGTCGAGCCGACGTTGACGATCCGCCCCCCGCCGCGCACGCGCATGCCGGGCAGGACCGCGTGCGTCATCCTGAGCGTCGTGCCGAAGTTGAGGTCGATGTCGGGTAGCCAGGTCTCAGGATCGGAATCGATGAACAGGCCCGAGCCGACGTTGCCGCCCACGTTGTTGACCAGGACCAGGACCGGCCCCAGAGCCTCTGCGGCGGCGAGGATCTTCGCGGGCGAGGCCGAGTCGGTCATCTCGGCCGCGACGAAGACCGCCTCCGCCGCGCCCAGTTCCCTGGCCTGTTCCACGATCCGTTCGCCCGCCGCGGCGTCGCGCCCGGCGATCACCACCTTCGCCCCCTCCGCCGCTAGGGCGAGCACGGTCGCCCGCCCGATGTTGGCGGTCCCGCCGGTGACGATGGCGACCTTGCCGGCCAGTCCGAGATCCATGAAGCTACCCTCCAGTATGCATGCGCGGCGCTATCCGCGTGGTTGAAGACTGCCGCCGGGCTCGGCCCCCGCGAGGGCCCCTTCGACGTATTGATAGGGACCGTCCGTCGCGCCCAGCCGGCGCTTGCGCCAGCCGCCGTGGGCATAGAGGCCCGCGGCCAGGAGCGTGGCGACGACGCTGCTGAGCGGAAAGGCCACCCACAGCGCGTCCCGGCCCAGCCAGGGTTCGAGCAGCAGGGCCGCGCCGATCCGCACGGGGTACATCGTCACGATCAGCATCAGCAGCGGCGCGACGACCGTGCCGTTGCCGCGCACGACCCCGAACAGGACCATGCTCGCGCCCGAGAAGAAGAAACCCCAGGTCGCCAGGCGGTGGATGTGCCGCCCCAGCATCAGGACCGAGCTGTCGCCGCCCAGGAAGAAGGCCAGCACCTGCAGGTCGATCAGGGTGAGCGCCACGATCAGCAGGTTGGTGAGCAGCAGGTTCCACAGCAGCGCGGCGGCGGTGATCCGCCCGACGCGGTCCCACCGCCCTGCCCCGATGTTTTGCGCGACCATCGCGCTCGACGCCGCGCCCAACGACAGCGCGGGGATCTGGATATAGGTCCAGACCTGCTGCATCGCCGCATAGGCCGCGGTCACCAGCGCGCCTTCGCGATTGATCAGGCCGAGCATGATCAACGCCGAGGACGAGGTGACGATCATCTGCAGGCCGGTCGGCACGCCGAGCCGGATCATCGCCCGGACCTGGTCCGGCGCGGCGCGCAGATGGCGCAGCCCCGGCCCGTGCAGCCACAGCGGCAGGCCCCGGGCATAGCCGTAGGCGACGAGCAGCACCAGGCTGACCAGGCTGGCGATCGCCGTCGCCAGGCCGGAGCCCGCGATGCCCAGGGCGGGCAGCGGCCCGAGCCCCAGGATCAGCACGGGGTTGAGCGCGGTGTCGAGCAGCGAGGAGAGCAGCAGGAACAGCATGGGGGTGAGGCTGTCCCCCGCGCCGCGCAGCGCCTGCATGATCACCGAGATCAGCATCGTCGCGGGCAGCGAGAGCAGGACCGCCCGGAAATAGGTGAGCGCCGGGCCATAGGCGCCTTCCGGCACGGCCAGCAGATGGAGAATGGTCGGCGCCAGCCACCAGGCCAGCGCGGTCAGGACCAGCGACAGCCCGGCGAAGACCGCGATGGCCGCGCCCAGCACGCGGCGCGCCTCGTCCAGGTCGCCGCGGCCGACCGCCTGGCCGACCAGCACGGTCGAGGACATCGCCAGACCGAAGGCGAAGGCCACCAGGACGAAGAGAACGAGGTTGCCGTTGGCGCTCGCCGTCAGGGCCTCCTCCCCCAGGAACCGGCCGATCCAGATCGCATTGATCGAGCCGTTGAGCGATTGCAGCGCGGTCGAGGCCATGATGGGCAGCGAGAAGCGCAGCAACGTCGCTCCGACCGGCCCTTCGACGAGGCTGCGGGCGCCGGCGGGCGACGCGCTGGGGGAGGGGATGGTCGGCACCGCGATCCGATAGGGACGAACGACCGCCTAGGCCCACTCCAGCGGCAGGATGCATCGGGCAGCATCGGAAGTCGCCCTGCCCGGTTCCGCCGCGGCGAGGCGGCAGGAGGCTAGCTCGGGAGCTTCCGTCACGGCGAAGCGGAGCAGCCGATGCGCGGGCGTCGCATCGGTCAGGCCCGCGAAATCGCGGATCGCGGCAAGCTCGAGCGAAGCCTGGGCCGCCGCCGGATGCCTTTCGCCGGCCCGCCCCAGAAACGCCGCCGCATCGGCCGCGGGGACGGCCGGCAGGTCGGGATAGATGCGCCGCGCCCAGCTCTCAAAGGTTCCCCGGCGGAGGGCCTCCCGGATCGCGCCGTCCAGCGCGTCCTCCAGCCGCAGCACCTCGGCGCCTTCGGCCAGCAGGTCCCGTTCGGTCCGCGCGTGCAGCGCCACTAGGTCTTCCGCCGCCTGCCGCCAGAACGGATTGCCCGACTGCATGATGTCGAGATGGGCGAAATCGCCGAGCGTCAGGCGATGCATCAGCACCCGGCGCCCGCGCGCACGGCCGAAGGCCGCTCCGGGAAGCGCCGCGCCGGCCGCGAGCCCGGCCATGCCGCCCAGGAATCCCCGGCGCCCCACGGCGGGCAAGGCCCCGCCCCGGCCGCTGCGCCCGCTCACAGGCTCTTCTCGGTACGTTCGCTGGCGTCGAGGTCGGCGACGATGGCGTTGACCTGCGCGACTTCCGCGCGCGTCATCCGCCATTCGGTCGCCTTCGCGTTCTCCAAGACCTGTTCCGGGCGGCTCGCGCCGGCGATCACCGACTTCACCCGCGGCTGGGCGGCCAGCCAGGCGAAGGCAAGCTCCAGCATGGTATGGCCCTTGTCCGTGGCGAAGGCGTCAAGCGCTTCGAGCACCTTGAAGTTGCGCGCGTTGAGGATTTGTCCGCCGAGCTGCGGCGGCACCTTTTCCAGCGCGCTGCCGGGCGGCGGCGGGCGGTTCTCGCGGTACTTGCCGGTCAGGAAGCCCGAGGCGAGCGGGCTGAACGGGATCAGTCCGATGTCGAGGTGGTCGAGCGTCGGCACGAACTCGTCGAGCGCCGCCCGCTGCAGCAGGTTGAAGCCCGTCTGGGTGCTGACGAAGCGCGGCAGGCCGGCTTTGCGCGCGGCCTCGTCGGCGGCGACAATGTTCTCCGCCGGGAAGCGCGAGCTGCCGATCAGGCGCACCTTGCCCTTCCTGATCACCTTGGCGAGCGCGCCCAGCGTTTCCTCGATCGGCACCTTCGGATCGAAAGTGTGCGGCTGGTAGAGGTCGATATAATCGGTGCGCAGGCGCCGGAGGCTGGCGTCGACCGCCTTCTCGACATAGGCGGCCTCCAGCCCGTGCCAGGTCGGAAACGGGCTAGGGGACGGCGCGGTCGAATAACCGAACTTGGTGCTGATCTGCGCGCGGGCCCGCCGCCCCTGGAGCGCGCGGCCGAGGAACTCCTCCGCCCGATAGACGCCGTCGGTCGCGCCGCGCCCATAGATGTCAGCGGTGTCGAAGAAGGTGATCCCGGCATCGAGCGCGGCGTGGATCAGCCGCTCCGCCTTGGCATAATCCCCGTCGCGCCCGAGCTGGGCGAGGCCGAGGCCGGTAAGCGAAACCTGCATGTCTCCAAGACGGCGCGTTTCCATGATGCGTGTTCCTCGACGTGTGGGATCAGTTGGGAGCGGAGGGCGCCGGCGCCGGGCGGGCGCGCGCCGGCAGCGGCGGCACCGAGGTCTGGAGCGGCGGCGCGTCGTCGGGCAGCGGGGTCAGCCGGATATTGCGGAACTGGATCGGGCCGAATTCGGACTCTAGGCCGATCCGCCCGGGCAGGTCGACCAGGTTGACGCCTTCATTGACGAGCTGGCCGTTGAGCCAGACCTTGATGGTCTTGCCGACGATCTCGGTCTCGATCGTGTTCCATTCGCCCACGGGCTTCTCGGCATTCGCCGCCGCGAGATGGCGGTGAAGCGAGGCGGCGCCCATCATGCCGGGCGGCAGTTCCAGATCACCGAACGGCTTGTAGCTGCGCGCCGGATCGGTCCGCAGCGCGGTGTCGCTATAGCCGAGCACCCAGAGGTCACCCGTGTTGGGCGGCTGGATCTGCACCATGTATGTCCGCGCGGCCTCGCCGTGCTCGGAATCCCAGACGAAGGGCGGGCGGATGCGCAGGAACAGCCCGCTGTTGTTGCGCGCCTTGGGATCGACCCAGCGGAATTCCGCCTTAAGGCGATAGTTGAGGTAGTCCCGCTCGGTCATCAGCGCGCCGTGGTAGGCCGGGTTGATCTCGATGATCCCGCCCGGCTTGATCGTCGCGAAGTCGGAGATCTTGCCCTTGCCCCCGGCGTTGTAGCCCTTCTGCTCAAGGTAGAAGGTCCAGCCGGCGAAGTCCTTGCCGTTGAACAGCGGGACTTCTTCCGCCGCATGGGCGGTCGCGCCGGCCGCGACCGCCAGGGGAATTGCCAACCAGGTGCGCATGACGTGTTCTCCTCAGTTCGTGCCGGGCGCGGCGGGAGCCGGCGTTCCCGCGGGGCGCGAGCCCGGACGCGGGCCCATCAGCGCCGCCTCGTCGAAGCCGCCGGCGATCTGCGTGACCTCGGCCGCCTGGGCCGGGGTCAACTTCCAGCGGGTCGCCGCGGCGTTCTGGACGACCTGCTCTTCCCTGGTGGCGCCGGCGATGATCGAGACGACGCGCGGCTGGGCCGCGACCCAGGCGAAGGCCAGGTCCAGCAGGGTGTGGCCGTGGTCCATCGCCCATTTGTCGAGCGCTTCGAGCGTCCGGTAGTTGTTGTCGGTGCCGAGCCGCCGGGAGATCGTGTCGTGCGGCCCGGACTGGCCCTGGCGGTAGCTGCCGGTCAGGAAGCCATTGGCCAGCGGCGTGATCGGGATGAGCCCCATGTCGAGTTCCTGCAGCGTCGGGATCAGGTTCGTCTTCGCGCGCCGCGACAGCAGGCTGAGCCCGGACTGAGTGCTGATGAACCGCTTGCCGCCGAGGCGCCGGGCGGCGGCGTCCTGCTCGCGCAGCAGCGCGGCATTGCCATTGGTCGTGCCGATGTTGCGCACCTTGCCCTTCTCGACCAGGCGGGACATCGCGCCCAGCGTCTCCTCGATCGGCACGTCGGGATCGCTGGCGCGGTGGAGCTGGTAGAGGTCGATGTAGTCGGTGCGGAGCTGCTTCAGGCTGTGGTCGCAGTTCGCCTCGATCGCGGCCGCGCTGAAGCCGGTGAAGCGACGGGGCATCCGGTCGGGCGCGTAGCCGCACTTGGTCGAGATATAGGCCTTGCCGCGCCTCCCGACGAGGGCCTGACCCAGCGCCGGCTCGGACAGGAACTCACCCGCCGGGGTGTCGCCATAGACCTGGCCGGTGTCGAAGAAATTGATCCCGTGGTCCAGGGCAGCGTGGATCAGCCGGGCGGCCTTGGCCATGTCGCCGTCGCGACCCAGGGTGACGAGGCCCATCCCGGTCACGCTGCACTCCATCGTGCCGAGCCGGCGCCTCTCCATCGTCCCGGCCGGCTTCGCCGCCTGGGCCAGAACCGGCGTGGCATTGATCGCCGTCGCCAGCCAGGCGCCGATCGTCAGCTTGGCCGCATCGCGGCGGGTGATATGCTTCATCGCTCCAGCTCCCGGCTCAATCGATCGTCTTCAGGCGGATATTGCGGAACAAGATCGGGGTGTTCTCACATTCCAGGCCGATCTTGCCCGACAGGGCCATCGCGCCAGTGACCTCGTTCACCACCTCGCCGTTGAGGCGATAGGTCAGCTTGTCGCCGTTCACTGTGATGTCGTAGGAATTCCACTCCCCGATCGGCTTTTCCGCGAACTTGGCCCGGG
>CAZFPW010000027.1:0-4141 GCA_964520765.1 uncultured Novosphingobium sp.
CTCCCCATCTTGCGATGGGGAGGGGGACCAGCCGCAGGCTGGTGGAGGGGTCTCCTACAAACTTCCGCCAAGAACCAACGCCAGCATCCTGCGAGCCAAGGCGATGCGCCGGGCAATGCCTCCGTCCGAAGCCATTCTGTGGCGTGCGCTGAAGGAGCGTCCGGGCGGTATCAAGTTCCGGCGGCAGCATCCGGCGGGCGATTACGTGCTGGATTTCTTCTGTCCCGCCGCCGCGCTGGCAATCGAGATCGACGGCGAAGCACATGACCGCGGCGGCCGAGCCGAGCGTGACGTCGAGCGCGACGCCTTGCTGAAGGAATGCGGCGTCGATACTCTGCGCATTCCGGCACGTGAGGTTTTGCGGAACGTCGATGCAGTCGTCGCGGGGATCGTGGCGCGGGTGGAAGAAAGACTACCCCTCCACCAGCCTACGGCTGGTCCCCCTCCCCGGCGAGCCGGGGAGGATAGTTTGCTCGCCCGCCATTACCCCAACGACCTGCTCATCTCCGGCTTCGACATCCTGTTGTTCTGGGACGCTCGCATGGCGATGATGGGGATGCATCTGCTTGGGCAAGCGCCGTGGAAGCGGCTCTACCTGCACGGGCTGGTGCGCGCCGCCGACGGGCAGAAGATGTCCAAGTCCAAGGGCAATGTCGTCGATCCGCTGGGCCTGATCGACAAGTACGGCGCCGACGCGCTGCGCTTCTTCATGGCGGCGATGGAAAGCCAGGGCCGCGACGTGAAGATGGATGAGAAGCGCGTCGAGGGCTATCGCAACTTCGCCACCAAGCTGTGGAACGCCGCGCGGTTCTGCCAGGCCAACGGCATCGGCGCGTCGACGAGCGTGGCCGCGCCGCCCGCCACCTCGGCGGTCAACAAGTGGATCGTCGGCGAGGTGGTCGAGACCCTGGCCGAACTCGACCGCGCCATGGCCGAGCTGCGCTTCGACGCCGCCGCGAACGCCATCTACCACTTCGTCTGGGACCAGTTCTGCGACTGGTACATCGAGCTGGTAAAGCCTGTCCTGAGCGGAGCCGAAGGGGGCAATTTCGACGAGGAGACCAAGGCGGTTGCCGGTTGGGTGCTCGACCAGATCCTGGTCATGCTCCACCCCTTCATGCCGTTCGTCACCGAGGAGCTGTGGAGCAAGCTGGGCAAGCGGGCGCACTATCCGCTCATCACCGCGAAATGGCCGGAACCGCAGGCCGGCGTCGATGCCGAGGCCAAGCGCGAGGTCGAATGGCTGATCGCCCTGGTCGGCAACCTGCGCACCGCCAAGAACGAGCTGGGCATCGCGCCGGGCGCCCGGCTCGACGCCTTCCTGCCCGACGCCAGCGCAGCGACGCGCGGGATCGTCGAGCGCAATGCGGCGGCGATCGACCGCCTCGCCCGCCTCAACACGATCCGCTTCGAGCCCGCCCCGACCGGCGCGGCGATGCAGATCGGCGCGGGCGACGCGAACCTGATCGTCCCGCTCGAAGGCGTGATCGACATCGCCGCCGAGAAGGCCCGGCTGGAGAAGGCCCTGGCCGTCTCGCAGAAGGAGGCCAAGTCGCTCGAAGGCCGGCTGAACAATCCGGCCTTCGTCGAGAAGGCCAAGCCCGAGGCGGTTGAAAAGGCCCGCGCCGACCACGCCGCCCACGCGGCCGAGGCCGAGCGGCTGGCGGCGGCGCTGGCGCGGCTGGGGTAGGGTTCCGGCCAATGTAGCGCGTGGCCTTCGACAGGCTCAGGCTGAGCGGATCTTGGTGACCGGATCTACTAGAAACGTCCGCTCAGCCTGAGCCTGTCGAAGGCCACGCGCTCCCAGTTGCCCCAGTCACCACTTTCCTACATCGCCCCCGCCTGCCAAAGCTGGGGGATGCGCGCCGCCTCCCCTTCGATTCCCGCCGCCAAGGCCGAACGGGACCACGCGCGGCCGCGCAAGGCGACAGGCGGCGGGGAACTGTCCGCGATCCTCAGGACACCGTCCATTTCATCAATCCGTGTCAACCTGCCATGCTGACCCTCGCCACCACCGCCCCCGGCGAGCCGGAGATATTCCATTCGCTCCAGGGCGAAGGCCCTTCGGTCGGCAAGCCCTGCACCTTCGTCCGCCTGTCGCGCTGCAACCTCGCCTGCCAGTGGTGCGACACCGCCTATACCTGGCGCTTCACCGGCGATAACCGCCCCCACCGCGACGACCTGGCCTTCGACCGCCAGGCCAACCAGGTCACGCTGGACGAGGCCGAGGTCGCCGCGCGGATCGCCGCCCTGGGGGGCAGCCGCCTGGTCGTCACCGGGGGCGAGCCGCTGCTGCAAGGCCCCGCCCTCGCCCGGATGCTGGCCTTGCTGCTCGCCCTGCTGCCCGGCCTGCGGGTGGAGGTCGAGACCAACGGCACCGTCGCCCCCGTCCCCGCGCTCGCCCCGCTGATCGCCCAGTACAACGTCAGCCCCAAGCTGAAGCACAGCGGCAATCCGGCCGATCTTGCCCAGCCGCCCGAACGCCTCGCGGCCTGGGCGCAGGAGCCGAAGGCCTGGTTCAAGTTCGTGATCGCCACGCCGGACGACCTGGCCGAAGTCTTCGCCATCCAGCACGATCACGGGATCGCGCCGTCCCGCATCTTCCTCATGCCCGAAGGGCGCGACAGCGCGACCCTGCGCGCCCGCCTGCCGTGGCTGGCGGACGTTTGTTCAAAACATGAATTCAACCTCAGCGACCGCTTGCATATTCACCTCTATGGCGACACTAGAGGCACATGAATACTAAGCTAGGTGAGGATCGTCCGGAAGGCGCTCCGCCCGCCCGTGAGGCGATGCGCGGCGACCTGACGCAAGGGCCGATCCTGCGCACGATGGTCATGTTCTCGATCCCCATGCTGATCGGCAACGTGATCCAGACGCTGAACGGCTCGATCAATGCGATCTGGGTCGGCCGCCTGCTGGGTGAGAGCGCGCTGGCCGCCACGGCCAACGCCAACGTCGTGATGTTCCTGCTGTTCGCCGCGGTCTTCGGGCTCGGCAACGCGACGACCGTGCGGGTCGGGCAATACTTCGGCAACCGCGACATCGATGCGGCGCGCCGCACCTTCGGCAGCGGGCTCGGCTTCTGCGTGATCGTGGCGGTGATCGTCAGCCTGATCGGCTGGCTCATCTCGGAATGGCTGCTGCGCATCCTCGCCACGCCGGAGGGCAGCTTCGAGGAGGCCGAGGCCTATCTCAAGGTGATCTTCGTGACGATGCCCTTCGGCACCGTCGCGATGATGCTGGGCATGGGCCTGCGCGGCAGCGGCGATTCCAAGACGCCGCTCCACTCGATGATCCTGACCGTGGCGCTCGACATCGTGCTCAATCCGCTGCTGATCCGCGGCCTGGGGCCGATCCCCGCGCTGGGCATCGCCGGATCGGCGCTGGCGACCGGCCTCGCCAACTTCGGCGGTTGCCTGCTGGTGCTCTACCGCCTCTACGGCCGCGACCTGCCGCTGCGGCTGCGGGGGCACGAGCTGGGCTATCTGATCCCGCGCGCCGGGGACCTGTCCTACATCGTCGGCAAGGGCCTGCCGATGGGGGCGCAGATGCTGCTGATCTCCTCCTCGCAGCTCGTCGTCATCGGCCTGGTCAACCGCGAGGGGCTCAACACCACGGCCGCCTACAGCGCCTCGATGCAGCTCTGGAACTACCTGCAGATGCCGGCCTTCGCGCTCGGCACGGCGATCAGCGCCATGGTCGCCCAGAACATCGGCGCGGGGAATCACCAGCGGGTAAGCCAGATCACCAATGTCGGCATGCTCGCCAACCTGGCGCTGACCGGGCTGCTGACCGCCCTGGTCGTCGCCGCTTCGCACCCGCTGCTCGCGCTGTTCCTCGGCGGCGGCAGCCCGGCCCTGCCGATCGCCCAGCACATCCAGTACGTCGTGACCTGGTCCTATATCGTGATGGGCGCGATGATGGTCGTGTCCGGCACCCTGCGCGCCTATGGCGTGGTGATCGCCCCGATGATCATCCAGGTCATCGCCTATTACCCGGTGCGCCTCGGCTTCTATTTCGCCTTCTACCCCACGCTCGGCGCGGACGCCCTGTGGTGGTCGTTCCCGGTAAGCTCGATGGTCTCGGTCGGGCTGACCTGGCTGGTCTACACCAGGGGCACCTGGCGCCACCGCAAGGA
>CAZFPW010000027.1:4241-8290 GCA_964520765.1 uncultured Novosphingobium sp.
ACGGTGCGGGTGACCATGTCCTCCTCGCCGCCGCGCTCCTGCCAGAGTTCCGCGAACGAGGGATCGGCCGAGGCCGGGCGCTTGTATTCCTCGAGGTTGTCGAACGAGACCCGGATCGGGATCGAGACGCCCTCGCCGCAGATGATGCACTCGCGGTTGCGCAGGGCGGGGATGGAATCGAGGAAGCCGCGCGCGCCCTCGGGCATGGCCGCCTTGACGAAGGCTTGGTCGCGGTCGTTGTTGAGGCGCATCGAGATGATCGTGCCGCACTGCGAGAGCACACCTTCGGCCAGGTCCGAGGGGCGCTGGGTGATGAGGCCCAGGCTGATGCCGTACTTGCGGCCTTCCTTGGCGATGCGGCTGAGGATGCGGCCGACCGACGACCCGTCGGCGTTCTTCTCGTTGGGGACGTAGCGGTGCGCCTCTTCGCAGACCAGCAGGATCGGCCGGGTCTTCTCCTCACGCGCCCAGATCGCGAAGTCGAAGACCATGCGGCTGAGCAGGGCGACCACGGTGGAGGTGATGTCGGAAGGCACGCCCGAGACGTCGATGATCGAGATCGGCTTGCCGTCGGACGGCATGCGGAAGACCTTGCCGATGAAATCGCCCATCGTATCCCCGACCAGCATGCCCGAGAACATGAACTGATAGCGCGGATCGGCCTTCATCTCGTCGATCTTGCTCTTCACGCGCATGTAGGGCGCGCTGGAGGTCGCCTTGTCGAGCTTGCCCATCTCGGTCTGGAGGATGTTGGTCAGGTCCGACAGCAGATAGGGGATCGGCGTATCGACGGTGATCTTGCCCATCGATTCCGCGAGCCGGTTCTTCATCCGCGCCTGGAGCAGGCACTTGGCGAGGACGTCGGCGTCCTCCTGCCGGTCGTTGCCGGTGGAGGTCAGGAAGACCTCGCAATGCTCCTCGAAGTTCATCAGCCAATAGGGCATCTGCAGGTTCGAGACGTCGAGGATGATCCCGGTATTGCGGAAGGCCGAGGCATATTCGCCGTGCGGGTCGATCATCACCACATGGCCGTTCGGCGCGGTCTCGCAGATCCGGTGGAGGATCAGGGCGGCGCTGGTCGACTTGCCGGTGCCGGTCGAGCCGAGCAGGGCGAAGTGCTTGCCGAGGAAGGCGTCGATATAGATGCCGGCGCGGATGTCCTTGGTCGGGAACACCGTGCCGATCTGGATGCTGGAGCGGCCGTCTCCGGCGTAGATCTCGCGCAGGTCCTTGCCGGTCGCGGGATAGACCAGCGCGCCGGGGATCGGATAGGAGGTCACGCCGCGGCGGAAGCCGTGGATGCGGCCGGTCAGCCGCTCCTCGTCGCCCTCGCCGAGGAAATCGATGTTGGCCAGGATGCCGCCGGGAATCTTGGAATCCTGGCGCTGGGTCCGCACCGAGGCGAGCAGCCAGCCGTTGCCGACGCGGATCTTGATCTGGCTGCCGACCTGCCCGGCCAAGGCGATCGAGGGGTCTTCATCGCCCGCGCATTCCTGCAAGCGCTGGAGGTCGAGCGCGATGGCGGAGCCGGAGCCGGCGATCTCCAGCACGATGCCGATCGGCTCGCGGGAGTTGTCCAGGCCGTGGGCGACGCCCACCGCGGCCAGATCGTCGGCTTGCGCTGGCCGCGCATCGCCGAAACCGTTCATGCTCATGTCCGACATCGCCCGCGGCAGCCCCTTCTCGTCGCCCAAGATGGCCGAGAACTACGGGCAGGCGGTTAAGATAGGCCTAAGTGTTCAGGCGCGCGAACAGCCGGCCGGCCGCCCAGCCCATCGCCACGGAGATCGCGACGGCCAGCAAGCCATAGAAAAACGACCAGTTTTCCGCGAAATCGGCAATGGCCAGCTCGAAGCCGAGCTTGCGCACCTCGACCTGGCTCGTCGCGGCGGCGACCACGCGGCCGCGCGAGATGGCCAGGGTCTCGGCCGTATAGGTTCCGGTCCTCACGCTCGACGGCAGGGCGATGCGCGCCTGGTAGAGCACCTGGCCGCTGAGCTTCACCCCGTGCTCGTCCTGCTGGTAGAGCCCCTTGCGCGCCATCAGGTCGACGAGGCCGGCGGCGAAGCGGGTCTGCTCCTTCGGCTCGATCGCGCCGATCGGCGAGAGCTGGAGCCAGGGCAGGCCCAGCTCGTAGATCGCCGCGGTCTTGTCGTCGACGATCTCTCCGATAGGGCGCGAGGCGGAGACCGCATAGAAGCTGGGCGCCGAGCGGAAACCAGTGCTGTCCGCATTGACCCAGACGCCCGCCACCTTGCGCTTCTCGCGCAGGACGATCGACTGGGTCGGCCCCTTGAGCACCACCACGATGTCGAGATCGCGTCCGATCCGGGTGCCCTCCGGCGTCAGGATCGCGCCGAACAGCAGCAGCTCGGCCCCGGTGAACCCCTGCCGCACCTGGATTTCGTGCTGCGATATCTCGGGCACCAGGATCGGATCGCGCGCACCGCCGAGCAGGACCAGGGCCAGCAGGGCGAATAGGGCCCTCACAGCGGCGCCACGCTGTAGATCTCGTCGGGCCGCCAACCGAGGCCGAGCGCCATGCGGAAGGCGACCAGCAGGACGATCACCGCCAGGACCAGCCGCAGGCGGACGGGATTGGTGGTCAGCGCCAGCTTCGCCCCGATCTGCGCGCCGGATACCGATCCGAACAGCAGCAGCACGGCCAGGACGATGTCGATCGCCTTGGTCGTCAGGGCGTGCATCATCGTCGTGGCCATGGTCACGAACAGGATCTGGAACAGCGAGGTGCCGACGACCACGTTGGCGCTCATTCCCAGGATGTAGAGCATGGCGGGGACCAGCACGAAGCCGCCGCCGATGCCCATGAGCATGGTCAGGATGCCCGTCCCGACGCCCAGCAGCAGGGGCGCGAGGGGCGAGATGTAGAGGCCGGAACGATAGAACCGCCAGCGCCCCGGCAGGGCGGCCACCATCGGATGGTGCCGCCGCTTGCGCGCGGGGATCGCTACGCCGCTGCGCGCTGCCCGCAAGGTCTGGATGGACTCGCGCGCCATGATCGCGCCGATCGAGCCGAGCAGCAGCACATAGAGGATGTTGATGACCGTATCGATCTGGCCGAGTTCCTCGAACATCCGGAACAGCACGGCGCCGATGCCGGTGCCGAGCACCCCGCCCGCGACCATGACCGCGCCCATCTGGTGATCGATTCCGCCGCCCCGGCGGTGGGCGAGAGCGCCCGAAACGCTCGCGCCCGTGACCTGGCTGGCTGAGGAGGCGGCAGCCACGGTGGGCGGCACGCCGTAGAAGATCAGCAAGGGCGTCGTCAGGAATCCGCCGCCGACCCCGAACATTCCCGACAGCACGCCCGTCAGCGCGCCCAGAGCGACGATGATGAGGCCGTTGACCGACAGGTTGGCGATCGGAAGATAGACGTCCATCTTGCCTCGACGGACTAGCCCAGCGCCGTCCCGGAAGGAAGGCGACCGGCGCTAAAAACCTGCGGAAATGGTCAGCGCCGGGCCGGAGGCCGGATGCGCCTCTCCGATCGTGCGGAACCGCCAGTCGAGCCCGACCCGCGCCGCGGTCGGCCCCTTGGCCACCGTGAGGCTGGCCGAAGGCCCGACATCGAGCCGTCCCGCTCCGCGTTGCGCCCCGCCCCACAGGCCGGCCCCAGCCCGCAGTTCGACGGGGCCGAGCTGCGCCACGCGCCGATCCACCCGGAGCTGGCCATCGACGAACGGCGTCGCGCCCAGGCCGCCGACATAGCCGCCTTGGAGATAGAACTCCGTCCGCAACCGCCCCGGCAGATCGACCGGCGCGAATTCCGTTATCGCCATGATCGCCGGCCGGACCGCCGCGCGCCCGGCAAGGCGGCTCAGCCGTCCTTCGGCGGCCACGACCACCGGAACCCCGCCGAGCGGCCGCGCCGACAGGCCGAGCGCCGCCTCGCGCTCGCCCGATCCGTTCAGCGCCGCGCTGGCCCGCAGATAGGCCGTGGGACGATGGGCGTTGCCCGGCGCAAGCCGATAGCGCAGCACGGCGCCGGCCTGGCTTCCGCCATAGGTCGGGATCGACGGTCCCACGCT
>CAZFPW010000027.1:8390-10785 GCA_964520765.1 uncultured Novosphingobium sp.
CCGATCCAGCACGCCAGGATCAGGCCGAGCGCGAGCAACGGTTCGCCGCGACGTCGCGCCGGAACCGCCATCATGGACGCGCTTCTGGGGCCGAAGGCCGGGAGGGGTGAAGCCTATGGATCGTCTTGTCCCAAGCCACATGCACGCCGCGCAACGAGCGCAGATAGGCCACGATGGCCCGGCGGCTGGCGAGAATCGCGATCGCGTTGCTCACCGGAATCCGCAGGATCGAACGCAGCCCTTCTACCAGGCCGTACTCGCGCGCCACGAAGGCCGCCCTCATCGTCGCCCGCCAGATCAGCGCGAAGGAGGTGATCCACAACAGCGTCCGCCACGGCAGCGAATTGTCGATACCGCCGCCCCAGCCGAGCAATCGAGCCACCGCGAGAATCAGGCTGACCGCTATCAAGGCATAGGCGATCGTCAGGACGAAGGCGGTGAGCGGCGCCCGCCGGTCGCGCAGGGCCATCCAGATATCGACGGGACGGCGGCTCCAGCCCAGGCGATCCCATCCCTGGAAGGCAATGCCGTGAATCCAGCGTGCCTTCTGGCGCACGGCTTCGGCAACCGTGCCCGGGAAATAGGCCCGGGTCGCGACCAGTTCGCCCGCGGCATCGCGCACGCGCAGGAACCGGCTGCGCCCGCCGACCCGGGCGATCAGCCAGCCCAGCTCGTAGTCCTCAGTCAGGCATTCCGCGGCGAAAGGCCCCTCCTCGCCTTCCTCGCGCCGCAGCCGGACAATGGCCTCCAGCACGTCGCGGCCAAAGCCGCAGCCCACCCCCGCCGCAGGGATGGCCGCGCCCAGCGCATCGCGCACGACCATTCCCTTGGCATGGGATTCGGCGAATTCGTCCCCATAGTGGCCCGCCACCCAGGGCGACTGCGCCTGCGGTTCCGGGCGGACGGGAAGCTGCACGAAGTCGTAGGTCGCGAGCGCTTCGGCGATCAGTTCCAGCCCCGCCGGATGAACCATATCCTCGGCATCGTGCAGGATCACGCCGCGATAGCGCAGGCCGCTGCGCGCCTCATCGGCAAGGAGCTCCTGATAGAGCCGGTTGAGGCAATCGGCCTTGGTCGTCGGCCCTTCCCGATCGACGGTCACGATCCGCACGCGGGGGTCTCCGCCCGCTCCAGCCATAGCCGCCGCGGCCGTGGCGGGATCGTTGGCATAGCAGCCGACGTAGATCCGCAAGTCGGCCTGGGGCCAGGCCTGCAAGGTATGGGAGATCGTCGAGCCGATCACGTCGGCCTCATGCCAGGCGGGAAAGAACACGGCGATCCGCCCTTCCAACGCCCGCGACCCGAAATCACGCGGCAAGCGCTTGGTCGAGACCCGGCCGGTCAGGCGCAGCCAGACCCACGCGAGATCGATCGCCAGTTCGTCCGCCGCGCCGATGACGAACCAGAACAGCGCGAAGACCATCATCTCGTGCTCGACGAGTTGAAGCCCTCGCCACACCGTCTCGGCAGACAGTATCCCTCCGGTCGGCACTCCCCCCGGGCCTTTCCTCGTATTTCCCCCTAAAACAGGCCCCTATTGGGTTTGACCCCCGCGCGCAACGCCTTCATGTCTTGGCACAATGCCGCTCAGGAACCACCCCGCCAGCCGGATCGGTACGGCCATGGCCCGCTTGTTCGGCGGCGAAGCCGGCGCAGGCGTGCTGCTGATCCTGGTCGCGGCCCTGGCGATGCTCCTGGCCAACTCCCCCTTGGCCCACACCTATCATCAGTTCTTCGACGGCAAGCTGGACTGGACGCCGATCCGCCTGCTCGACACGCGGCACGCGTGGATCAACGACGGATTGATGGCGGTCTTCTTCTTCACGATCGGGCTAGAGATCAAACGCGAGTTCGTTCAGGGGCAGCTCTCCACCCCACCGCGCCGCCGCCTCCCGATCCTGGCGGCGGGCGCCGGCATGATCGTGCCCGCGCTACTCTATCTGGCGGTTTCCGGCGGCGGCGAACTGGCGCCGGGCTGGGCCATCCCGGCCGCGACCGACATCGCCTTCGCCGTGGGCGTGCTGGCCCTGCTGGGCAGCCACGCCCCGCCTTCGCTGCGCCTGTTCCTGCTCAGCGTGGCGATCGTCGACGACCTGGGCGCCGTGGCGATCATCGCCTTCTTCTATGCGAGCGGGATCGACCTGGCCTGGCTGGGCGGCGGGGCTGCGATCCTGGCGGCCATGGCCGCGCTCAACCTGCTGCGCGTCCGCCGCGCGCCGCCCTACCTGCTGCTCGCCGCGGCCCTATGGTTCTGCGTCCTGCATTCCGGCATCCATGCGACCGTGGCCGGCGTGCTCGCCGCCCTGACGATCCCGCTCGGCCTCGACCGGCGGGGCGACAGCCTGCTGCTCCGCCTGGAACATGCGCTGGCGCCGTGGAGCGCCTATCTGATCGT
>CAZFPW010000027.1:10885-18746 GCA_964520765.1 uncultured Novosphingobium sp.
GCGGCGAGCCGGCGCTGACTACCAGACGCCGACATTGGGCATGCTCGCCCAGGGTTCGCGCGGGTCGAGCGCGCCGTTCTGGAGCAGCTCGACCGAAATGCCGTCAGGCGTGCGGACGAAGGCCATGTGCCCGTCGCGCGGCGGGCGATTGATGGTCACTCCGGCATCCATCAGGCGCTGGCAGGTCTCGTAGATGTCGTCGACCCGATAGGCGAGATGGCCGAAGTTGCGGCCGCCCGAATATTCCTCGGGATCCCAGTTGTGGGTCAGCTCCACTTCAGCCCGGCCTTCGTCGCCCGGTGCGGCAAGGAAGATCAGGGTGAAGCGGCCCTGCTCGTTGTCGAAGCGGCGCGTTTCCTTGAGGCCGATCAGCTCGAAGAAGCGCACGGTCGCCTCGGGATCGGTCACGCGGATCATGGTATGGAGGTATTGGGTCATGCGGCGTTTCTGGGGACTCGGACCGCCGCGATCAAGCCCGCGAAACGGAAAAGGCCCGCCCCGGCGAACCGGAGCAGGCCCATTTCCGTGCCGAAGCGCCGAGGCTTAGAAGCTGGCGGTCAGCGAAACCACGCCGATGGTCTTCGCCGGGCGGTGGTAGTAGTCGATGCAGCCGCCGAAGCCGCCGCAGGCGTTCACGAAGTCGACGTCGGACTTGCTGACATTGGTGCCGACGACCGCAGCGCTCAGCGTAAGGTTCTTCCAGCTGACGGCCGCGCCGACCGACCAGTCGATGTAGTTCTTGGTGTAGGCCAGGCTGCCGTCGGTGTAGCCGAGGTGAGCGTTCAGCGTAATCGGGGTGCCGGGGATGCCGGCGCTCAGATCGCCGTAGACGTAGATGTTGTCGTTGGCGAGGTTGGTCTGGTTGGGTGCATAGTAGAGCCCGACCTTCGCGGAGACCGGACCCAGCGTGCCGCCGACCGAGCCGTAGAGCTCGTACATGTTGCCGCCGGGAGCCGCGGGGAAGATATAGCCGTAGGCACCGACGTCGACGGTGACGCCGCCGAGGTCCTTGGTCCAGCCGCCATAGACGTCGATCTCGGTGCCACCGGGAGCGATCGGGGTGAGCGCCGTGTCGGCAGCGGTCGTCGAGCCCCAGGTCGAGACGTAGAAGCCCGATTCGTGCGACAGGGTGATCCCGGCCTGGACGGCCGGCTTGTTGTTCGACTGCCCGATACCGCGGAAGCGGTAGGATGAAACGACGGTCGCGCTGCCGCTGACCGTGATCGCGCCAGGCGGATCGGTCTCATCGGCGAGAGCGGGGGTGGCGGCCAGAGCGGTGCCGGCCAGGAGAGTAGCGGCGAAAGCACCGCGAATGGACGTGAGCATGGCAATCTTCCTTGATGGAGTTGTCGCTTCGTCCCTACCTGCGCTTGAGCCGCACATCTCGATATCGGACGTATCTTGCTCTTGCCCGACGAAGCTGCCCCTCATTGCTGCAATGCACAAGAGCAATATTCCCCTTCCCCGCATTGCGGCATGACCTGTGCCCTTCATGCAACACCGTGCCCGGCAACCGAGCGGCTTGTGCGCCTGCGAGAGGCGGACTATCAGGCCGCCTGCCGCGATGATCGCCCGTTTCCGCCAATTGCTCGGTAAGAGCGCGCGCCCCGCCATACCGCCGGGCGAGCGCGTCTATGCGATCGGCGACATCCACGGCCGGGCCGACCTGTTCGAGGCGCTGATCGCCGCGATCGAGGCGGACGACCGGGCCGGCACGCCGGCCGATACCACCGTCATCCTCCTGGGTGACCTGATCGACCGGGGCGCCGACAGCGCCGGAGTCCTGGCCGCCGCGCGCGCCTGGCAGCAGCGCCGCAAGGTGCGCATCCTGACCGGCAACCACGAGGAGATGTTCCTCGAATGCTTCCACAACGCGGAACTCATGCGCCATTTCCTGCGCTTCGGCGGCCGTGAGACGGTGCTGAGCTATCCGGTCGACCGCGCCGCCTTCACCGCCGCCGACCTGGCGGAGGCGCAGGACCTCATGCGGCTCTCCGTCCCTGAAGCCGACCTCGACTTCATCCGTGGCTTCGAGGACCGGATCGTCATCGGCGACTATCTGTTCGTCCACGCCGGCATCCGCCCGGGGGTGGCGATCGAGGAACAGGACAGCCGCGACCTGCGCTGGATTCGCGGCGCCTTCACGGATTCGCGCGTCGATCACGGCCTGTTAGTGGTTCACGGGCATACGATCTTCGAAGAGCCCGACGTACGGCCCAACCGTATCGGAATCGACACGGGCGCCTATTACTCCGGCAGGTTGACCGCGCTGCGCCTCGAGGGCGAGACGCGGGCGCTGCTGGAAACGAACGAGAGAGACGGCATGATCGACGTGCAGACGAGGAGCATTCCATGAAGATCGCGATGGTCGGCTCGGGCTATGTCGGCCTGGTCTCCGGCGCCTGCTTCGCCGATTTCGGCCATGAGGTCGTCTGCATCGACAAGGACCCGGCGAAGATCGAGGCGCTGCAACGCGGCATCATGCCGATCTACGAGCCCGGCCTGGCCGAGCTTGTCACCGGCAACGCCAAGGCCGGCCGGCTGAGCTTCACCACCGACCTTGCCGCCGGCATCGCCGGCGCCCAGGCCGTGTTCATCGCGGTCGGCACGCCCTCGCGCCGCGGCGACGGCCATGCCGACCTGTCCTTCGTCTATGCCGTGGCCGAGGAGATCGGCCCCCACCTGACCGAGCCGGCGGTGATCGTCACCAAGTCGACCGTGCCGGTCGGCACCGGCGACGAGGTCGAGCGCATCCTGGGCGAGGCCGATCCCGGCGTGCGCTTCGCGGTCGCCTCCAATCCCGAATTCCTGCGCGAGGGCGCCGCGATCGGGGACTTCAAGCGGCCCGACCGCATCGTCATCGGCACCGACGACGAATGGGCGCGCGGCGTGATGCGCGAGGTCTATCGCCCGCTGTTCCTCAACCAGGCGCCGATCCTCTTCACCAGCCGGCGCAGCGCCGAGTTGATCAAGTACGCCGCCAACGCCTTCCTCGCGACCAAGATCACCTTCATCAACGAGATGGCGGACCTGTGCGAAAAGGTCGGCGCCGACGTGCAGGATATCAGCCGCGGCATCGGCCTCGACAACCGCATCGGCTCCAAGTTCCTCCATGCCGGGCCGGGCTATGGCGGAAGCTGCTTTCCCAAGGATACCCTGGCCCTGCTCAAGACCGCCGAGGACTTCGCCAGCCCGGTGCGGATCGTCGAGGCGGTCGCCAAGGTCAACGAGAGCCGCAAGCGGGCCATGGGCCGCAAGGTGATCGACGCGCTGGGGACGGAGCCGCGCGGCAAGCGCGTCGCCCTGCTCGGCCTGACCTTCAAGCCCAATACCGACGACATGCGCGACGCGCCCTCGATCGCCATCGCCCAGGCCCTGGCGGATGCCGGGATCAAGGTCTCGGCCTACGACCCCGAAGGCATGGCCCTCGCCGCGCCGCTGATGCCCGAGGTGGAAATGAAGCCCGACGCCTATGCGGCGATCGAGGGGGCGGACGCCGTGGTCA
Organism: uncultured Novosphingobium sp.; assembly: GCA_964520765.1. Lineage (GTDB taxonomy): Bacteria > Pseudomonadota > Alphaproteobacteria > Sphingomonadales > Sphingomonadaceae > Novosphingobium. Next base: position 14,391 of record CAZFPW010000027.1, read on the forward strand.
TCGTCACCGAATGGGACGCCTTCCGCGCGCTCGACCTCGGCAAGGTGAAGCGGCTGCTCACGGCCCCGGTCATGGTCGACCTGCGCAACGTCTACGACCCCGCCGAGGTGCGGAGCGCCGGCTTCAACTACACGAGCGTCGGACGGCCCTGAGGGTGCCAGGGGGCCTGTAAGCCGGGTTCTGTGAGGCGGGCGGTATCCTTGCGGACCCATCCCGCCACGGCAGCCATTCCTCTCGGCGACGCATTGCTGCGCCGCTCCAGCAACCAACCCGGGCGATCCGGCGCGAAACCCGCCTGTCCTTTCGGACGCGCCGCCCCTATTCGGTCTTGCTCCGGGTGGGGTTTGCCATGCCGCCTCCGTTACCGGAGCCGCGGTGCGCTCTTACCGCACCCTTTCACCCTTACCTCCGGCCGAAGCCTGAGGCGGTCTGCTCTCTGTGGCACTTTCCCTGGGCTTGCGCCCGGCGGGCGTTACCCGCCACCCTCGTTTCGTGGAGCCCGGACTTTCCTCGGCCCCCGCGATCCTTCGACAAGCTCAGGATGAGCGGGGGACGCGGCTGCCCGGCCCCCTGGCGCGGCTCAGATAGCACGCCCGAGGTCGCGTTCCAACAGAAGCTCGAACAGCAGGGCTCCGACCTCTCCGTCCAGCTCCCCGTCGATCCGCCGCGGGCGCCAGCGGCGCTGGAAGGCGCGCAGGGCGGCGCGGCCGTCGGCGATGTCGTAGCCCCAGCGCTCCAGCGCCAGGAAGAAGGCTCCCGGCTCGTCATAGACCAGGCTGATCCGGGGCTTGGGCGTCTTGAGCGCCAGCTTGTAGCGGGCCAGCGTCTCCCATTCGAACAGCTCGCCCGGATCGTCCTTGCGCGCCGGCGCGATGTCGGAATGGCCGACCACATTGGCCAGCGGAATGTCGTGCCGCGCGATGATCGCCGCCAACAGCGGGATCAGCGCTTCCATCTGCGCATCGGTGAAGGGCCGATAGCCCCATTCATGGCCGGGATTGACCAGCTCGATCCCGACCGAGGCCGAATTCACGTCGGTGATCCCCCGCCAATAGGACTTGCCGGCGTGCCAGGCGCGCTTGTCTTCGGGCACCAGGCGGATGACCGTCCCGTCCTCATCGATCATGTAATGGGCGGAGACCTGGGCCGCCGGGTCGCACATCCGCTCCAGCGCCGCCTCGGCGCTTTGCATCCCGGTATAGTGCAGCACGACCATGGAAACCGGCAACAGCCGCTCGTTCCAGTTCGGCGACGGCGCTTCCCGGTGAATCAGCTCATCCATCGCCGGCAGGCTATCACGCCACGGGCAGGACCGCACCCATGACCAGCGCGTCCTCGCTCAGCGCATATTGCAGCCCGCCGCCCAGGCTGGACGCCAGCTGATGGAGCATCGCGGCAGGGGCCGTCTTGCTCGACAGCTCCGACCCGGCAAGCTTGCCCTCCAACGCATGGCCGACCGTGCGGTCGAAGGCGATGCGCGGGCCGCTTGCCCGGACGACGATCTCGCTCGCCCCCTTGCCCGTCTCATCGGCCCGCAACTCCGCCCCGATGTCGAGCGTGCCGCCGCGAACCAGGGCCTCGATCCCGATCAGCGCGAGGTTCAGCAGGGTCTTCACCGCCGGCTTGGGCAGCGAATCGCCGGCCAGCGCCCAGCGCACCTCGATACGCCCGTTGTTGCCCACCAGCGCATCGACCACGCTGCGCGCCTCGGCCACCGGCACCATATCGCCGAAGCCGCCCGCCGCGCCGAAGGCCAGGCGGAAGAATTTCAGCTTGTCGGCGGAAACCCGGGCGGACTGTTCGAGCAGCTCGAAGCAGCGCTTGCGCATCTCCGGGTCCTTCTCGTCCGCGAGAAGTTCGAGCCCATTCGACAATGCGCCCACCGGGCTCAGCATGTCATGGCACAGGCGCGAGCAGAGCAGGCTGGCAAGTTCGATTCCATCGACGGACATGGTTGGATGCGCTTCCCGTTTGAGTGTCGAGCACAGCCCTTAACCATCAACCACCCGGTAGGAAAGCGCCTGGAACCCTTCCGGGCCATCCTGCCAAAGGGCGACCTCGCCCCCCGCAACGATCGCCCAGACGCTGCCGTCCCCCGCCGAATGCTCGCAATCCGTGGCGGATGGCACCGGGTGCCCGGCGGGGTGGGAATGGTAATAGCCGATGATCGGCGGGCCACCGCTTCGTGCGGCACGGTGTGCATCGATCAAGGCCTGCGGATCGATCTCGAAATGCCGCGCCGGCTCGGCCGCGACGTTGGCGGCGGGCCGCGCTTCCTCGATTCCCGTTCTGCCCAGCAGCAGGCCACAGCATTCGTGCGGGGCGGCGCTTGCCGCTTCCGCAACGAGTGTTGCAATAACGCCACTTGCGACTTCCAGGGTCATTCCCATTTCCTACACATGGGGGCCACGAGTTGAAATGGGCGGGGAATACACCATCGAAGGCGTGATAGCCGATGGCGGCCAGCGCCTGGACAAGGCCCTTGCCGAAGCCAGCGGCCTGTCGCGCGAGCGGATCAAGGCCCTGCTGGGCGAAGGGCGCATCGCCCTGTCCGGCAAGCCCGCGACGCAAGCCTCGCTCAAGCCCGCCGCCGGAACGCCCTTCGCGATCGCCGTGCCGCAAGCCGCCCCGGCGGAGGCCGCGCCGCAGGACATCCCCCTGACCATCGTGTTCGAGGACGAATACCTGGTGGTGGTAGACAAGCCGGCGGGCCTGGTGGTCCACCCGGCCGCCGGCAACCTCGACGGCACCTTGGTCAACGCGCTTCTCCACCATTGCCGCGGGCAGCTTTCGGGCATCGGCGGGGTGGCCCGGCCGGGCATCGTCCACCGGATCGACAAGGACACCTCCGGCCTCCTCGTCGTCGCCAAGACCGACGCGGCGCACGAGGGCCTGGCGCGGCAGTTCGCCGACCATTCGATCGACCGGGTCTATCTCGCCATCACCGCCGGCCAACCGATCCCGCCCGCCGGCACGGTGCGCGGCGCGATCGCCCGCTCGCCCGTCAACCGCAAGAAGATGGCCCTGGTCGAGGACGGGCCCAATGGTGAAAAACGGGGCAAGCACGCCGTCACCCATTACCGCACCCTGGAGCCGCTGGACGGCGCCGCGCTGGTCGAATGCCGGCTGGAGACCGGGCGAACCCACCAGGTGCGCGTTCATATGGCATCAATCGGTCATGCGCTATTGGGGGATCCTGTCTATGGACGCACGCCCCCCCGCCTCCGGTCGCTCCTGGCCGAACTGGGTTTCCGCCGCCAGGCGCTCCACGCCGCCGAACTCGGCTTCGTGCATCCCGTTACCGCGGAACGGTTGCACTGGCGCAGCGAACTTCCTGCCGACTTGCGGGAACTCCTGATGGCGCTGGGCGGTTCAATTCGGGAAGGTTCAAGTTGAGGTTTGCAGTTTAATCGAAGCCCTTTGTGGCGGCCAGGTCGGATGCCTGATATAGGGTCCGCAAGCGGCCCGCCGACGTTGAAAGGACGGGTAAGTCGAAGTGAGCGAGATGAACACCAAGGTTACGGTCCCCACCCTGGGCGGTGAGCAGAGCCTCAACCGCTACCTGTCGGAGATTAAGAAGTTCCCCGTGCTGACGGCCGAGCAGGAATACATGCTCGCCAAGCGCTATGCCGAGCATCAGGATCCCGATGCCGCCAAGCAGCTGGTGACGAGCCACCTGCGCCTCGTGGCGAAGATCGCCATGGGCTATCGCGGCTATGGCCTGCCGGTCTCGGAACTGATCTCCGAAGGCAACATCGGCCTGATGCAGGGCGTCAAGAAGTTCGAGCCCGATCGCGGCTTCCGCCTCGCGACCTATGCGATGTGGTGGATCAAGGCCTCGATGCAGGAATTCATCCTCCGCTCGTGGAGCCTGGTGAAGATGGGCACCACCGCGGCGCAGAAGAAGCTGTTCTTCAACCTGCGGCGGATGAAGAAGAACATCGACGCCTTCGAGGACACCGATCTCCACCCCGACCAGGTCAAGCACATCGCGACGACCCTGGGCGTCTCGGAGACCGAGGTCGTCAACATGAACCGCCGCATGATGATGGGCGGCGACGCCTCCCTCAACGTGTCCTTGCGCGAGGACGGCGAAGGCGGCCAGTGGCAGGACATCCTGCAGGACGAACGCCCGTTGCAGGACGTGACCGTGGCCGACGCCCAGGAAGCCTCGTACCGGCACGAGATGCTGACCGAGGCGATGCAGGGCCTCAACGACCGCGAGCGCGAAATTCTGACCGAGCGCCGCCTGATCGAAGACCCCAAGACGCTCGAGGAATTGAGCCAGGTCTACAACGTCAGCCGCGAACGCGTCCGTCAGATCGAGGTGCGGGCCTTCGAGAAGCTGCAGAAGGC
>CAZFPW010000028.1:0-7462 GCA_964520765.1 uncultured Novosphingobium sp.
TGTCGGAACGGATCGGGGATTGCCCGGCGGCGAAGTAGCGACGGGCGGCTGGGCGGCTTTGGCGCGTGTGCTTCGACAAGCTCAGCATGAGCGGGCTTCTTGCCCAACGCGCTCAACCCCGCTCGGCCTGAGCTTGTCGAAGCCTGTCCTGAGCTTCGTCGAAGGGGCAACGCGATACGTCCGCCCCTGGAACCACCGTGAAGGCAGATCCGTTCATCCAGGCGTAGGCCAACCTGTGCCAAGGTTCCGTGCATGGCGATGCTCGACGATATTCGCAATTCGGCGCTGTCGACCGGCGGTGCGCTCTGGCGCGGGGCGCTGGAGCGCGGCGCGGTGAGCCGCAACGAGCTTGCCCGCCGGGCCGCGCTCGCCCGCCAGCCGCGTCCCGAGGGAATCAGCGGGCCGCCGCTGCGGCTCCTGCTGGGAGAGCTGCGCGCGGTCCTGCCGCGGGGTTCGCGGGGCGCGCCGGCGGCGGCGCTCCATCCCCGGCCAATCATGCTCCTGCCCGGCTTCGGCGCGCACCCCTTGCGGATGCGGCGGATGCTTACGGCGCTCCGTGGGGCGGGTCATTCGGCCTACGAATGGGGCCTCGGCTTCAACCTCGGGCCGACCCCGGCGAACTTCGCCTTCCTGCTCGACCGGGTGGCGGGCATCGCCCGGTCGGAGGGCGCGCCGGTGGTGCTGGTCGGCTGGAGCCTGGGCGGCCTCTTCGCGCGCGAGCTGGCCAAGCTGCGGCCCGAGGCGGTGGCCGGCGTGATCACCATGGGCACGCCCTTTTCGGGGGATCGCCGCGCCAACAACGCCTGGCGCGCCTATCAGTTCGTGACCGGGCATCCGGTGGACGAACCGCCCATCGCGGGGGATTTCTCCGCTAAGCCGCCGGTCCCGACCGTGGCCCTGTGGAGCCCGCGCGACGGCATCGTCGCCCCGCGCTGCGCTTGCGGCTGGCCCGGCGAGCGCGACCGGGCGGTGGCCCTGCGCTGCAACCACCTCGGCTTCGCGAGCGACCCCGTGGCGATCGCAGAGGTGCTGCGGCAGGTGGATTCGTTCTAACCCTGGCGGCCCAGCCCGGCGTGGTTCACCAGGTGCAGATGGCGGGCGCTTTCGAGTTCCATGTATTCGTGGAAGTCCATCCGCTCGGCCGAGAGCAGGTTGGCCTTCATCGTGCGCAGGGCGATGGGATCGCAGGCGGCGAGGCGCGCGGCGAACCTGTGCGTTTCCTCGTGCAGCGCCTCGCGCGGGAACAGCCGCGTCGCCAGGCCGAGGCGTAGCGCGTCCTCGCCGGTCAGCTTCTCCGGCGCCAGCAGCAGCTCGCGCGCCTGGGCGGGGCCCACCAGGCGGGTCAGGGTCCAGGGCAGGCCCATGTCGCCCGACAGGCCCAGGTTCATGAAGGCGGTGTTGAACCGCGCCTCGGGCGTGACGAAGCGGACATCGCAGGCCGCGGCCCAGCCCATCGCCGCGCCCGCGCAGCCGCCGTCGATCGCGGCGATCGTCACCTGCGGCATGGCGTGGAGGATGGTGGAGGCGTGATAGACCTCCGCCAGCTCGGCATAGCCGGGCCGTGCGTCCTCGGTCGGGGCGCCCCCCGGAGTGCCGGCGAGGTCGGCGCCGACCGAGAAGTCGGTTCCCGCGCCGCGCAGGATCACCACGCGGGCGTCGCTGATGGAGAGGTCGCGCACCGCGGCGTGAAGGTCCACGCACATCCGCACGGTCACCCCGTTGCGCCGGCTGGGGCGGCTGAGCGTGACGGTGGCTACGCCGCCGTCGCGTTCCAGCCGGACCGGCGCGTCGGTCATTCGGGGTTGCTCCAGACGGGCGTGCGCTTCTCGGCGAAGGCCTTGGGCCCTTCGCGGGCGTCGGGGCCGGTCAGCAGCCTGCGCACTTCCGGGATCTCGAACATGTCGCCCATCGACGCGGCGATCGAGCGCCCGTCGAGCGCATTGGCCACGGCCTTCGTCGCGATCAGCGAGTTGGGCGAGCACTGGAGCATCTCCTCCGCCCAGCGCCGCGCCGCGGCGAGCACGTCGCCCGCCGGCACGATCTCGTTGACCAGGCCAAGGTCGAGCGCCTGCTGCGCGGTGATCTTCCGCGCGGTGAGCAGCATGGCCATCGCCCGCTTCGATCCGATCTCGCGGATCAGGCGCTGGATGCCGCCGCCCAGCGCGGCCAGGCCGACGCGCGGCTCGGTCAGGCCGAAGGTCGCCGTGTCCGCCGCGACCACCACGTCGCAGGCCAGCGCCAGCTCGAACCCGCCGCCCATCGCCTGGCCGTTGACCGCGGCGATCACCGGCTTGAGCCGGTCGAACCGGGCGACCATCCCGCCGAACCCGGTGGGCGGGACCGAGGGACGCGAGCGGTCCATCCCGCCCTTGAGGTCCGCCCCGGCGCAGAATGCCTTGTCGCCACTGCCGGTGACGATGGCGATCCACAGGTCCGGGTTGGCGTCGAAGGCGTCGAACACCGCGCCCAGTTCCCAGCTCGCGTCCTGGCTCAGCGCGTTGCGGACTTCCTCGCGCTGGATCGTGACGGTCAGGATGCGGCCGTCGATCTGGGTGCGGCAGAACCGGGTGTCGATCATTGCTCGCCCTTCGACAGGTCGTAGCCGCGCTTGTCGGCCCAGTCCTCGACCTCGCCGGGCTTGTAGGTCTTGCCCGGGATCTTGCCCGACTTGGTCTTGAGGTCCCAGCCGATCTGGTCGACGTAGTCCTCCAGCGGCATCCGCATCGCGTTGATCGCCCAGCCGATCATCACGTAGTGGCCGATGGTGTGGAGGTAATCCATCATCTGGCGCCGGTCGTAGAACTTGGTGAGCCGGGCCCAGGTCTCGTCCGACAGATCGTTGGTCGCCATCAGCTCGTCGACGCCGTCGATCAGCGCGCGGTCCAGCTCGCTCCAGTTCCAGGCGTCCGCCGGTTCCTTCAGGGCGGCGATCTCGTCCAGCGTCATGCCGTAGTTGAGCGCATAGCCGACGTGGTTGTGCCATTCGTACTCGGACTGGATCTTCCAGGCGACGCGCAGGATCAGGATTTCACGGTCGCGCAGGGGGACCGTGTTGGTCATCAGCAGGTGCTTGCCCCAGACGTTGTAGGCCTTGCCGAGGTCGGGGTGGTTGGCGATGACCTGGATCGAGTTGGTGGCCGAGCCGTTCTCCCAGGCGTCGGGCTCGCCCCAGAAGGCCTGCACTTCGCGCGAATCGTCAGTATATTCCTCGCGCGGCAGCCGGGGCACGCGCCACATGGTCTTCTCGGTCATCCCTCTGGTCCTTCGTTGCATCCATTCGTCCAGCCCGTAACACAACCCGCGTCCAGCGAAAGGCCTTGTGGCGCAGTCCTTTGGGAAACGCGCCGCCGCGATGGGCCTCGCTCGTCGGGCGGGGGCGGGTTTCGCAATTGCAGCATTTCCCTTGGCAAACGCCGAATCCTTCGTCACCATCGCAGGATAAGGAAAGGCCGCCGATGAGTCCTGCCGCCCGCTCGTCCTATGACGAGATGCACGATAGCCAGGGTGCAGTACGCACCGCCTATTCGGGTTATTGCGGGTGGCTGGACGAACAGGACGACGGCTGGCTGCGCCGCCAGAACGAGGCGGCCGAGGGCTTCTTCCGCAAGACCGGGATCACCTTCAACGTCTATGGCGAGGATGCCGCGGAAGAGCGGCTGATCCCCTTCGACGTCGTGCCCCGCGTCATCACCGCCAGCGAATGGCGCAAGCTGACCCGCGGGATCGAACAGCGCGTCCGCGCGCTCAACGCCTTCCTCCACGACCTTTACCACCGCCGCGAGATCGTCCGCGCCGGACGGCTGCCCGAACGCCTGCTCCAGAGCAACGAGGCCTTCCTGCCCCAGATGGCGGGCTTCACCCCGCCCGGCGGGGTCTATACCCACATCGTCGGGATCGACCTGGTCCGCACCGGGCCGGACGAGTTCATGGTGCTGGAGGACAACGCCCGCACCCCCTCCGGCGTCTCGTACATGCTCGAGAACCGCGAGACGATGATGGCGATGTTCCCGGAGCTGTTCACCCAGGTCCCGGTGCGCCCGGTGTCGGACTATCCGCGCCGCCTCGCCCGCAGCCTCGCCGCCTGCGCGCCGCCCGCCACGAAGGGTCGCCCAGTGGTCGCCGTGCTGACGCCGGGCATCTACAACTCCGCCTATTTCGAACATGCTTTCCTGGCCGACCAGATGGGCGCCGAGCTGGTCGAGGGTAGCGACCTGCGCGTGGTCGACGGGCGGATCGCGATGCGCACCACGCGCGGCTACCAGCCGATCGACGTGCTCTATCGCCGGGTCGACGACGAATACCTCGATCCGCTGACCTTCAATCCGGCCTCGGCCCTGGGCGTCGCGGGGATCATGGACATCTACCGCGCCGGCGGGATCACCATCGCCAACGCGCCGGGCACCGGCATCGCCGACGACAAGGCGATCTATTCCTTCATGCCCGAGATCGTCGAGTTCTACACGGGCGAGAAGCCGCTGCTCAACAACGTCCCCACGTGGCGCTGCGCCGAGGCGGAGGCGCTGGCCTATGTGCTCGACAACCTCAAGGACCTGGTGGTCAAGGAGGTCCACGGCTCGGGCGGCTACGGCATGCTGATCGGCCCGACCTCCTCGAAGGGGGAGCTTGCCCTGTTCGAGAAGAAGCTGCGGGCCAAGCCGGAGAACTACATCGCCCAGCCGACCCTCTCGCTCTCGACCGTGCCGATCTTCACCCGCGCCGGCCTCGCCCCCCGGCACGTGGACCTGCGGCCCTTCGTCCTGGTCTCGCCCACCGGGATCGACATCACGCCGGGAGGGCTGACCCGCGTGGCGCTGAAGAAGGGCAGCCTGGTGGTGAACTCGTCGCAGGGCGGCGGGACCAAGGATACCTGGGTGCTGGAGGACTGATGCCGGGAACTCCCTCATGCTAGGCCGCTCCGCAAACGGCGTGTTCTGGATGTTCCGCTATCTGGAGCGGGCCGAGAACACCGCCCGCCTGCTTGACGCGGGCTTTCGCATGGCGCTGACCCGCGGCGCCAGCGCGGCCCGCGACGAGTGGCGCTCGGTCCTGGTCACGACCGGGCAGGACGCGGGCTTCGCCGCGACCGGGGCCGACTATTCGGGGCCGGCGGTGACGAACTACATCCTGCGCGACAAGGATAACGCGGGCTCGGTCCTGCGCATGGTCGAGAGCGCGCGGACCAATGCCCGCGCCGTCCGCACCGCCCTCACGCGCGAGGTCTGGGAGGCGACCAACGAAAGCTGGATGGGCCTCAAGGACCTCCTCTCCCGCCCCGTGCGCGAGACGAACCTGGGCGACGTGCTGGCCGCGATCCGCCGCCAGTCGACCCTGGTGCGTGGCGCGATGGACGGCACGATGCTGCGCAACGAGATCTTCAACTTCGCGCGGATCGGGACCTTCATCGAGCGGGCGGACAACACCGCCCGCATCCTGGACGTGAAATACTACGTCCTCCTGCCCTCGGTCGCCTGGGTCGGCTCCAGCCTCGACAACGCGCAGTGGGACACCGTGCTGCGCTCCGTCGCGGGCGAGCGGGCCTATCGCTGGCTCAACGCCGGCACGATGGACCCGCGCGGGATCGCGCAGTTCCTGATCCTCGACGGGCGGTTCCCGCGATCCTTGCGGTTCTGCTACGAGAAGCTGCGCAGCAACATGGACAGCCTGGCGCGCGAATACGGCAGCGAGGCCGAGGCCCATGCCCTGCTGCACGATGCCGCCGCGCGGCTCGACCAGACCGGGATCGAAACCATCCTGGAGCACGGCCTCCATCAGTTCATCGGTGAGTTCATCGCCGGCAACCAGCGGATCGCCGATGCGATCGCCGCAGACTATCGGTTCATCGAATAGGCTTCCTGAGGTCCGATGCTTCTCTCCATCCGCCATGTCACGCACTACCGCTTCGAGCATCCCGTCGCCCACGGGCTGCAGCGCCTGAGGCTGAAGCCCAAGCCGACCCACGGGCAGGCCGTCGATACCTGGCACATGGAGCTGGAGGGCGTGCGGTTCGAGGCGGAGTACGACGATCACAACTACAACCACACGGTCCTGGTCTCGGTCGTTCCGGGGGCCGGGGAGGTGACGATCACCTGCAGCGGCTCGGTCCGAACCTCCGACCGGGCGGGGATCGTCGGCCCGCATGTCGGCAACCTGCCGCTCTGGGCGCTGCTCGCCCAGACGCCGCTGACCCGGCCGGGGGCGAGGATGCGGGCCTTCGCCGGCGGCTTCGCGCCGGGCGACGATCCGGTCGACATGCTGCACCGCCTCTCCCAGGCGATCCTGGGCGAGGTCCGCTATGAGACCGGGCGGACCGACGCCGAGACCACGGCGGAGGAGGCGATGGCCGCCGGCGTCGGGGTCTGCCAGGACCATGCCCACATCTTCGTCGGCTGCGCCCGCCTGCTCGGGGTGCCGGCGCGCTATGTCAGCGGCTACCTGATGATGAACGACCGGGTGGACCAGGAAGCGGGGCACGCCTGGGCCGAGGCTCACGTGGACGGCATCGGCTGGGTCGGCTTCGACGTTTCCAACGGGATCAGCCCCGATGCGCGCTATGTCCGCGTCGCCACGGGCCAGGACTACCGCGAGGCGGCGCCCGTCACCGGATTGTCCTACGGCGCGGGGGATAGCGACCTCCGCGTCAGCCTGGCGGTTGAACAGCAGACCGCGGAACAGTAGGCGTTCGGCAGAGGGATTCGCCAAGAGGATTGCGGAATTTGACCTACTGCGTTGGGATGATGCTCGATGCCGGCCTCGTGCTGATGAGCGACACGCGCACCAATTCGGGCGTCGACAACATCTCGGTCTTCCGCAAGATGTACCATTGCCAGGTCCCCGGGGAGCGGATCATCGCGCTGATGACCGCCGGCAACCTCGCCACGACCCAGGCCGTCATCAGCCAGCTCGAGGAACGCAACAAGGCCCCCGCCGACCGGCACAACTCGCTGCTCGAGGCGCCGACGATGTTCCAGATCGCCTCGACCGTGGGCAAGCTGCTGCGCGAGACGATCCAGGAACGCCAGGACGACAACGGCGGGCAGGAAGCGGCTGGGCAGTTCTCCGCCTCGATGATCCTGGCCGGCCAGATCAAGGGCATGGAGCCGCGCCTGTTCCTGATCTATCCCGAAGGCAACTTCATCGAGGCGAGCTTCGACACGCCGTTCTTCCAAATCGGCGAGACCAAGTACGGCCGCCCGATCATCCTGCGCGGCTATGACCGGACCATGAGCTTCGAGGATGCGGTGAAGCTGCTGATGGTCAGCTTCGATTCGACGCTCAAGGCGAACCTTTCTGTCGGCCTGCCGCTCGACCTCCTGGTGATCGCGCGCGATACCTATGCGCCCACCCACATGCGGCGCGTCACCGGCGACGATCCCTATTTCCGCACGATCTCCTCGGGCTGGGGGGAGGCGCTGAAAAAGGCCTTTCTCTCGCTGCCGCCCTATACCTTCGGGCCGGACCCGGT
>CAZFPW010000028.1:7562-9994 GCA_964520765.1 uncultured Novosphingobium sp.
CGCTGAAAAAGGCCTTTCTCTCGCTGCCGCCCTATACCTTCGGGCCGGACCCGGTGACCGACACGCGCGACCGGACGGGGCGGCCCTTGTAAGGGGATGCGCCCAAGGCCGCTCAGCTCCCGTAAACCAGCCGCATCCCCGGCTCGGCCCAGCGCGTCTTCACCAGCAGGCCTTTCATCGACCAGGTGATGTAGGCGTCGCGCATGTCCGCGCCGCCGAAGGCGATGTTGGTGGTGACGGGGTCGTCGGTCTCGACCCGGCTCATCCGGCCGTCGGGCGTGACGGTGGTGATCGCGCCTTGTTCCCCGATGGTGGCGACGCAGACGTTGCCGGCGGCGGTCATCGCCAGGCTGTCGAGGCTGGTCTGGCCGGGCACGGTCGCGATCAGGCGCGGTTTCTGCGGTTCGGCGCGGCGGTCGAAGGCATATATCCGGGCGGTCATCGTGTCGGCGACATAGACCGTCGCCATGTCGGGCGAGAGGCCGACGCCGTTGTAGCTCAGCGCCTTGTCGACGATCCGCACGATCGCGGAACCGTCCGGCGCGGCGCGGTAGAGGCCGCCGTAGCGCTTTCCGTCCAGCTCCATCCGGCCCATGTCGGTGAACCAGATGGCCCCGTCGCGGTCGAACATCAGGTCGTTCGGCGCGCTGAGGCCCGTGCCGTCGCAGCCGTCGTAGATGCGCTCGAACCGTCCGGTGCTAAGGTCGACCCGCTCGATCCGCCCGACGCGGTCGAGCCGGGCGAAGTAGTCGGGGCCGACCCCGCCGTTGTTGCAGACGTAGAGCGCGCCGTCCGGGCCGATCGCCGCGCCGTTGGGGCCGTCGCCGATTTCGCAGACGGTCTCCTTGCGGCCGTTCCAGCAGCGGGTGATCCGCCCCGCGAAGCTCTCGACCACGATCACCGAGCCGTCGACCATGACCACCGGCCCTTCGGGGAAGCCCAATCCTTCCGCGATCACCTCGAACTGCGTCATGCCCTCTCCCGTTTTCCGGCAGCATGGCGTGCGATCGAGGGTGGAGTCCAGCCGCCGTGCGCGCTACTATGATCGATAGAATATCATAAGTTGGGAGAATCCGTGCGATGACCGCCCTGGCCGAACTCGATCTGCCGCACCTTGCCATGGACGAGCCGCAGTTCGCCGCCGATCCGATGCCGCAATTCGCCGCCGCCAAGGAACGCCATCCCTGGCTGGCCCAATCGGCCTTCGGCCTCGTCGTCACGGACTATCGGGCGATGCGCGACCTGCTGATCGACGATGCGCGCCTGCGCCCTTCCTATGACGGTATCGTCCAGCTCATGCAGGCCGAGGGCACGCCCTGGGGCCGCTTCACCGAGGAGCAGATGATCGCGCTGCCCGCGCCCCAGCACGCCGTGCTGCGCGGCCTGTTCGCGCCGCGCTTCACCCCGCGCTACGCCAACCAGATGCGCGGGATCATGCAGGAGACGATCTCCGGCCTGCTCGACGAATGGGCGCCTAAGGGAGCCTTCGATTTCGAGGATTTCGCCGCGCTGTTCCCGATCTCGGTGATGTTCCGCCTGGTCGGCGCGCCGGTCGCGGAAGTGCCCAAGATCCGCTGGGCGCTGGAGACGCACGGGCTCGCCTTCGGGATGAACCCGGATCATATCCCGGCCGTCCAGGAAGCGGTCGCGACCGAGGATGAGTTCGTCCAGCGGCTCGTCGCGGAGCGGCGCGCGAACCGGAACCACGAGGGCGAGGAAGACCTGCTCGACCTGCTGCTGGAAGCGGCCGAGGAGGGTGCGATCACCGATCGCCAGCTCTACGACGTGCTGATCTTCATCTTCGTCGCCGGCTACGACACCTCGAAGAACGTCCTTACCTACATGATGTACCTGATGACGCAGAACCCGGAGATCTACCGGCGCTGCGCCGATGATCTCGACTACTGCCGCAAGGTGGTCGAGGAGATGCTGCGCTACTTCAATCCCGGCACGACCTTCCGCTTCACCAATGCCGAGATGGAATATCGCGGGGTGACGCTGCCCAAGGACACCATGCTGTTCTTCCCGCTGAGCGTTTCGGGCCGCGATCCCGGCACTTTCGCGGACCCCGAGCGGTTCGATCCCGAACGGACGATCGCCGCCGAAAGCCGGCACATCGCCTTCGGCCTCGGCAAGCACATGTGCCTTGGGCAATATATCGCCCGCGCCCAGCTCCAGGAGGGGCTGCACCTCATCGCCCAGCGCATCCGCGAGCCCAGGACCACGGGGCCGCAGGGCTGGCGGCCGTTCTTCGGCGTCTGGGGGATCAAGGGCCTGCCGATCACGTTCACGCCGGGCTGACCCGCCTTTCCGCTCCCGCATGGGTTGACTTCGTTCGGCCCGGCTCTATCAGCGCTGGCGGGCCACGCGGTCCCAACGCCGCGCGAGCTCTCTGCAAGGAGAGTCAGAAATGACTGGTAATACGATTCCGG
>CAZFPW010000028.1:10094-18560 GCA_964520765.1 uncultured Novosphingobium sp.
CGCCGCGCGAGCTCTCTGCAAGGAGAGTCAGAAATGACTGGTAATACGATTCCGGTGCGCAAGCCTGCGCGTCCGTTCTTCTCTTCGGGTCCCTGCGCCAAGCCGCCGACCTTCTCCGCCGACAAGCTCGCCACCGAATCGCTGGGCCGCTCGCACCGCGCCAAGATCGGCAAGTCGCGCCTCGGCTACTGCATCGACCTGATGCGCGAAATTCTCCAGCTTCCCGACACGCACCGCATCGGCATCGTGCCCGGTTCCGACACCGGCGCCTTCGAGATGGCGATGTGGACGATGCTGGGCCAGCGCCCCGTCACCACGCTGGCCTGGGAAAGCTTCGGCGAGGGCTGGGTGACCGACGCCGCCAAGCAGCTCAAGCTCGATCCCACGATCGTCCGCGCCGACTATGGCCAGCTTCCCGACCTTTCCCAGGTCGACTGGTCGAACGACGTGCTGTTCACCTGGAACGGCACGACCTCGGGCGTGCGCGTGCCGAATGCCGACTGGATTCCAGCCGATCGGGAAGGCCTGTCCTTCGCCGACGCGACCAGCGCGGTCTTCGCCTACGACATCGACTGGTCGAAGATCGACGTCGCCACCTTCTCCTGGCAGAAGGTCCTGGGCGGCGAGGGCGGCCACGGCGTGCTGATCCTCGGCCCCCGCGCGGTCGAGCGGCTGGAAACCTACACCCCGGCTTGGCCGCTGCCCAAGGTCTTCCGCCTGGTCTCCAAGGGCAAGCTGGCCGAAGGCGTGTTCAAGGGCGAGACGATCAACACCCCCTCGATGCTCGCCGTCGAGGACGCGATCTTCGCGCTGGAATGGGCCAAGGGCCTGGGCGGGCTGAAGGGCCTCCAGGCGCGCAGCGACGCCAATGCCGCCGCGCTCGACAGGATCGTGGCGGAGCGGTCGTGGCTCAGCCACCTCGCCGCTGATCCGGCCAGCCGCTCGAAGACTTCGGTGTGCCTCTCGGTCGAGGGCGCGGACGCGGACTTCATCAAGGCCTTCGCCGGAGCGCTGGAAAAGGCCGAGGCGGCCTATGACGTCGCCGGCTATCGCGATGCCCCTCCGGGCCTGCGCATCTGGTGCGGCGCCACGGTGGACACCGCCGACATCGAGGCGCTCGGCCCCTGGCTCGACTGGGCCTACGCGAGCGTCAAGGCCGCCTGAGAATACGCGTCGTCCCGGGCTTGACCCGGGACCGCTGGCCTCATCGACACGGCTTCGAGGGCCAGCCCAGCCGACAGCGATCCCGGGTCAAGCCCGGGATGACGATTTTTCCGAATAGGAACCAGAACAATGACCAAGCCCAAAGTCCTCATTTCCGACAAGATGGACCCCAATGCCGAGGCGATCTTCCGCGATCGCGGCTGCGACGTGGACGTCATCACCGGCAAGACCCCCGAAGAGCTGAAGGCGATCATCGGCCAGTACGACGGCCTCGCCATCCGCTCCTCGACCAAGGTGACGAAGGAAATCCTCGACGCCGCGACCAACCTTAAGGTCATCGGCCGCGCCGGCATCGGCGTCGACAACGTCGACATCCCCTATGCCTCGGCCAAGGGCATCGTGGTGATGAACACGCCGTTCGGCAACTCGATCACCACGGCCGAGCACGCCATCGCCCTGATGTTCGCGCTCGCCCGCCAGCTGCCCGAGGCCGACGCCTCGACCCAGGCCGGCAAGTGGGAGAAGAACCGCTTCATGGGCGTCGAGGTCACCGGCAAGACGCTAGGCCTGATCGGCGCGGGCAACATCGGCTCGATCGTCGCCGACCGCGCCCTGGGCCTGCGCATGAAGGTCGTTGCCTTCGACCCCTTCCTCTCGCCGGAGCGCGCGGTCGACATGGGCGTGGAGAAGGTCACGCTGGACGAGCTGCTCGCCCGCGCCGACTTCATCACGCTCCACACGCCGCTGACCGACCAGACGCGCAACATCCTGTCGAAGGAGAACCTCGCCAAGACCAAGAAGGGCGTGCGCATCATCAACTGCGCGCGCGGCGGCCTGGTCGATGAGGCGGCGCTGAAGGAAGGGCTCGATTCGGGCCACATCGCCGGGGCCGCGCTCGACGTGTTCGTCACCGAGCCGGCGAAGGAATCGCCGCTGTTCGGCACGCCGAACTTCGTCTCGACCCCGCACCTCGGCGCCTCGACCAACGAGGCCCAGGTCAACGTCGCGCTGCAGGTGGCGGAGCAGCTTTCGGACTACCTCGTCAACGGCGGGGTCACCAACGCGCTCAACATGCCGTCGCTGAGCGCCGAGGAAGCGCCGAAGCTCAAGCCCTACATGGCCCTGGCCGAGAAGCTGGGCAGCCTGGTGGGCCAGCTCACCACCGGCGCGATCCCGCGCATCTCGATCCACACCGAAGGCGCGGCGACCGATCTCAACATCAAGCCGATCGTGGCGGCGGTGCTCTCGGGCTTCCTGCGGGTCCAGTCGGACACGGTGAACATGGTCAACGCCCCCTATCTCGCCAAGGAGCGCGGGATCGAGGTGCGCGAGATCAAGACTGAGCGCGAGGGCGACTACCACACCCTGATCCGCGTCTCGGTGAAGACCGAGGACGGCGAGCGTTCGGTCGCCGGCACCCTGTTCAACAACAAGGAGCCGCGCCTGGTCGAGCTGTTCGGCATCAAGGTCGAGGCCGAGCTTACCGGCCACATGATGTACGTCGTCAACCAGGACGCGCCGGGCTTCATCGGCCGGATCGGCACCCTGCTGGGCGAGAACGGGATTAACATCGGCACCTTCAACCTCGGCCGCCATTCGGCCGGCGGCGAGGCGGTGCTGCTGCTCTCGGTCGACAGCCCCGTCCCCGCCGAGGTGCGCGACGCGGCCTGCAAGCTGCCGGGCGTCAAGCGGGTGATGGCCCTGGCGTTCTGAGGACGCAAAGCGCCTTGCCAATTTCCGTCATCCCCGCGAAAGCGGGGACCCATCTCTCACCGTTTCCGCGCGGTGAGAGGTTCCAAGATGGGTTCCCGCTTTCGCGGGGGGTGACGAGGCTGGCTTGTAAACTGATGGACGATACCGATCGCGACCTGCTGCCCGAGGGGCTCGAAGACCGCCTGCCTGCCAGCGCCGCCGTTGCTGCGCGCGTGACGCGGGCGCTGGTCGATGTGATGGACGGCCACGGCTATGACCGGGTCCAGCCGCCCGGCCTCGAGTTCGAGAAGTCGCTGGCCAGCCGCATGGCCGGCGTCCAGCCGCGCCGGATGTTCCGCTTCGTCGATCCGGCGAGCCTGCGCACGCTCGCCCTGCGGTCCGACATCACGCCCCAGGTCGGCCGCATGGCCGCCACCAGCCTGGCGGGCGCGGCGCGGCCGTTGCGGCTGTGCTATGCGGGCCAGGTCGTGACGATCAAGGGCGACGGGCTCGACCCCACGCGCGAGCGGCTTCAGCTCGGCGCGGAGCTGATCGGCAACGACGGCGTCGAGGCGGCGGGAGAGATCGTCGCCATGGCGATCGAGGCGCTCCAGGCCGCCGGCGCCACGGGCATCTCCATCGACTTCACCCTGCCGGACCTGGTCGACGCCCTGGCCGCAAAGGCCCTGCCGCTCGGACCGGACCGGATCGAGGCCGTGCGCCGGGAGCTGGACGCCAAGGACGCGGGCGGCCTCGTCGCGGCCGGCGGCGAGGGCTACCTGTTGCTGCTCTATGCCACCGGGCCGTTCGACGAGGCGATCGAGACCCTGGCCGCGATCGATGCCGGCGGCGCGCTTGCCGGCCGCATCGCCGCGCTGCGCCAAATCGCCGCGCGGGTTTCCGGCATGGCCCGCCTGACGCTCGACCCCAGCGAGCGGCATGGCTTCGAATACCAGTCGTGGTTCGGCTTCACGATCTATGCCGAGGGCCTACGCGGCGTGCTGGGCCGGGGCGGATCGTACTCGATCCTCGGCCCCAAGGGCGGCCCCGATGAGGTCGCCATCGGCTTCTCGCTCTATCCCGACCCGCTGATCGACGCCCTCGCCGCCGGAGAGCCCCCGCGCGACGCGCTGTTCCTCCCCCTGGGCCACGACGCCGAAACCGCCGCCCGCCTCCGCGCGGTCGGCTGGCGCACCGTCGCCGCGCTGGACACGGGCGACGATCCGCGCGCGCTGGGTTGCACCCACCGGCTTGACGGTAAGGACGCGGTCCCCCTCTGGACCTGCTGATTTTCTAACGCTTGCATCGGCGTAAACCTCAAGTTATCCCATGACGAGAACAGCGTTCTCGACTCGGGAGAGGTGTCGATGAAAAGGATGATCCGGGCCGCCGCGCCCGATGCCGGCGGCATGGTGGACAGCTTCTGCGCGGCCTTCGCCAACGATCCCGGCCTTGCCTGGATCTGGCCCGACCGGGACGACCGGCTGGCTAGGCTTCCGCATTTCTTCGCGCCCATCGTGGGCGGCACGCTGGCGAACGGCGTCGCTTTCCGCTCTAAAGGGGGCGAGGCGGTCTCGCTCTGGCGCCGGCCCGGCGCGATCGTGCCCACGGCGGAGGAGATGGCGCCCTGGCATGGCGACATGGCCAGGGCGTTCAGCAGCGGCGGGCAGCGCTCGCAATTGATGGGCGCTACGCTCAAGGCGCATCAGCCCGCCGATTTCGACTGGTGGTATCTTCAGTTCATCGGCGTCCGCCCGGAGGCGCAGGGCACCGGCTTGGGCGGCGGGGTGATCCGCGCCGGGCTGGACCGCGCTGCCGAGGCCGGCCAGCCCGTCTATGTCGAGGTCATGAACCCCGACAACCTGGGTTATTATCGCCACGTGGGTTTTGAGACGGTGGCAGAGTTCGACATCCCCGATTCCGGCCCGCACGTATGGGCCATGCTGTGGAGCAAGCCATGACCGACCGCGCCCAAATCGTCGCCGCCATCGAAACCTATTGCCGCGCCCAGACGGAAAAGGACCATGCCGCCTGGCAGACCCTCTTCGCCCGGGAGGTCCTGCACGAAGATCCCGTCGGCCTGCGTCGCAACCAGGGGCAGGACCATGTAACCGGCCCCTTCTGGGATGAGATCGTCCGCAATGATGTCTCCATCTGGCTGACCGACCAGATCATCGTTTGCGGGAACGAGGCACTGGCGATCATGGCCTGCGAGATCGGCCCCGAAGGTCAGCGCCGGAAGCTGGCCCCGGTCGTCGATCAGTTCGTCTTCGACGAAGCCGGCAAGATGATTTCGGTGAGGGGCTTCTACAACCTCGGCTGAGCTAATTCCCAGCGGTCAGCGGATCGCGGCGCACCGTCGGCTTGCCGTCCGTCGCGAAGTCCATGATGACGTCGCCCTTGGCATCGTAGCGCGGCCATCGGGGCAGGGCGCCGCCGTTCGGGTCGCCCGTCTTGGCGAAGTTGACCAGGTAGTCGCTGATCGCCGCGCCCATCGCATTGTCGCGCGGGGTCGTCGCGGCGCCGTACTTGATGGCCTGGGTGTCGAAGAAGAACGGAATGTCGCTGGCGTGCTGGGCGCCCGGCTGCCTGATCGATTCGGCGACGTAGGAGAAGCGATAGGCATAGACCGGCACGCCCTGGCTCGCGATCTCGCCGCCCAGGGTCCGCGCGCCGACGATCATGCTGCCGGTGTCGCCGCCGATGTCCGCGCTGGTCGCCCCGATCATCACCGGCACCTTGGTATAGGCCCCGGTGCGATAGGCGGCGGGAACGTCCACCACGATGCGCCCGTCGGTGAACGGGTGGGAGAAGGTAGGCTTGCCGCCGCGGGACTGGAACATCTGCATCAGGCCAAGCCCGTCGGTGACCTGCTCGGCGCTAAGCGCGCGCATCTTGGCGAGGGCCTGGGGATCGTCCGCGGCGATGCCCTTGCCGGCCATGAAGTCCACGCCGATCCGCTCGGCCGTCGCCGGGGTCAGGGCGCCCATGCCCTGGCCGTCGCCCCCGGACATGACCACGGCGCGCTTCACCAGCCCGCGCGCCATGGGCGAGGTCAGCACCATGTGGACCGACATGCCGCCCGCGCTCTCCCCGATCACGGTGATGTTGGCCGGGTCGCCGCCGAACTCCGCGATGTTGCGGTGGACCCATTTCAGCGCGGCGATCTGGTCGAGATAGCCGAAATTGCCGGCCAGGCCGCCGTCCTCGTCGGCCTTGGCCAGCGCCGGATGGGCGAAGGTGCCGAAGCGCCCGAGCCGGTAGTTGAAGCTGACGACCATCACGCCCTTGCGGGCAAGGTTCGCGCCCGAATAGGTCGGCGGGGAGGACCCGCCGTTCACGAAGCCGCCGCCATAGATCCACAGCACCACCGGCAGCTTGTTCTTGTTGCTCTTGGCCCCGGCCGGCTTCCAGACGTTGAGATAGAGGCAGTCCTCGGCCGGTGGCGTGCCGAGCGGCGCGGCATCCCCGCCGAAGGGCTGCTGCATGCAGTCGTTGCCATAGGCGGTGGCGTCCCGCACCCCCTGCCACTTCGCCGCCGGCTGCGGCGCGCGCCAGCGCAGCGGGCCGACCGGCGGCGCGGCGAAGGGAATCCCCTTCCAGCTTGCGATCCCGCCTTCCAAGGCGCCGCGAACCTGGCCGCTTTCGGTGTTCGCCACCGGGCCGGCGCCCTGGGCCAGCGCCCCGGTGGGAAGCGCCGCGGCCAGCAGCGCGATCACGATCTTGTTCATGGCAATTCTCCCCCTCGCGCCCTTTGGTAGCGCGATCATCGGCGGCCATGGTTATCGCCTGCCGGGGCCGCCGCCTAGCCCTGATCGTTCGGCCCCAAGCGGCTTGCCCTTCGTCGCGCTCTCCCCTAGGGCGCGGCACGGTTTCAGCACATTGACAAGAAAGGCCGCGACTTGGCCAACGTAACCGTGATCGGCGCCCAGTGGGGCGATGAAGGCAAAGGTAAGATCGTCGATTGGCTCGCCAGCCGGGCGGACGCCGTGGTCCGTTTCCAGGGCGGGCACAATGCCGGGCATACCCTCGTCGTCGGGGAACAGGTCTACAAGCTTTCCCTCCTTCCCTCGGGCATCGTCCGGGGCACGCTGTCGATCATCGGCAACGGCGTGGTGCTCGATCCCTGGGCCCTGAAGGCCGAGGTCGAGAAGCTGGAAGGGCAGGGCGTCACGATCAGCCGCGACAACTTCGCGATCGCGGACAACTGTCCGCTGATCCTCCCGATCCACGGCCAGCTCGACGGCCTGCGCGAGGCGGCGGCCGGGGCCGGCAAGATCGGCACGACTGGGCGCGGCATCGGCCCGGCCTATGAGGACAAGGTGGGCCGCCGCGCGATCCGCGTCTGCGACCTAGCCCGCCTCGACGAGATGGAGCCCCAGCTCGACCGGCTCTGCGCTCACCACGACGCGCTGCGCGCCGGCTTCGGCGAGCCGCCGGTGGACCGCGCCGCCCTGGTCGCCGCGCTGCGCGACATCGCGCCCTTCGTGCTCCAGTATGCGGAGCCGGTGTGGAACCGCCTCAACAAGGTCAAGAAGGCCGGCGCGCGCATCCTGTTCGAAGGCGCGCAGGGCGTCCTGCTCGACGTCGATCACGGGACCTATCCCTTCGTCACCAGCTCCAACACGGTAAGCGGCACGGCCGCCTCGGGCTCGGGCCTCGGCCCCAGCGCGACGGGCTTCGTGCTGGGCATCGTCAAGGCTTACACTACTCGCGTCGGGGCGGGCCCCTTCCCGACCGAGCTGGAGGACGCGATCGGCCAGCGCCTGGGCGAGCGGGGCCACGAATTCGGCACGGTCACCGGGCGCAAGCGCCGCTGCGGCTGGTTCGACGCCGTGCTGGTCCGCCAGTCCTGCGCGATCTCGGGCGTCACCGGCATCGCGCTCACCAAGGTCGACGTGCTGGACGGGCTGGAGAAGGTGAAGATCTGCGTCGGCTACCGCCTTAACGGACGCGTGCTCGACTACTTCCCGAGCCACGCCGCCGAGCAGGCCGCGGTCGAGCCGATCTACGAGGAGATGGACGGCTGGAGCGGCACCACCGCCGGCGCCCGCTCCTGGGCCGATCTGCCCGCCCAGGCGATCAAGTACATCCAGCGGGTGCAGGAACTGATCGAGACCCCGGTCGCCCTGGTCTCCACCTCGCCGGAGCGCGAGGACACGATCCTGGTGCGCGACCCGTTCGAGGATTGACGTCCGGCGGGCTTGCGCATGGCCTGCGACGGGCTCAGGTTGAGCCGGTCTGAGGGCCTTGGGCAGGAAGTCCGCTCATGCTGAGCTTGTCGAAGCGCACGCGCTGCCGCGTCTCCCTGGTGTTCGCGCTTACCCTGGCCACGAGGGCGGCGGATGCGCAGGCGCCGCTCAGCCTTCCCGACATCGACTACATCCGCGTGGAAAAGGCCGCGCGGACGATGACGCTCTATGCGCGGGGCCGCCCGGTCCATACGATCGCCGGCCTCCAGCTGGGCGACGCGCCGGTCGGCCCCAAGCGCTTCGAGGGTGACGAACGCACGCCGGAGGGGCGCTACACGATCGACTACGGCAATCCCGACAGCGCCTATCACCTCTCGCTGCACATCTCCTATCCCGCGCCCCAGGATGTCGCCTATGC
>CAZFPW010000029.1:0-2546 GCA_964520765.1 uncultured Novosphingobium sp.
CACCAGGGCTTCGTCCTCGCATTCTAAGGAGCACTCCATGAAAGTCATGAACGGCCTCGACCTGCAGGCCCAGCGCATCGTCAACCTCGCCGATCCGGCCGGCGCGAGCGACGCCGCCAACAAGCAATATGTCGACAACGTCGCCCGCGGACTCATGTGGAAAGCGCCGGTACGCGCGGCCTCTACAGCCGACATTGCGCTCGGCGCGCCGGGGGCCACGCTCGACGGCGTGATGCTGGCGGCGAACGACCGCATCCTGCTCAAGAACCAGGCCAATGCCACGCAGAACGGAATCTATGTCTGGTCCGCCGCCGACGCGGCTCTGGTCCGGGCGACCGACGCGGACGAAGCGGGCGAATTGGCTCCCGGCACGGCGGTCAGCGTCACCGAAGGCACGGCGAATGGCGACAGGGTGTTTCTCGTCATCTCCGACGCCGCGATTCTCATCGGCGCGACCGCCCAGACCTGGGGGCTCCTCGGCGGCTCCGGCAGCTATTCGGCCGGAAACGGCGTCGCCATCTCAGGCAGCGCGATCAGCGCGGTCGCCGCCGCCAACGGCGGGGTCACCGTGGGCGCGGGCGGCATCGCGCTCGATCCCAGCATCGCCGCGCGCAAGTTCAGCGCGAACATCGGCAACGGCGCGGCGACGTCGATCGCGGTGACGCACGGCCTGGGCACCAAGGACGTCGCGGTCTCGCTGCGCGCCAATGCGGACGACACGGGCTTCGTCACCGACTGGACGGCAACGGATGCCAACACCGTCACCCTGACGTTCGCCGCCGCGCCCGCCAGCAACGAACATCGCGTGACGGTCATCGGTTGAGGGAGATCGGCTGATGAAGATTCACAATCACCTCGATTTCGCCGCAGCGGCACGCGCTGTGAACTTGCTGGACCCCGCCGCCGCGCAAGACGCCGCGACCAAGGCCTATGTCGATGCGCTTCACGGCTGGAAGGACATCGCACTCGTCGCGCCCGACGGGGTGGGCGTGGTCGACTTCGCGCCGATCGATCAGTCTTACAGCGACCTCAGGCTGGTCCTTGAAGGGATCAGCCACAACAGCGGATCGAACCAGCAGTGCGCCCTGGCGATCTCCGCCAACGGCTCCACGTTTTCTTCGGCAACGGGCATCGGCGGCAACTTTGCGGCCAGCGCGACCGCCTATGGCTCATACGAGTTCCAGGGCTATTGCGGCGATGGCGGCGCAGTACTGGGCCAGGTCGCCAATCTCACAAGCTCGCCAATGCTGTCCTCCGGCAGCACGCAAAACCTGGTATGGCGCTGCACCGGCGGTATCCGGGGCCTGCGCTTCAGCGTATCCGGCGGCGCGGTGTTCGATGGCGGGCAGATCAGGCTCCAGGCCCGCCGCTGAGCAAGCGCGGCTTGACCGCGCGAGCGGGGCCCAATACCTCGCCGCCATGCACGACATCCGCCTGATCCGCGAAAATCCCGAAGAGTTCGACGCCGGCCTCGCCCGGCGGGGGCTCGCGCCTTCATCGGCGGCGATCCTCGAACTCGATACGAAGCGCCGCGCCGTAGCCACGCGGATGCAGGAGGCGCAGAACCGCCGTAACGAGGCCTCCAAGGCGATCGGCGCGGCGATGGGTCGCGGCGCAGCGGAGGAGGCCGAGGCGCTCAAGGCGGAAGTCGCAGGCCTGAAGCAGGCCCTGCCCGCGCTGGAACAGGAAGAGCGCGAGCTGACCGCGAGCCTGCAGGACGCGCTTTCCAGCTTGCCCAACCTGCCCGCCACCGAGGTGCCGGAAGGCGAGGACGAGGCGGGCAATGTCGAAGTCTCGCGCTGGGGCACCCCGCGCGAGTTCGCCTTCGCGCCCAAGGAGCATGCCGACCTCGGCCCCACGCTTGGCCTCGATTTCGAGACGGGAGCCCAGATTTCGGGTGCGCGCTTCACCTTCCTGCGCGGGCAGATGGCACGGTTGCAGCGGGCGATCGCGCAGTTCATGCTGGATATGCAGACCGCCAAACACGGCTATGTCGAATGCGCGCCGCCGCTGCTGGTCCGCGACGAGGCGGTGTTCGGCACCGGGCAGCTCCCCAAGTTTTCCGAGGACCTGTTCAGGACCACCGACGGCCGCTGGCTGATCCCCACGGCCGAGGTTTCGCTGACCAATGCGGTGCGCGACCAGATCCTGAGCGAAGCCGATCTGCCGATCCGCATGACCGCGCTGACCCCCTGCTTCCGCTCCGAGGCCGGCGCGGCGGGCAAGGACACGCGCGGCTACATCCGCCAGCATCAGTTCGATAAGGTGGAGCTTGTCGCCGTCTGCCGCCCGGACCAGTCCGAAGCCGAGCATGAGAAGATGACCGCGGCGGCCGAGGCGATCCTCCAGGCGCTGGAGCTGCCCTATCGCAAGGTGCTGCTCTGCGCCGGCGACATGGGCTTCACGGCCCGGCTGACCTACGACCTGGAGGTCTGGCTGCCTGGCCAGCAGGCCTATCGCGAGATATCCAGCGTCTCCAACTGCGGCGCCTTCCAGGCACGGCGGATGAACGCGCGGTTCCGGCCGGAAGGCCAGAAGGGCACCGA
>CAZFPW010000029.1:2646-17508 GCA_964520765.1 uncultured Novosphingobium sp.
GGCACGCCGACCGACGCCGTGACCCTGGCGCTGCGCAAGGTGCTGCCCGAGCCGCCCGACCTGATCCTCTCGGGCGTCAACCGCGGCGCGAACCTGGGCGACGACGTGACCTATTCCGGCACGGTCGCCGCGGCGATCGAGGGCGCGCTGGCCGGCGTCCGCTCGATCGCGCTGAGTCAGGTCTATTCCAAGGAAAGCCTGGCCGACAACGTGCCCTTCGACGCGGCCGAGGGCTGGGGCGCCAGGGTGCTGCGCCCGCTGCTGGACACGCCGTTCGCGGAGCGGACGCTGGTCAACGTCAACTTCCCGCCGCTGGCCGCCGACCAGGTCAAGGGCATCCGCGCCGTGCGCCAGGGCTTCCACGACTATGCCCGCGGCTCGGTAGTCGAGGGGACCGATCCGCGCGGGTTCCCCTACTACTGGTTCGGCCTCCACGGCATCGAGCACACGCCCGGCCACGCGACCGACCTTGAGGCGATCGCCGACGGCTTCGTCGCGGTCACGCCCCTCCAGCTCGACCTGACGCACGACGCCTCGCTCACGCAACTTGCCGGAAGGTACGCCCCATGAACCGGATCGCCCTGCTGCCCGCCCTCGCGCTGCTGCTGATCGCAGCCTCGCCAGAGACGGAGACGGAGCATACCGTTACCGCCGGCGAGACGCTGCACGGCATCGCCAACCGGGCCGGCGTCTCGCGCGAGGCGATCGTCGCCGCGAACGGCCTGACGCCGCCCTATATCGTGCGCACCGGGCAGGTCCTGGTCATTCCCCGGACCCAGCGCCACCGCGTCGTGGCCGGGGATACGCCGTTCCTCCTCGCCTGGCGCTATGGGGTGAGCTGGCAGGATATCGCCATCGCCAACAGCCTGGCGCCCGACGCGGAGCTGCGGCGCGGCCAGCAACTGCTGATCCCCAGCGTGATCGCCCCCCCGCGCGAGCGGTCGGCCGCGCCGACGCCCCCGCCGCGCCGCGCCGCGCGGCCGACCCCGCGCCCGGCCACTGCCGAAGCCTCTCGCTTCGCCTGGCCGCTTAGCGGCACGGTCCGCCGCGCCTATTCCACCGTCAGCCGCACCGCCCATCCCGGGCTCGACATCGTCGCCCCCGCCGGCACCGCGGTCCGCGCCGCGGCGGAAGGCCGGGTGATCTTCGCCGGCCGGGAACCCCAGCAGTACGGCAACATGGTGATCGTCGATCACGGCGGCGGCTGGCATTCGGCCTATGGCTTCCTCAGCCGGATCACCGTGCGCGAGGGCGATCGCGTCAAGGCGACCGAGCGAGTGGGCCTGGTCGGCCGCACCGGACAGGCGACCCGCGACGAGCTTCATTTCGAGGTCCGCCGCGACAATCGGCCGGTCGACCCCGTGCCCCTCCTGCCGGAGCGCTGATGCCCCCGCCGGACCTCCGCTTCCGGCCGCTGCGCCGAGCCAGCCGGGTTCCGGTCTGGGCCGATGCCGGCCTCCGTCTCTCCGCCGCCCTCTTCCTCGTCTTCATCGTCGTCCTGATCCACTGGACCGATCGCGACGGCCTGGTCGATCACGTCGACGGCCACGTCTCCTTCCTCGACGTGGTCTATTTCACGATGATCTCCATCACCACGACGGGCTTCGGGGACATTTCTCCGGTCAGCGACCGCTCGCGGCTGGCCGAGGCGGTAATCGTCACCCCGATCCGCTTCGCCGTGATCTTCATCTTCGTCGGCACGGCCTATAATTTCCTGATCAAGCATAGCTGGGAGAAATGGCGCATGAAGCGCATCCAGGAACGGCTGGAAGGCCACATCGCCGTGCTCGGCTTCGGGATCAGCGGTTCCCAGGCCGTGGCCGAGCTGATCGAGCGCGGCACCGCGCCCGAACGGATCGTCGTGATGGACCCCAGCAGAGCGCGCCTGGCCGAGGCCGAGGCGCTCGGCTGCAACGTGATCGAAGGCGACGCCAGCCGCGACGAGACCCTGATGGCGATCCGCATCGACAAGGCGCGCGCCGTCCTCGTTTCCGCCGGACGCGACGACACCTCGATCCTGATCGTGCTGACCGTCCAGCACCTGGCGCCCCACGTCCCGATCAGCGTCGTCATTCGCGCCATGGACAACGAGAGCCTGGCCCGGCAGGCCGGCGCCGACAACGTCATCAACCCGGTCCACTTCACCGGGCTGCTGCTGGCCGGTTCCGCCGAAGGATCGCACATCTCGGACTATCTGGCGGACCTCGCCTCGGTCTCCGGCGACGTCCAGTTGGTCGAGCGGCCGGTCCTGGCGGAAGAGGTCGGGCGGTCGCTCGATCAGCTCGCCACGGGCGGCAAGGGCCTGCGGATTTGCCGCAAGGGCCAGCCGATCGGCTTCTGGGAAGAGGCCGCGCGGTCCATCCAGGCCGGCGACATCATCGTCGAGATTCAGCCGTCCAAGGCTAGCTGAGCGCCCAGAACACCGTTCCGGTGGCGAGATAGACGATCAGCCAGAAGCCGCTGTCGATCAGCGCGTCCCGCCGCGACATCCGGTGCCGCGAATAGCTGATCCACAGGGCCGGGATGATGAAGGCCACGGCAATCCCACCTGACTGCATCCAGTAGAGCCAGGGCTTGGCCGCCAGGGTATCCCGCCCGATCTGTGCGAAATTGTGCGCCAGCATCAACGCCGAGACCGCCTGGAGCAACACCGCCATCAGCATTCCGCGCACCGGACCGCCGGTCGCGCCATCTTCTCCGCTCACCCGCCCGAGCAGCGGTGCGCCGCCGAACAGCGGACCGTACCAGACGAAGCCCACGGCGATGGCCAGGTTCGCCGACAGGAACACCGCCAGCCAGTCGATCGGTCCCATCGAAATCTCCTCTCGTTCACGGCAGTAGCGAAACCGCTTCTCAGGGTGTAGGGGGCGGCCGATCATGGCAACCGTTATCCCCGATGCCCGCAAGGTTGGAATGGTCAGCCTCGGCTGTCCCAAGGCGCTCGTCGATTCCGAGCGAATCCTGACGCGCCTGCGCGCCGACGGCTATGCGATGAGCGCCGACTACGCCGGGGCCGATGTCGTCTTGGTCAACACCTGCGGCTTCCTCGATTCCGCGAAGGAGGAAAGCCTGTCCGCGATCGGCGAGGCGATCGCCGAGAACGGGCGGGTAATCGTGACCGGCTGCATGGGCAACGAGGCGGACGCCATCCGCGCCAAGTTCCCCCAGGTCCTGGCCGTCACCGGCGCGCACCAGTACGAAGCGGTGGTCGAGGCCGTGCACGAGGCCGCCCCGCCCAGCCAGGGCCCCTTCGTGGACCTGATCCCGCAGCCCAGCGACGCGGACATCAAGCTGACCCCCCGCCACTACAGCTATCTGAAGATCTCGGAGGGCTGCAACCACGCCTGCGCGTTCTGCATCATCCCGCAGCTGCGCGGCAAGCTGGCCAGCCGGCGGATCGACGCGGTGCTGCGCGAGGCGGAGAAGCTCGTCGCGGCGGGCACGCGCGAGCTGTTGGTGATCAGCCAGGACACCTCGGCCTACGGCGTTGACGTGCGCCATGAGGAGCGGACGTGGCGGGGCCATTCAATCCGTACCCACATGACCGACCTCGCTCGCGAGCTTGGGCAGTTTCGCACTCCCGAAGGCATGCCGCCGTGGGTGCGGCTGCACTACGTCTATCCCTATCCCCATGTCGACGCGGTGATCCCGCTGATGGCCGAGGGGCTGCTGACGCCCTACCTCGACATCCCGTTCCAGCATGCCTCGCCCAAGGTGCTGCGCGCGATGAAGCGCCCGGCCAACGAGGCCAAGGTGCTGGACCGGCTGCGCTCCTGGCGCGAGACCTGCCCCGACATCGCGATCCGCTCCAGCTTCGTCGTCGGCTTCCCCGGCGAGACCGAGGAGGATTTCCAGTACCTGCTGGACTGGCTCGACGAAGCGCAGCTCGACCGGGTCGGCGCCTTCCGCTTCGAGCCGGTGGCCGGTGCCAGCGCCAACGACCTGCCCGATCCCGTCCCCGAAGAGGTCAAGGAAGAGCGCTTCGCCCGGATCATGGCCAAGACCGAGGCGATCAGCGCGGCGAAGCTAGCCGCCAAGGTCGGCCGTGTCCTGCCGGTGATCGTCGACGAGATGGGAGAGCCCGACGAGGACGGCGACATCGGGGCCACCGGCCGCAGCCAGGCCGATGCGCCCGAGATCGACGGCAACGTCTTCCTGCGCAGCGTCTCTCCCACGCTCAAGGCAGGCGACATCATCGACGTCCTGGTCGAGGATTCCGACGCCCACGACCTATACGGCGTCCCCGCCGCTTGACAGTGGACAAGGCGGTTACCCGCCGCTTTTGCGCATATGGTAATTGATCGGCCGTTTACCTTTTTCCGACAGAAAGCCGGGAAATGGGTCGGACATCATCACATGCGCCTGACGCCGGGCATGTCGGCAAGCCGCTGGCCATGCCGGACGACCCGGCCGGCGTCGCGACCGGAGGGCCCAACGACGCGCTGATCGCCGCCTATGGCGCCAACATCGCCAATCGCCTGCCGATGCTGTTCTGCGTGGTCACGGTGAACGTCATGATGCTGGCGATGGCCTTCCACGGCATCGCCCCAGCCTATCTGACCACCTGGCTTCCCTGCCTGTTCATCGCCGCGCTCATCGGGCGGGGCATCTACTGGATGCCGCTCAACACCCGGCGGCGGCTCTTTCCCAAGGTAAAGCGCGACGTGGCGCTGTTGCCGGTCACGGGCACGATCCTGGCTCTCGTCCTCGGCACCTGGGCCCTGGTGCTCTATGGCTATGGCGGCGAGACCCAGAAGGCGCTGGTCCACTACATCGTCGCGATCACCTGCTTCACCGGCGTGCTCGGCATGGCGCATTCGCCGGCCACGGCCATCACCATGGCGATCTCGGTCATGGTTCCGTCCAGCATCGTGTTCGTCCTGGGCGATCATCCCAACCGTTTCGTGATCGTGCCCCTGCAGATCGTGGTCAGCGTGCTGCTGGTGATGATCACGCGCGGCCATCACCGCGATTTCGTCAGCCTCGAACTGTCGCGCCAGAACCTGGCCCAGCGGGAGCGCGAGGCGGCCGACCTTGCCCGGCACAACCACGAGCAGGCGACGCGCGACGCCCTGACCGGCGCGATGAACCGGCGCGGCATCCTGGCCCTGTTCGAGCGGCGGCTCGCCCTGTCGGACGCCCCCCTGCCCTGGCTCGCCCTGGTCGACCTCGACGGGTTCAAGCTGATCAACGACACCTATGGCCACCCCGCCGGCGACGCCGTGCTCTGCGCGGTGAGCAAGCGGATCGACGCCATGCCCGACCTCGTCGCCTATGGCCGGCTCGGCGGCGACGAGTTCGCGATCCTGCTGCCCGGCGACATGACCCCCGACCAGGTCCGCGCCGCGGTGGAGCATCTGGCCGAGCGGGTGTCGGAGCCCATTCCCTTCGACGACCGCATGTTGGCGATCCGCACCTCCATCGGAATCCACCGCTGCAGCGGCGGCGACGTGAGCGACAACCTGGAACGCGCCGACCTGGCGCTCTACAAGGCCAAGGAGACCCGCAACGCGGCGATCGGTGAGTTCACCACCGCCGACGAGCAGGTGATGAGCGAGAAGCGGTCGATCACGCGCGTCTTCACCTCGACCGATTTCGAGCGCCAGCTCGCCCTCGTCTATCAGCCGGTCATCGACTGCGAGCAGGGCCGCACCATCGGTTTCGAGACGCTGGCCCGCTGGTCGCCCGACGGGGTCGAATGGATGCCGCCGATCGACTTCATCCACCTGGCGGAGACGACGGGCCGGATCGGCGAGCTGACCGCCATGATCCTCACCAAGGCCCTGCGCGAATGCCGCGCCTGGGACCATGGCTGCAACCTCGCCATCAATCTCTCCGCCCGCGACATCCTGCGCGAGGACGCCGCGCCGTGGATCGCCCGGCTGGTGGAAGAGGCCGGGGCACCGGCCAGCAAGATCGTCTTCGAGATCACCGAGACGGCGCTGGTCAACGACTACCGCCGCGCCGCCGAGAACCTCGACAAGCTGCGGCAGATGGGCTTTCGCATCGCGCTCGACGATTTCGGTACCGGGCAGTCGAGCCTCAGCCACGTCAACAACCTGCCGCTCGACCACATCAAGATCGACCAGAGCTTCGCCCGCAACATCGCCCGCAGCCATTCCAGCCGCGCGATCGTGGGGACGATCGTGGCCCTGGCCCGCCAGCTTCACCTGGAATGCATCATCGAGGGGATCGAGACGCCGGAGCAGCAGGCCATCGCCCGCTCGCTGGGCTTGCGGATGATGCAGGGCTATCACTTCAGCCGCCCGATCGGCGCGGCCGAGGCCATCGCCGGCATCTCCGGGCCGACGGACCTGCGCGCCTACGGAGCGGCGTGAGCCCCGCTTGACTCGCCTTGCCAAGGCGCTATCCAAAAAGGAAATGAAGCGTTTCATTAATTGAGGCGCTCCGTCCGGGAGAGCGCCATGATCGACAACCTGCCGCCGCAGTGGGACCTTGAAGCCGACGTCGTCGCGCTGGGATCCGGGATCGGCGGCCTGTCCGCCGCGATCACCGCGCACGAGAACGGCGCCAGCGCCGTGGTGATCGAGCGGTCGCAGGAGGTCGGCGGGGTCACCGCCCTGTCGATGGGCGAGGTCTGGGTGGCGGGCAACCATCATGCCGCGGCCCTCGGCATCGAGGATTCGCCCGACAGCGGGTTCCGCTATCTCCAGCGCCTCTCGATGGGCTACGGCAGCGAGCTGGCGATCCTCAACAAGATCGTCCACGCGCGCCAGGCGCTCCGGTATTTCGAGGACCGGATCGGCCTCAGGATGGAGGTCATCCGCGGCTGCCCGGACTATTACTACACCGCCACCAACGATGCCGTGGCCGAGGGCCGCATGCTCGAATGCGTGCCGTTCGAAGGCTCCTCGCTGGGCGAGGAATGGCAGTCCAGGACCCGCCTCTCCCCCCAGATGCCCTATGGCCTGACCCACCACGACATGTTCGCGCGCGGCGGCGTCGCCAACATGATGAAGTGGGACTTCGCCCTGATGGGCGAGCGGCTGACCAAGGACCAGCGCTGCCTGGGGCCGGGTCTGGCCGCCTATTTCGTCAAGGGCGCGCTCGACCGGGGGATTCCCCTGCTGACCAGGGCCAGCGCCGAGGAACTGATCGGGGATGGGGAGCGGATCGTCGGCGTCCGGGTGGTCCGCGACGGGCAGGACCTGTTCGTCAAGGCCAACAAGGGCGTGGTCGTCGCCGTCAGCAGCTACGAGCGCAATCCGGACCTCAACAAGACGCTGAGCCAGCAGCTCGAGCTGGGCTCGATCGTGTTCTCCACGGTCGACGGTTCGAACTTCCGCCTGGCCGGGCCGGTCGGCGCGCGGATCGCGCGGGTGCCGGACATCACCTCGCTCGGCATGCGGGTGCCGGGAGAGGAGGATACCGAAGGCCACCCGATGTACCGTTCCATGCTGGCGGTCATCGGCCAGCCGCACACCATCGTCGTCAACCGCGCGGGCAAGCGCTTCGGCAACGAGGCGTTCTATCGCTCGTTCTACTACACCATCGACCAGATCGACGGGGCGACGCAGACCCACCCCAACTTCCCCTGCTGGGTCGTGATCGACAGCCAAGTGCGCGAGAAGTACCCGTTCGGCTCGATCATGCCGGGGCAGGACTGGCCCGAGGGCTTCGGCGTCACGGCCGGTTCCATCCGCGAGCTGGCCGGCAAGATCGGGATCGACGCGGACGCTCTGGAGGCCACGGTGCGCGATTTCAACGCGAACGCCGAACAGGGCGAGGACCCGGAGTTCGGCCGCGGCTCCCACCCGTGGAGCGCCTGGATGTGCGGCGATCCCTATCACCAGCCCAACCCCAACCTCGGCCCGCTGACCAAGGCGCCGTTCCATGCGGTGGAGCTGGAGCGGCTCGGCGGCTCGGCCATCCCCGCGGCGGGCCTGCTCACCGACCTGCACTGCCGCGTGATCGACTGGCACGACCGGCCCATCCCCGGCCTCTATGCCGCGGGCAACTCGGTGGCCCGGATGGAGACCGGCGCGGTGATGCAGAGCGGCGTGTCCAACGCGCGGGGCATGACCCACGGCTGGCTCGCCGGGCGGCACGCCACGGGCGACGCCAGCACGGCGCTGGATGCCGAGGTGAAGCGGATGGGGTTGTGAGAGGCTGAAGCGGGCCGGAACCCCGCCTCCACGTCAGTGGAGCAAACTCAGAACAGCCGCGTCAGCAGGTAGAACGCCGCGCCCACCGCGGCGCTGGCCGGGATGGTGACGAACCAGGCCGTCACCACGTTCGCCGCCACGCCCCAGCGCACCGAGCTGGCCTTGCGCGCCGCCCCCGTGCCGATCACGCTGCCGGTGATCGCATGGGTGGTCGAGACCGGAATGCCCATCGCGCTCGCCCCGAAGACCACCACCGAGCCCGCCGTGGAGGCGCAGAAGCCGGTGTGATGGTCGAGCTTGGTCAGCTTGCTGCCCATCGTCTTGATGATCCGCCAGCCGCCCGAGAGCGTGCCGATGGAGATCGCCGCATAGCACGACAGCACGACCCATTCGGGCACGTGGAACTCGCCGTTCAGATAGCCGGTCGAATAGAGCAGGACGGTGATGATCCCCATCGTCTTCTGCGCGTCGTTGCCACCGTGGCTGATCGAATAGGCCGCGCTGGAGAACAGGTGGAGGGTCTTGAACACGCTCTCCGCGCGGCGCGGCTGGCGGCCCCGGAACAGCCAGCTCGTGATCAGCATCAGCAGCATGGCCAGCGCGAAGCCGAGCAGCGGCGACAGGAAGATCGCCGCGATCGTCTTGACCGTGCCGGAGCTTTCCACCACCGCGAAGCCGCCGTGGGCGATGCCCGCGCCCAGCAGCCCGCCGATCAGCGCGTGGCTGGAGGATGAAGGGATGCCCTTGATCCAGGTCACCACGTTCCAGAACATCGCCCCGATCAGCGCGCCGAACACCACCGCCGGAGTCACCGCGTCCTTGTCGACGATGCCCTTGCCCACCGTCTCCGCGACGTGGAGGCCGACCAGCCAATAGGCCGCGAAGTTCCCGCCCGCGGCGAAGACCACCGCCCAGACCGGCGAGAGCAGCCGCGTCGTCACCACGGTCGCGATGGAATTGGCCGCGTCGTGCAGCCCGTTGAGGAAGTCGAAGGCGAGCGCGAGCGCGATCAGGCCCACGAGCAGCGGAAAGGCGAGATCATGCATGGCGGCGCTCTCCGCTCAGCCGTGGTCGATGACCAGGCTGTCGATCTCGTTCGCGACGTCCTCGAAGGCGTCCGCGATCTTTTCCAGGTGCTTGTAGATCTCGCGGCTGACGATGAAGGTCACCGGATCGGGATTGCCGCGCTGCTCCTGGAAGTTGACCTTGAGACCGGCCTGGTGGAGGAAATCGACCTCGCCCTCCAGGCTGACCAGCTCCCCGGTCAGGAGATGCAGGTCGTGCCCGTTGCGGCCCACGTCGCGCAGCATCGGCATGGCCTTGGCGATCAGCTTGCTCGCGCGCAGGGCCATGTCGGCCATCTGCTGCTGCTGCGGGGTGAAGTCGGTGACTTCGTAAAGCTCGATCGCGGAGGCCGCGGCCTGGATCTCGTCGATCACATCGTCCATCGCGCCGATCAGGTCGGTGATCGCGCCCCGGTCGAAGGGGGTGAGGAAGGTCTGCCGCACGGCGCTCAGCACCTCGCGGATGATATCGTCGGCGTCATGCTCACGGTCGCGGATCGTGCGGACGTGATCCTCCGGCCGCCCCTGCCCCTGCGCCAGGGCGACCAACGCCTCGGCCGCCGCCACGTTCGCCGTGGCGTGCCGCTCGAACATGTCGAAGAAGTCGCCGGACTTGGGAAGCAGCCGTTGGAACCATCCGAACATCGCCCGTTTCCCCTGTTTGCGTCACCGATGCGACAGAATTGCGACTCTTCGGCGCCGACTATTCCCTGAATCCCCGCGCCGCAAGCGCGCTTTCCACAAGCGGCGATTTCGGGACGGCGGTATGATCGCCTCGTCCCGTCACGGCATCATGCAGTCACTTTTTGCTTCCATCCCACATGATGCTATCATAATATGACTGCATGAACAGCAAGCAGGCCAAGACGCTCAAGGCCATCTTCGTCGATCCGGTTTCGGGCACGATCGCTTGGGCTGCGATTGAGAATCTGCTGACCGCGGTCGGATGCCGGATCCTAGAGGGCAGCGGCTCACGGGTCCGCTTCGAGAGGGATGGTGAGGTGGAAAACTTCCATCGTCCCCATCCCGACAAGGAAGCGAAGCGATATCAGGTCCGGGCTGCCCGTGCCTATTTGAAGAGATTAGGAGTCGAGCCATGAACAATGTCATGACCTATAAAGGGTATAGCGCGCGCATCGAATATGACGACGAGGACGGCATCCTGTTCGGCCAGATCGCCGGCATCCGCGATGGCGTGGGCTTCCACGCCGACGACGTGAAGGGTCTGCGGGCCGCCTTTCACGAGGCGGTGGACGATTATCTCGAAACCTGCGCCAGGATCGGCAAGGAACCCGACCGGGCCTATAGCGGCAAGGTGATGCTCCGGGTATCGCCCGATCTGCATGCCCGCATCGCGAAGACCGCCGATCTCCTCGGCCTCAGCCTCAACCAGCTTGGCGAGCAGATGCTGAGCCGGGGACTTGACGATGTGGTCACGGCCGGCGCCGGGAAGGCGGCCTGAGCTGAATGGCGATCCGCCCTAAAGCCACCCGATCCGCTTGAACCGCCAGAACAGCGCCCCGCAGATCGCGCCGATCACGCCCAGGACGATGAAGTAGCCGTAGCGCCAGTGCAGTTCCGGCAGATTGTCGAAGTTCATGCCGTAGATGCCGGCGATGGCGGTCGGCACGGCCAGGATCGCGGCCCAGGCGGCCAGGCTGCGGGTCATTTCGCCCTGGCGATGCTGTTCCAGCAGGCTGGCGGTGTCGACGATGGAGGCGAGCGTTTCCTTGAGGCCGACGCCGCGGGTCAGGGTGCGGCGGACGTGGTCCAGCACGTCGCGGAACCAGATTCGCGCGGAGGCGTCGATGCCCGGCAGGTCGGTCGAGGCCAGGCGCTCGCACACCTCCTCCATCGGGCCGATGATCCGCTCGAAGCGGCGGAGCTGGCGGCGCAGGCGGAAGATGCGGCGGATCGTCGAAGGTTCGGGGAAGGAGTCGATGGCCCGCTCCTCCATCGCCTGCACCGCGCCCTCCAGCTTCTCCATGATCGGCTGATAGCCGTCGACGATGAAGTCCAGGATGGCATGGGCGACGAAGTCCGGCCCCTCGGCCAGGCGCTCGGCGTCGGACTCCAGCCGCTCGCGCAGGGCGACATGGGCGCGGGTCGAGCCGATCCGCACCGTCACCAGGAAATCGTGTCCCAGGAACAGCGCCGTCTGGCCATAGGCGATGTTCTCCCCCTCCTCGATCGCGGCGGTGCGCGCGACGATGAACAGGAACTTCCCATAGGCTTCGACCTTGGGCATCTGCGTGGCCTTGAGCGCGTCCTCCACCGCGAGCGGATGCAGCGCGAAATGGCGGCGGACCGCGTCGATCTCCTCGGCCGTGGGATTGGTCAGGCCCACCCAGTCGAAGCTGCCTGCCGGCAGCGCGGGCCGATCCGCCCCGTCGAACGCGATCCCATCCTGGGCGAGCTTTCCGGCGGCATAGCGGCGAGCGGCGACGATCGGCATTGCGCGTGTCTGGCAAATGCGGAAGATGCTGGCAATGAATACCCCCTCTCCCGCCCCGGCGCCGCTCGACCTGTTGATCGTCGGCGCCGGGCTTTCCGGCATCGGCATGGCCGCGCACCTCACGGAGCGCTGCCCGGACAAGACCTATGCGATCCTCGAACGGCGGGAGCGGATCGGGGGCACCTGGGACCTGTTCCGCTATCCCGGCATCCGTTCCGACAGCGACATGTTCACCCTGGGCTTCAAGGCCGAACCGTGGCGGGACGAACGCGCGATCGCTCCGGGCGAGACGATCCGCACCTATCTGGCCGACGTGGCCGAGCGGCGCGGGATCGCGGAGCACATCCGCTTCGGCCAGACGGTGAAGGCGGCGGACTGGGACAGCGCGGCAGGCCTGTGGACGGTGACGACCGAGGACGGCGCGACGATCGCCGCCCGGTTCCTGTTCCTCGGCTCCGGCTACTACGACTACGACGATCCGCACGAGGCCGAGATTCCCGGCCTGGCGGACTTCACCGGCCTTACAATTCACCCGCAGTTCTGGCCGGAAGACCTTGATTACACCAATAAAAGGATCGTCGTGATCGGCTCGGGCGCGACCGCCGTTTCGCTCGTCCCCGCCCTTGCCGAACAGGCCGCGCAGGTGACGATGCTGCAACGCACGCCGACCTGGTACGTGATCCGGCCGACGCGGGACCGGCTGGCCAACCTGATCTTCCGCCTGCTGCCCGCCCGCTGGGCGCACCGGGTGAACCGGACCAAGAACGCCGTGCTCCAGCACCTGTTCATCGCCCGCTCGCGCAGCCGGCCCGATGCGGTGAAGGGCTATCTCCACCGCCAGCTCGCCAAGGCGCTCGGCCCGGATTTCGACCGCGCCGACTTCACCCCGCCCTATCCGCCGTGGAACCAGCGGATGTGCCTGGTGCCCGACGGCGACCTGTTCAAGGCGATGCAGGCCGGCAAGGCGGAAATCGCGACGGGCGGAATCGCGCGGGTCGACGCCAAGGGCGTGATCCTGGCGGACGGCCGCCGCCTCGATGCCGACGTGATCGTCACCGCCACCGGGCTGCGCCTCGCGGTGCTGGGCAAGATCGCGGTGTCGCTGGACGGCGAGCCGGTCGATTTCAGCCAGCGCTGGTACTATCGCAACTGCATGTTCTCGAACGTGCCGAACCTGGCGGCGCTGTTCGGCTATCTCAGCGCCGGCTGGACGCTGCGGGTCGATCTCGTCGCGGACTGGCTGTGCCGGCTGTTCCGGCAGATGGACGCCTGGGACGTCGACGTCGCGACGCCCTACCTGCCCGAGGACCACGGCTTGCGCGAGTTCGACGTGTTCGGCCTGTTCTCCTCCGGCTACCTCCAGCGCGGCAAGCACCTGGTGCCCAAGAGCGCGACCGAGGCGCCGTGGCGGATCAGCATGGACTACCTGCACGACCGCACGGAAATGCGCGACGCGCCGATCGACGACGGGCATTTGCGGTTCGGAAAGGCGCGAGCTTCCGCCTGACCTCGCCCTCTCCCTGCCGTCGCCCCGGACTTGATCCGGGGCCCCGCTTCCTTCCCCCGTCGTTGAAGAAGCGGGATGCCGGATCAAGTCCGGCATGACGAGGATGGAGAGATCGCGCCCGAGTCCGCACGAACGGGGTTGGGTTTTCCGGCCCGGCACCCTAACCCCTTTCCCGATGGCCGAATCGTCCCGCATCTTCACCGCCGCGCTGATCGTGATCGGCGACGAGATCCTCTCGGGCCGCACGCACGACAAGAACATCGCCCAGGTCGCGGCCTGGCTCGGCCTCCAGGGCATCCGCCTCAGGGAAGTGCGCGTGGTGGCCGACGATACGGCGGCCATCGTCGAGGCGGTGAACACGCTGCGCGCGCGCAACGACTACCTCTTCACCACCGGCGGGATCGGCCCGACCCATGACGACATCACCGTGGACGCCATTGCCGAGGCGCTGGGCGTCGGCGTGATCGTCCATCCCCAGGCCCGGGCGATCCTCGAAGGCTACTACGAGAGCCGCGGCGGCCTGACCGACGCGCGCCTGCGCATGGCCCGCGTGCCGGAAGGCGCGGACCTCATCCCCAACCGCTACACCGGCGCGCCGGGCATCCGCCACGGCAACGTGTTCATCATGGCCGGGGTGCCGGCGATCACCTCGGGGATGCTCGACGCGCTGTCGGGCCAGCTCGAGGGCGGGGCGCCGCTGCTGAGCGAGACGATCGGCTGCTGGGTCCAGGAAAGCGAGGTCGCGGATCTGCTGGGGCGGACCGAGCAGGACTTTGAAGGCTGCCAGATCGGCTCCTACCCCTTCTGGCGCGACGGCAAGACCGGCGCGAACTTCGTGATCCGCTCGACCGACGCCGACACCCTCGCCGCCTGCACCCGCGCCCTGGTCGCGGGCTTGGAGGCGATGGACCGCCCCGCCGTGTTCGGCGGGATCGAATGATAAACCCGCGTCGTCCCGGACCGCTGGCGGCTGGGTCGAACGTCGCGTTCGGCGGCCAGCGGTCCCGGATCAGGTCCGGGACGACGACCCTCGCACTGGCCCTGCTCGCCGGCTGCGCTTCCCCTCGCCTTGCGGAGTTCGAACACACCCTCGCCGCACAGGACAGCGCGACCGCCGCGCTCGGGCAGTGGTGCCAGGCGCGCGCCATCGCCGCCCCGCCGACGATCCGCGCCGAGCAGATCGGCACGCCCCGCGCGCCCTCGCCCGAGGTCCGCCGCCTGCTGGAGGTGTCCGACACCGAGCCGCTGGCCTATCGGCGGGTCCGGCTCGCTTGCGGCGACCGCGTGCTGTCGGAGGCGGACAACTGGTACGTTCCAGGTCGCCTGCTGGCTGACATGAACCGCGCCCTGGCGACCACCCAAACGCCCTTCGGCAAGGTCGCCGCCCCGCTCGGCTTCCGGCGCGAGCGCCTGGCGGAGAGGCGCGGCCGGGCCGGCGATTGCCCGCCCGGCACCATCCTCAGCCACCGCGCCCTGCTGCGCCTACCCGACGGCCGGCCGCTTGCGCAAGTGACCGAGTGCTACACCCGCGCCAACCTGGTTGATTAGAGTCTGATTCAGCGCAGCTGAATCAGGTTCGGCACCGGCCCACTCCCCCGGCCCGGCCACCCATAAGATATCCTGTCGGGTGGCCGGGCCGGGGGAGCGGGCCGGTGCCGCCCTCCACGTCAGTGGAGCAAACTCTATGCCGCGATCGATTCCGTGCCGGCG
>CAZFPW010000030.1:0-6321 GCA_964520765.1 uncultured Novosphingobium sp.
GCGCACCAGGGTCAGGTGCCCGTCGTGCAGCGCGCCCATGGTCGGGACCAGCGCGACCAGCCCGTCCCGGCGCAGGGCGTCCACCGCACTTCGCAGTGGATCAATCCGATTGATGGTTTGCACGCGCCATGCCCCTTCGCTTAAAACGGCCCTGCAACCGCCTAGCGCCGCGCCGGGCCTGCCAGCAACCGTTCTCGTCCACTTTCGAAAGTTGCCCGTGCCGTCATCGTCCTTCCCGCACCGCATCGTCTTCGCCAACGAGAAAGGCGGCACCGGCAAGTCGACCACGGCCGTCCACGTCGCGATCGCGCTGGCCTATCAGGGCGCGAAGGTCGCGGCGATCGACCTCGATCCGCGCCAGCGCACGCTGCACCGCTATCTGGAGAACCGGGCCGAGACCGAGCGCCGGCGCGGCATCTCGCTGCCCGGCGCGCGCTTCGAGGTGTTCAACGGCGCGACGATTCCCGAGTTCGAGGAACTGACCGCCCAGGTCGGCGAGGGCATGGACTTCCTGATCTTCGACACCCCCGGCCGCGATGACGAGTTCGCCCGCCATGCCGCGACCGGGGCTGATACGCTGGTCACGCCGCTCAATGACAGCTTCGTTGACTTCGACCTGATCGGCCAGGTCGATGCCGAGACCTTCAAGGTCCGCCGCCTGTCCTTCTATGCCGAACTGATCTGGGAGGCGCGCAAGCGCCGCGCGCTCGCCACGATCCAGGAGCAGCGGCGCGAGATGGACTGGGTGGTCGTGCGCAACCGCGTCCACCACGTCGAGGCGCGCAACCAGAAGCGCATCGACCAGGCGCTGACCGAGCTTAGCAAGCGCGTCGGCTTCCGCATCGCCAACGGCCTGTCCGAACGCGTGATCTTCCGCGAGCTGTTCCCCTCGGGGCTCACCCTGCTCGACAAGGGCCACCTGGGCGAGCTGGGCACCAGCCACCTCGTCGCCCGGCAGGAGCTGCGCGCGCTGCTGGCGGGGCTGAACCTGCCGATGCCGGCCCAGCGCGCCGCCGCGCCGGAGGCGGAATTGGCCTTCTCCGCGCACGGCTGAGCCTCCATAAGGGGCGCAGGCGCCCCCTTCGCGGCAGGATGCGATTCGACCGATGACCAAGCTGATCCTGCTGGCGGCCCTCCTGGCGTTCGGCTGCAAGCTCCTGTTCCGGCGCTGGCCCTGGGAACTGTTCGCCCTGTCCGCTCGTTCGGGAGCCGCCCGTTCGGCCGAAGTCAGACGAGCGGAGACGTTGCTGGGCTTGCCGCGGTCCCCCAGCCGGGACCAGGTGATCGAGGCCCATCGGCGGCTGGTGGCGCAGGTCCACCCCGACAGGGGCGGATCGGCCGAGCTGGTGCATGAGGCCAATGCCGCGCGCGACCTGCTGCTCGACCGGATCGGCCGCACACTTTCGGAGAAGTCATGACCCATCAATTCCATCCCACCGTCCTGCGCGAATACGACATCCGGGGGATCATCGGCGAAACGCTGGGGCCGGACGACGCGCGGGCGATCGGCCGCGGCTTCGCCACGCTGCTGCGCGCGGCGGGGGGGACCAGGGTCGCCGTGGGCTATGACGGGCGGATCAGCTCGCCGCTGCTGGAGCATGCGCTGGTCGAAGGGCTCAACGCCAGCGGCGTAGATGCGGTGCGGATCGGCCTGGGGCCGACGCCGATGCTCTATTATGCCGAGGCGTCGGCCGACGACGTGCAGGGCGGCATCCAGATCACCGGCAGCCACAACCCGGCCAACTACAACGGCTTCAAGATGGTGTTCCAGGGCCGCCCCTTCTTCGGCGCGGACATCCAGGAGCTGGGCCGGCTGGCGCGCGAGGGCGCCTGGGCCGACGGCAACGGGACGAGCGAGTTCCGCGCGGTGCAGGATGCCTACGTCGACCGCTTGCTGGCCGGGCTCGACGGGATCGACCCGGCCGCCCAGGCCGGGCTGCGGATCGGCTGGGATGCGGGCAACGGCGCGGCCGGGCCGGTGCTGGAACAGCTCGCCGCGCGCCTGCCGGGCGAGCATCACCTGCTGTTCACCGAGGTCGACGGCAATTTCCCCAACCACCATCCCGATCCCACCGAGGAGAAGAACCTTCTCGACCTGAAGGCCCTGGTCGCGGAAAAGGGGCTGGACTTCGGCATCGCCTTCGACGGCGACGGTGACCGGATCGGCGCGATCGACGGGCAGGGCCGGGTGATTTGGGGCGACCAGCTCCTGATGATCTATGCCGAGGACCTGCTGCGGCAGGAGCCCGGCTCCACCATCATCGCCGATGTGAAGGCCTCGCGTGCCCTATTCGGCCGGGTGGCGGAGCTGGGCGGCAAGCCGCTGATGTGGAAGACCGGGCACAGCCTGATCAAGTCCAAGATGAAGGAGACGAAGGCGCCGCTCGCGGGCGAGATGAGCGGCCACGTGTTCTTCGCCCACCAGTATTACGGCTATGACGACGCGCTCTATGCCGCGATCCGCCTGATCGCCGCCTCGGTGCGGCTGGGCCGGTCGGTCACCGAGCTGCGCGGGGCGATGCCGGCCCTGGTCAATACGCCCGAGCTGCGCTTCCAGGTCGACGAGAGCCGCAAGTTCGCGGTGATCGACGAG
This sequence comes from uncultured Novosphingobium sp., assembly GCA_964520765.1. Classification (GTDB taxonomy): domain Bacteria; phylum Pseudomonadota; class Alphaproteobacteria; order Sphingomonadales; family Sphingomonadaceae; genus Novosphingobium. The sequence continues at coordinate 2,594 of CAZFPW010000030.1, forward strand.
GTCAAGGAGCGCCTCGCGGGGCCCGATGCCGGAAGCGACATCACGGTCGACGCGACCGACGGCGTGCGCGTCTCCACCCCCGATGGCTGGTGGCTGCTGCGCGCGTCGAACACCCAGGACGTCCTGGTCGCCCGCGCGGAAAGCTCCGATCAGTCCGGGCTGGACCGGCTGATGGCGCAGATCGACGGGCAGCTTGCCGCTTCGGGACTGGAGCGGGGGCCGCAAGCCGGGCATTGATCGCCCAAGCATAGCCGGCTCAAACAAAAGCCCCCGGAAATCCGGGGGCTTTTGCCGTGTCCTGGAGGATCGCTTCGCGCTTAGGTGGGCGCGGTATTCGTCTTGGCCTTGGTGTCGGTCGAGGCGCTCGTCGGCGAAGCGGTCGAGCCGCTGCTGGTCCAGGCGGCAGCCTGCTCGACGCGCAGGTTGTTCTGCACGTGCTTCACGCCTGAGATATCCTCGACGATGTCCTCGGCGCGGCGCTTGTCCTCGCGGCGGGAGACGGTGCCGCTCAGCGTGACCTCGCCCTTCTCGACCATCACCGAGACGCGGCTGGCGTCGATCCGCCAATCCTCGGTCAGGCGGTCGTTGGCGTCCTCGCGGATGCGCTCGTCGGAGCGGATGTAGTCCGCCGGGCCCCGGCCGCGATGATCGGCTTCGCGGCGCCGCGCGGCGTCCTCGTCACCGAACCAGGAGGCGATCTCGTCGCCTGCGCGCTGCAGGAAGCCGCGCTCGTTCCGGTTGCCATAGCCGTGCTCGCGGTAATCGTCGCCATAGCCCTGATAGCCGCCGGCGCCGCCCGAATAGGTGCCGGTGCCGCCGCCATAGCTCGCGCCGAAGGTTCCCGGCGCGCCGTATGAGGAGGGAACCTCCCAGGCATGTTGCTGGCCGGTGAAATAGGATTGCTGGCCCGCGCCGGCCTGCTGACCCGCGCCATAGCCGTAGTCCGAGCTGGTATAGCGGCGCTGGTCGGACTGGCCGGCATGGGTCTGCTGCGAACCGTAACTGCCGCCGCGGCCCTGACTGGAATAACCGTAGCCGCCGGCGCTGGCGCCATAGCCACCGACGCGGTCGTCGTCATGGCTGCTCGCGCCATAGGTGCCGGCGCCGCCGAAACGCTGCTCGCGGTCGAAGTCCGATCGGTTGCGCGCGCGCCATTCGTCGTCATCCGCCCGCCACCGATTGGGGCCGCGGCGATCGTCCTGATAGCCGGACAGGCGCGAACCTTCGCCGGAGTGCCGGCGTCGGCGCTCGTCTCGATCGTAGTGGTCTCGGTCGTCCCAACCGTATCGGTCGTTCATGTCTCGCTCCTTCGCATGTGCGCCGGGGGGAGGCGCCGGAAGCGCTTCTTCCGGCAGCGCACATTCCAGGAACGCGCCGGAGAACGGCCCGTTGCCCGATCATGGCCCCGGTCACCGCATGCGCCTTTCGCCTTGGCCCGCTCCGCGCCGGCATGGCATGGGGCTGACGATGGCCGCGCCGCTTCCCCCGGAGATCGCAAGCTGGTTCGCAGCCCGCGGGTGGACCGTCCGCGGGCACCAGCGCGACATGCTCGCCGCGGCCGAGGCGGGGCGGCATGCGCTGCTGGTGGCCGATACGGGGGCGGGCAAGACGCTGGCGGGGTTCCTGCCGACTCTGGCCGACTTCGCCCCCTCGCGCCTGGGCGAGGCGCCTGCGCCCGAAGGGCTGCACACGCTCTACGTCTCGCCGCTCAAGGCCCTGGCCCACGATGTCCAGCGCAACCTGCTGACCCCGATCGAGGAGATCGGCCTGCCTATCCGGGTCGAGACGCGCAGCGGTGACACGCCGTCCGACCGCAAGGCTCGGCAGCGCGCCAGGCCGCCGCACGTGCTGCTGACGACGCCCGAATCGCTGTCGCTGCTGATCTCCTATCCCGAGGCGGCGCAGATGTTCGCGGGATTGAAGCGCGTGGTGATCGATGAGGTCCACGCCTTCGCCACGACCAAGCGCGGGGACCTGCTGGCCCTGGCCCTGACCCGGCTCCAGGCGATCGCCCCGGACCTGCAGCGCGCCGCCCTGTCGGCCACGGTGGCCGACCCCGACGGTTTCCGCGACTGGCTGGCGCCCTGGGGCGACGTGGATGCGGTGGAGCTGGTCGAGGGGGAGGCCGGGGCCGAGCCCGAGGTCGAGATCCTCCTGCCCGAAGAGCGGCGCGTGCCGTGGAGCGGCCATGCCGCGGCCTGGGCGGTCCCGCAACTCTACGAGGAGATCAAGCGCAACCGGACGACGCTGCTCTTCACCAACACGCGGTTCCTGGCCGAGCTGATCTTCCGGCTGCTGTGGGACGTGAACGAGGACAACCTGCCGATCGGCATCCATCACGGCTCCCTGTCCAAGGAAGCGCGGCGCAAGGTGGAGGGGGCGATGGCCCGGGGCGAGCTGCGGGCGCTGGTCTGCACGGCCAGCCTCGACCTGGGCGTCGACTGGGGCGACATCGACCTGGTAGTCCAGATGGGGGCGCCGAAGGGCTCCTCGCGGCTGCTCCAGCGGATCGGGCGGGCCAATCACCGGCTCGACCAGCCGAGCCGCGCCTTGCTCGTGCCCGGTAACCGCTTCGAGTACCTCGAAGCCCAGGCGGCGCTGGAGGCCGTGGAGCAGGGCACCCGCGACGGGGAGGACTTCCGCCCCGGCGGCCTCGACGTGCTGGCCCAGCATGTCATGGCCTGCGCCTGCGCCGGGCCGTTCGACGAGGCGGCCCTGCTGGCACAGGTGCGCTCGGCCACGGCCTATGCCTGGCTGGGCGAGGAGGAGTGGCGGCGGGTGCTCGATTTCGTCGCGACCGGCGGCTACTCGCTGCGGGCCTACGATCGCTTCAGGCGGATCGTGCGGGACAAGGACGGCACCTGGCGGCTGACCCATCCCGAACATGCGGCGCGGCACCGGCTGAATGCCGGGATCATCGTCGATGCGGAGATGCTGGACGTCCGGTTCCGCAACGGGCGGTCGCTCGGCAAGGTGGAGGAGAACTTCGGGGCCTCGCTTCGTCCGGGCGATACCATCCGCTTCGCCGGGCTGGACCTGGAGGTGGAATCCGTCCGCGACATGGAGCTGCTGGTGCGCGCCGCGAAGACGCCGGGCACGATCCCCAGCTACATGGGCGCCAAGATGCCGCTGACGACCCATCTCGCCGCGCGGGTGCGCGAGATGCTGTCCGACCGCGCGGCCTGGGCCAAGCTGCCCGATGACGTGCGCGAATGGCTGGAGGTGCAGGACTGGCGGTCGCGCCTGCCCGGGCCCGACCGCTTGCTGGTCGAAAGCTTCCCCCATGCCGGGCGCGAATACACGGTGTTCTATCCCTTCGAGGGCTGGAACGCGCACCAGTCGCTCGGCATGCTGATCACGCGGCGGATGGAAGAGCGCGGGCTGATGCCCCTGGGCTTCGTCGCCAACGATTATGCGCTGGGGGTCTGGGGCCTGAAGCCGATCGAGCGGCCGGCCGAGCTGCTCTCGCCCGACATCCTCACCCATGAGTTCATCGCCTGGGTCGAGGACAGCTACCTGCTGCGCCGCGCCTTTCGCGAGGTGGCGGTGATCTCCGGCCTGGTCGAGCGGCAGCATCCTGGCAAGCGTAAGAGCGGGCGGCAGGTGACCTTCTCGACCGACCTGATCTACGACGTGCTGCGCAAGCACGAGCCCGACCACGTCCTGATCCAGGCCGCCTGGGCAGACGCGCGGGCGCGGATGACCGACGTGGGCCGCGTCGCCGATGT
>CAZFPW010000030.1:6421-11074 GCA_964520765.1 uncultured Novosphingobium sp.
AAAAGGGGCGGATCGCTCCGCCCCTTTTCATCGTGTTGCCTGCGGCCCGCTTACTTGGTCGTCGGCGCCGGCGAGTTCTTCGCGCGGTCGAAGGCCTGGTAGGCCTCGTTGCCGACGAAGCCGAACTTGGTCACGCCGGTCGCCTTGATGATCCGCAGCACCTTGGCCGACAGGTCATAGCTGGCCTGGGATTCCGGTTGGAACTGCAGCTCGGGCTCGGGCTGGATGTCCTTAGTCGCCCGCAGGTAGGTCACCAGGGTGGACTGGTCGATCTCGGAGCCGGCACCTTCGGCGCCGGGCTGCCAGACGATCTTGTTGTCCCATGTCACGACCAGCTTGTTCTTCACCGGCTTGATCATGTTCGGCGGTGGCGGATCGGGATTCGGCGGCGGAAGATCGATGTCCACCGAGTGGGTTGCGACGGGGATAGTGATGATGAACATGATGAGGAGCACGAGCATGACGTCGATGAGCGGCGTCGTGTTCATTTCCATCATCGGCTCGCCATCGTCATTGCCGCCTGACATAGCCATAGTCGTTACTCCTGAAATTCAGCGCGAACGGGATTAGCCGTTCGGATCGACCGGGTTCGAGATGAAGCCGACGGTCGGATAGCCCGCGACCTGGACGTTGTAGATCGCGCCGGCGACACAGCGCCACGGAGCATCGACGTCGCCACGAATGTGGACCTGCGGAACCTTTTCCGGGTTGTTCTTCAACACCTCCGGCCCACCTTCGCGCTTCACGATGGAATCGAGCCGGTTGTAGGCCAGCTTCTGCAGCTCGGTGGAGTTAACCGGCGTGATGTTGTTGAGGTAGATCCGGCAATCGCCGTTGCGCGACGCGCCTTCGAACCCCGGATCGCCGGCGCTGCGGCCGGCCGCATCGGACGTGCTGACGGTAAGCAGCAGGTTCTCGACCTTGTCCTTCGATTCCTCCGAAACCATGATCGGCACGCGGAGCTTCTCGATGGTCTGGATCGCGACCGGGACCGCGATCAGGAAGATGATCAGCAGCACCAGCATAACGTCGACCAGCGGCGTGGTGTTGATCTCCGACATGGGTTTTTCTTCCCCGCCGGCGCCGCCTACTGACATAGCCATATTGTCATCCTATCCTTGGTTGCCCTTGGAACGGGAGGGAGGCAGGCCGCCCGTCCGTCCGCCTTGTGGCTTGCGGCGGCGGCCGGAGCCGCCGCCGCAAGGGCGATCAGGCCTTGGGCGCAGCCGCGGCCGGAGCAGCAGCCGGCTTGGCGGCGGCCGGAGCGGCCGCGACGACCGGCTTCACGGCGCCCTTCGAGTTGATGTTCGCGAGAACGTCGGTCGAGAAGCCGTGCAGGTTCTCGGCGATCCGCTTGTTGCGCGCCTGGAGGTAGTTGTAGGCGAGCACGGCCGGAACCGCGACGAGCAGGCCGAGCGCGGTCATGATCAGCGCCTCACCGACCGGACCCGCGACCTTGTCGATCGAGGCCGAACCGGCGATGCCGATGTTGATCAGCGCGCGGTAGATGCCGACGACGGTGCCGAACAGACCGATGAACGGTGCGGTCGCGCCGACGGTGGCGAGGAACGGCAGGCCCGAGGCGAGGCGGGCGTTGACCTGCGCTTCCGAGCGGGCCAGCGAGCCGTGCAGCCACTCATGGGCGTCGAGGCTGTCGGTCATCTTGGCGTGCTGGTCTTCGGCGGCGATGCCGTCGTCGACGATCTGGCGCCAGGCGCTGTTCTTCTCCAGCTTGTTGGCGCCGTCGCGGAGCGAGCCGGCACGCCAGAAGTTGGCGCGCAGATCGCGGCCCTGACGGATGATCTTCGACTGTTCGAACCACTTGGTGAACAGGATGTAGAACGAGCCGAACGACATGATGCCCAGGATGACGACGGTGGCATAGGCGATGAAACCGCCCTGCTCGAGCGCCTCGGCGAAACCGAACTTGTTCTGCGGAGCAGCGTCGGCCGCAGCGGCCAGAAGTTCAAAAACCATGCGATAGTCCTCTCAAGAATAGGTTGGCAACACGAGTGCCGGGGTAACCGGCGAGGGCCCGGGGAAGGGTCCCTGAATAATGATCAGTCCTTCGGAATGACCCAGCGGATACGGCCCGAATAGGAGCCGGCCGTGGGCTGTCCCTCACCGTCCATGGCCGGGTTGAACCGGGCACGGCGCATGACGTTCGAGCAGGTCGCTTCGTCGAGGTCGGGGCTGCCGCTCGAGCTGGTGACCGTACAGCCGGTGGCGCGGCCTTCGGGGCTGACGGTCACGCGGAAGCCGGTGACGCCAGCGCGTTCCTCACGCAGAGCGCGCGAGGGGTAGTCGTTGGTCGTTGCCCAGGTGCCGGGATTGCCCTTCGGCGTCGCGGACTTCGGCGTGAAGCGCGGCGGCGGGGGCGCGGCGGGCGGCGGCGGCAGGATGACCGGCGGCGGGGCCGGCGGTTCCGGCGGGGCCACCGGCACCGGCGGAGCCGGGCTCAGCACCGGCGCCAGGACCGGCGGGGTGGTGATCTTCGTCGGCGGCGGCGGCACGTCGATCTTCTTGGGAGGCGGGGGAGGGGCTTCCTCCTTTTTCACCTCTTCCTCGATATCGATCGTCGTCACCTTCTGGATCGCCTTCTTGGCCGCTTCGTAGGCGAGCCCGGTGACCAGCGCGTAGCCGAGGACGATGTGGATTACAGCAACGATGATAAGCGCAGTTACGCGATTACCACTCATCTGTTGGTCAGCGTAGGCCATTCAGACGCATCACTCCATTTTCCGCCCCTCCGGACCAGTCCCAGAGGGGCCAGGCGCGCAACCGGGGGGAGCGCACCTACCCAAAACACTAACGTCACCCTGCCGGCCGGTCCGGATCGCCCCACGGGACTCCATAAGCGCCCGGGTAGGCGATTTATCGGGCCTTTATGACACTTTTAGGCCCGGTTTTCCGTGTGCTTTAACGCCGTTGACCTACCCGCGCAACGCCTTATCGGAATTTGCAGGCGGTTAACCGATGATTCAAACTCGTTAAGCGCAGTCTGTTTCTTGAAGCCTCTTTCGCCAGATCGCAAGGCCTTGCTGCAAGCCATTTTTTCGGAGGTTGCCGAATGCCGTCCCGTACCGCTGGATTCGCTTTGTCGCTGTGTGCCGCCCTGCTCGCCGCCGCGGCGCCGCCTCCGCCGCCCGCTCCGGCGGCGACTTATGCGGACCTGGTGGATCTGTCCGATTCGGCGCCATTGGTGCTGAAGGCGCAGATCCGCAGCCAGAGCACGGTGGAGCCGGAACGCGCCCGCAACGTGCGGCCCGGCTGGGTCCGCCTCTACGTGCAGGCCAGGGTCGAGGCGCTGCTGTTCGGCAAGACCGCGGTGAGCGAGGCTCAGGCCTATCTCGTCGACGTGCCGCTCGATGCCCGGGGCAAGGCCCCGAAGCTGACCAAGACCAGCGTGCTGCTCTTCGCCCGCCCCGTGCCGAATCGGCCCGGCGAGCTGCAGCTGGTCACGGCCGACGCGCAGCTTCCCTCCACCCCGGCGCGCGACGCGCAGGTGCGGGCGATCATCGGCGAGCTGCTCGCGCCCGGCGCGCCGGCACGGGTCGGCACCGTTCGCGAAGCGATCAACGTCGCCGGGGACCTGGCCGGAGAGGGGGAAACGCAATTGTTCCTTTCCACCCGCGACGGCTCGCCGGTCGCGATCACCGTCACCCGCCGGGCCGGGGACGCGCCGCGCTGGAACGTCTCCTTCTCTGAAGTCGTCGAATCCGATTCGAAGCTGCCCACGGTCGATACCCTGGCCTGGTATCGCCTCGCCTGCTTCCTGCCGCAGCGCCTGCCGGCCACTGCCAACCTGTCGGAAAGCGACGCGGAAAAGCGGCAGGCCGAGGTCGACTATCGGTTCGTCCTGCAGGAGCTGGGCGAATGCCCGCGGACGCGGGTGTTCGGCCTGCCGCGATAGAGTTTGATCCACTACGTGGAAGCGGCACCGCACTTGATTCAGCCGTGCTGAATCAGACTTCGCACGGCATGGAGCCGCTGGCCTTTCCGCTCGCGCTGGCCTAGGGCGCGGCTCCGACAGGAAGGGGCTTCAATTCTCATGGCCGAACCGCTGAACATCGCTCTTGCCGGGCTGGGCACCGTGGGGGCCGGCGTGATTCGCCTGCTCCAGGCCAATGCCGAACTGATCTCGCGCCGGGCCGGGCGGCCGATTCGCATTGCCGCGATCTCCGCGCGCGACCGGACCAAGGATCGCGGCGTCGACCTTTCGCCCTATGCCTGGGAAGACGACATGACCGCCATGGCCGCGCGCGACGACGTGGATGTCGTGGTCGAGCTGGTCGGCGGGGCGGACGGCCCGGCGCTGACCCTGGCGCGCAACGCGATTCGCCATGGCAAGTCGCTGGTCACGGCGAACAAGGCGATGATCGCCCACCACGGGCTGGAACTGGCCGAGGCGAGCGAGAAGGCGCGCGTCGCGATGAAGTTCGAGGCGGCGGTCGCCGGCGGTATCCCGGTGATCAAGGGCCTGCGCGAGGGCGCGGCGGCGAACCGGATCGAGCGACTCTACGGCATCCTCAACGGCACCTGCAATTTCATCCTCTCGACCATGGAGGACACCGGCCGCGACTTCGCCGACGTCCTCGCCGAGGCGCAGGCCAAGGGTTATGCCGAGGCCGATCCCAGCTTCGACGTCGAGGG
>CAZFPW010000030.1:11174-13131 GCA_964520765.1 uncultured Novosphingobium sp.
GCCGGGGCCGGGGACGGCCCGACCGCGAGCGCCGTGGTCGCGGACCTCATCGACATCGCCCGCGGCGATCTTGGCGGGGAGGCCGGCGCGCCGTTCTCGATCCAGGTCGCGGAGATGGAGACCATCGCCCCCGCCGCCTCGGGCCACCGCCTGGGCCGCGCCTACCTGCGCTTCATGGTCGCGGACCGGCCTGGCGTCCTGGCCGAGATCACCGCGGCCATGCGCGACGCCGGCGTCTCGATCGAAAGCCTGATCCAGAAGGGCCGCGCCGAAGAAGGCGGCACGGTGATGGTCGCCATGGTCACCCACGAGGGGCCCGAATCCCGTGTGACCGAGGCGCTGCGCCTGCTGGACGGGTCTGAGTCGCTGACCGAGAAGCCCCTGGTGATGCAGATCCTGGGCGATTGACCCCAGTTCCTCCCCGTTTCGCGCAGCGGAATGGGGAGGATCGGGTGCCTACCGATCCGACATTTCCCCGTTCGCCACCTTCTCCGCGTCGGAATCCTTGGGCGTCTCGGGGATCGAACCCAGGTCGATCATGTAGATTTCCTTGGCCTTGCCGCCCAGGCCGAAGCAGCCGACGTGGCCGGTGCCCTTGCACGATCCCCGGTCGAGCTGCGGCGCTCGGGGCACGCCGGTGCGGGTCGCCTGGCGCGAGGTCGGGTCGCGCTCGCTGGGCGGGGCGATGCGCCACTGCTTGCCGTCGTCGGGCGCGCAGACCACGATCTCGCCGTTCCTGTCCTGGCTGCCGCAATTCCTCGGCCGCTGCGGCGAGGCGGGGCCGTAGGCGGCCTTCGCGCGGTCGACCATGTCCTGTGCATTGCGTTCGGCGGTGTCGGCCGCCGTCTGGGCCGACCCCGGCCCGCCAGCCATAATGAACAGCAAGGGCGCGGCCAGCAGTCCCAATCCCCGTCTCGACAAGTGCGGCTCCCCTCTCTAGGCGGCTCGGCAAACTCCTATCACAGCAGCCACAGGGAATGCCATGACCGCCGCCCCCGCCAGCAAAGTTCTCGATCGCGTCCTCGTGATGGAAATGGTCCGCGTGACCGAGGCGGCGGCCATCGCCGCGTCCCGCCTGATCGGCCGGGGCGACGAGAAGGCGGCCGACGCGGCGGCGGTCGAGGCCATGCGCCAGGCCTTCGACGAACTGGCGATCGACGGCACCGTGGTGATCGGCGAGGGCGAGCGCGACGAGGCCCCGATGCTCTACATCGGTGAGAAGGTCGGCGGCGCGCAGGGTTCGGGGCCGAAGATCGACATCGCGCTCGATCCCCTGGAAGGCACGACGATCACCGCCAAGGCTGGGCCGAACGCCCTTGCCGTGCTGGCCTGCGCCGAGGCCGGTAACCTGCTCAACGCGCCCGACGTCTACATGGACAAGCTCGCGGTCGGCCCCGGCTATCCCGAGGGGGTCATCGACCTCGCCAAGTCCCCGACCGAGAACGTCAAGGCGGTGGCCGAGGCCAAGGGCGTGCAGCCGAACGAGATCATCGTCTGCGTGCTCGACCGTCCGCGCCACTCGGACCTCATCAACGAGCTGCGCGGCCTCGGCTGCGGCGTCGCCCTGATCCCCGACGGCGACGTGGCCGGCGTGATCGCCGTGACCAACCCCGAGACCACGATCGACCTCTACATGGGCCAGGGCGGCGCGCCCGAGGGCGTCCTTGCCGCCGCGGCCCTGCGCTGCGTCGGCGGCCAGTTCAACGGCCGCCTGGTCTTCCGCAACGAGGACGAGCGCAGCCGCGCCGCCAAGTGGGGCATCGAGGACCTGAACAAGATCTACAAGCTGGAAGAGCTGGCCAAGGGCGACTGCATCTTCGCCGCGACGGGCGTGACCGACGGCTCCCTGCTCGACGGCGTGAAGCGCCTCAAGGGCGGCAAGATGACCACTGAAAGCGTGGTGATGCGCGCCTCGTCGGGCACCGTGCGCTGGGTGAAGGGCGAGCACCACAAGGCC
>CAZFPW010000030.1:13231-15767 GCA_964520765.1 uncultured Novosphingobium sp.
ACGCGGTGCAGCTTGATCGAATGCTTGAAGCGGTGGGCCGGATAGACCGCGACCGTGATCAGCGCGACCTTCCCGGTGCTGGTCGTGTAGATACGATGGACCACGATGGCCCCGCTGCCCGGCGCGGCATTCAGGACCGCCGCCTGGTCGGGTGAGAGCACCGTCGCAGACATCTCCTGGGCGACCTCCACGACCCGGACGCCGAACCGCTGCTCGATCAGCGGGAAGACCGGCGCGACCACGGGATTGGCCAACAGGCGACCGATCGCCGCGAAGTCGTGGTGGATGTAATATTCCGCCCAGCAGTCGGGCAGATCGTTCCCGTCGCTCGTGCCGAATCCCCTCAGCGTAAGCCAGTCGGACCCGTTCGGAACGCCGGCCTTGGCCGCCAGTTCGGCACCGATGGCCTGGATACCGATCGCCTCGATATGGAACTGGTGTCCGCGCGAGAAAGCCAGCAGGTCGTCTATCGAGGCGGCGTGCAGGATCTCGGTATTGGACGGCAAAACGATGCTGCCCGAGCCCTTGCGCGATTCGATCAGCCTATCGGCTTGCAGGTGGCGCAGGGCCTGCCGGATCGTGGACCGGCTCACCGCGAATTCCTTGCTCAGCCTGTCTTCGGCGGGAATCTGCGTTCCCACGGCATAGAGGCCCTTGGCGATGCGGTCGCGCAGCGTGCGCGCCACCCAGGCATGCAGCGGCTCGCCGGACAGGGCGTTGCGGCCCCCATCGGGCGCGCTGCTTGCGGGGTGCGTGGGATTGTCCTGCGCCGGCTTCATCGCGACGGTTCTAGCTCACCGTGCTCCAAAGTCACCTACGACTCGCGAAGGTCGATAGGCTGTCCGCACAGGTTTCCGTTCGATCTTCCTTGACCGCTACCGGGACGGCGCTTATCTGTACGTACAGATTTTCGCCCGCCTCGATTCCAAGGACCGCCATGGCCAAGACGCGACATGCCCTGACGGGCGCCGAGTACGAAGCCGAGGGACCGAACGCGGTGCGCGTCGTCGACGGCGACAAGTGGGGCCGCTTCGACCGCTACGGCAATTGGCTCGAAGGCGAGATCATCCAGTGCGACCCGCAGCTCTGCATCTGGCTCACCGGCCTGGTGATCGTGCAGGCGCGCGCGACGTGACGGCCTATCCCGGAAAGGTTGAGAAGATGAGCGACCGCGATCCATTCGAATGCAAGGCGCCGGACCTCCGGCGCAGCCGCGGCATTTCGTACCAGCACTTGCTCGACCGCGACACGCGCCCCGTCCCCGATTACCTGCGCATCGACACGGCGGCCTATCTCGGCGATCACGACATCCCGATCGATCGCTACATCGAGCCCCGGTTCCACGAGCTTGAGAAGGAACGGCTGTGGCCCAGGGTCTGGCAGATGGCCGTGCGCGAGGAACGGATTCCCAACGTCGGCGACACCGAGATCTATGAGATCAACGACATCTCGATCATCATCGTCCGCGTCGCGCCGGACAGCATCAAGGCCTATTACAACGCCTGCCTGCACATGGGCCGCGCCCTGGTCGACCGGCCGTGCCGGCTCAGGGAGCTGCGCTGTCCCTATCACGGCTTCACCTGGCACACGAACGGGAAGCTCAAGCACATTCCGGGCATGTGGGACTTCCCCCAGGTCAAGGCGCGCGATTTCCACTTGCCCGAGGTGAAGGTCGCCACCTGGAACGGCTTCGTCTTCATCAACATGGACCCGGACTGCGAGCCGCTCGAAACCTACCTCGGCGAGATCGCCCGGCACTGGGACAAGTACCCGCTGGATGATCGCTACACGGCCGTCCACGTGCGCAAGGTGCTGCGCTGCAACTGGAAGACGGCGCAGGAAGCCTACATGGACGCCTATCATGTCGTCGCCACGCACCCCCAGATCCTGGCGAGCGCGGGGGACGACAATTCGCAGTACGACGTGTTCGGCAATTGCTCGCGCGCCATGACGGCGGCGGGCATCGCCAGCCCGCACCTCGACTGGCTGCCGAGCGAGAACGACATCGCCGCCAACGTCTATCGCCCCCGCGACACGGAACGCGCGACGGAAGTGCCGCCCGGCATGACCTATCGCGAATACGGCGCGGGCCTGGTCCGCGAGCAACTGCGCGAGGTGATCGGCGACAAGGCCGATGCGCTGTGCGACGCCGAGGTGATGGATTCCTTCTACTACACCGTCTTTCCCAACTTCCATCCCTGGCTTTCGTACAACTACGTCGTCCAGAACTTCCGGCCCTACGATGACCGCCACGACCTGTGCGTCATGGACGTGATGTACCTGCGCCCGTTCAAGGGCGAACGCCCGCCGCCGGCCGAGATCACCTTTCTGGATGCCGACCAGAGCTTCCTCGAAGCGCCGGAAATGGGCGTCGCCGCCGCGCTCCAGTGCCAGGACGAGTTCAACGTGGAGAAAGTCCAGCGCGGCCTGCACACCCTGCGCAAGAGCAAGGCCGGCGTGACCCTGGGCCTCTACCAGCACACCCAGGTGCGGCATTTCCATAGCATCTACGAGCGTTATCTGGGGCTTTAGGTCA
>CAZFPW010000030.1:15867-17112 GCA_964520765.1 uncultured Novosphingobium sp.
CCCGCCCTTGCCGGCTGCGCAAAGTTACACCGGGCGGGGCAAGGTGACAGGACAGTGCCTTTATCCTCAGGACACCGTCATTTTTGCTCACTTCGTCACTTTGCACACCGCCGGGCACGCGGCCGTCACCTTCCCGCCGCCGGCAATCCCCACCTCCGCGCGCCCGGAATGTTGCAATCCCGCGACGCCGGGCTAGAGGCTCCGCCTAACGACTCACCCGCGGGAAGGGCACGCGAAATGAAGATCATGGCCGGCAACTCCAACCTGCCGCTGGCGCGGGCGATCGCGGCCTATCTGGAACTGCCGCTGACCGACGCCTCGGTGCGGCGCTTCGCCGACGAGGAGGTCTTCGTCGAGATTCACGAGAACGTCCGGGGCGAGGACGTGTTCATCGTGCAATCCACCTCCTACCCGACCAACGACAACCTGATGGAACTGCTGATCTGCATCGACGCGCTGCGCCGCGCCTCGGCCAAGCGGATCACGGCGGTCGTCCCCTATTTCGGCTATGCCCGGCAGGACCGGAAGCCGGGGCCGCGCACCCCGATCTCGGCCAAGCTGGTCGCCAACCTCATCACCCAGGCCGGGGCGGACCGCGTGCTTTCGGTCGATCTCCACGCCGGGCAGATCCAGGGCTTCTTCGACATTCCGACCGACAATCTCTATGCCGCGCCGGTCATGGCCGCAGACATCCAGGCGCGCAACGGCGGGCAGGAGCTGATGGTTGTCTCCCCCGATGTCGGCGGCGTGGTCCGCGCCCGGGCCCTGGCCAAGCGGCTGGACAATGCCCCGCTCGCCATCGTCGACAAGCGTCGCGACAAGCCCGGCCAGTCCGAGGTGATGAACATCATCGGCGACGTGAAGGACCGGGCCTGCATCATGATCGACGATATCATCGATTCGGGCGGCACCCTGTGTAACGCGGCCCAGGCCCTGATGGACGCCGGGGCGGCGAGCGTGACGGCCTATATCAGCCACGGCGTGCTCTCGGGCGGGGCCGTGGCGCGGGTCAACGGCTCGGCGCTCAAGGAACTGGTGATCACCGATTCGATCGTCGCCACCGAGGCGACGGCCCAGTCCGACAAGATCCGCATCCTCACCATCGCTCCGCTGATCGGTGAGGCGGTGCGGCGGATTTCGGACGAAAGCTCGGTCAGCTCGCTGTTTGATTGATGCGTTGACCGGATCAAGCTGTGCTTGATCCTCGCGCCACCCACCGCCCCGCACCCCCGGCCCAACCGCCCA
>CAZFPW010000031.1:0-17063 GCA_964520765.1 uncultured Novosphingobium sp.
TTCTCCCTTCCCAGCCAAAATCCTGCTCGGGACGGATGAGGGGGATAAGGCGCGGATCATTGCGGTCGGCCCGCCCGGGCGCGGGGGACGAACAGCGTGTCCGCCAGCTCGCTGACAGGCAGAGCCACGGCGCGAACGTCGCCGGATGTCGGTCGATCGGTCGGCAGTTCGGGCGCGGGTTCTTCACCGTCCGACTGGACGGAGAGGCCCTCGGACGCGGCGCTCGCGGTGCGGACGAACAGCGCGGCACGTCGCCAGGCGAGCGGATCGGGCGGCGTGCTTACCGCCACCTCCGCAGCGCCCGCCGTGCCGACAACGGCCGTGAGCTGAGCGAGATAGCCAACCGTCTCGGGGGGCAGCGGACGGCCGCGCGACAGATAATCGTCGTAGCGGCCCGGCCCGGCATTATAGGCCGCCAGCATCGCGCTCGAGTTGCCGTAGCGGTCGTGCATCGCGCGCAGATAGGCCGCGCCCGCCATGATGTTGTCGCGCACGTCGAACGGGTCAGCGCCGAGGCCATAGCGAGCGCGAAGATCGGCCCATGTCGCGGGCATGATCTGCATCAATCCCATTGCCCCGGCACGCGAAACCGCGCGGGAATTGCCGCCGCTCTCGACGCGCATCACCGCCCATATCCATGCTTCGAGGATGCCGAACCGCCGCGCGGCGTCGGCGACATGACCGGCATAGGGATGAGCCGCCGCCGATCGCGCGGCCGGCAAATCCTGCGCCGTCGCCGCGAACGGCGCAGCGCCGCCGGACAGCAGCACAACGGCCACCGCCACCGCCGATCCGACTCCACTCCGGCGCCAGCCTGCCAGCGTGCTCGCTACGCTCAAGGGTGCGCGCGCTGCGCCGGCCTGCGGCCGCCCTTGATCTTCGCTGCGCGCCCCGGCCCGCCTGCGACCGAGCGGGACGGAGGGATGAGACGGTTTCCCCGCGAACAAAGGGATGGGAATGATAGGCACCGGATCAGTCCTGCTCGCGCGACTTCGGCTGACGGTTCCAGCGCAGCGACCAGGCCGACTTGTCGTTCGTGGTCTGGAACAGCGCCGCGCGGAGCGGCTGCGCGAATGCGGGATCGTCGATGCGCAGCGACACGTAATCCCCGGCGCGTTCGCCGGTCTCGTTCCAGCCCGCGCCGATTTCCGGGCCTTCACCGCCATCGCCGCGATGGACGCGCCAGTCCGGCGCCTTGTCGGCGTCGCTCGGCTCGGCTGGAACGATCGAGATGCGAATGTCGAGCGTCGCCGTCTCGATGATGCCTTCGTAGCCGTTGGCAGTGCGGAAAAAGCTGCCGATCTGCATGGGACTCTCCTTTTGGGTTGGCAGGGACAAGCGGGTTCAGCGCCAGGCGAGCGGCGCGTTCGGGGTGTTGCGAGTGAGGATCGGGACGGCGCGGCCGAGCACGGTCGAGGCCGGCAGCGGCCCGAAATAGCGGCCGTCCATGCTGTCGGCGTGATCGGGGTTGAGCAGCAACAGCTCACCGGCGCATAGCGTGCGGCAGCCCTGCCATACGGGCAGCGACCGGCCGCGTCTGTCGCGCGCCAAGGCAACGGCGACCGGCTGGACATCGACTGTCACCACGGCGCCGATCCGGCACACGCGCTGCCCGGCTTCGGCAGCGACGTGCTTCAACAAAGGCACGCGCTCACCAAGATAGCCGCGCTCGGCCAGCCACCGCGCCAGCGGCGCGGGCGGTGTCACGGCGACCAGCGCGCCGATGGCGGGATCGCGGTCGGGCTCGATGCGGTAGAGGCCGAGCGGCGCGCTCGCGCTGACGTTCCAGATGACGCGCGGGAGCGGGTCGAGCACCGCGACGACGGTGAACGACACGGCGAACAGTGACGCGGCGGAAGCCGTCGCGATGGTCCAGCCCCGGCGCGTCATCCTTCGATCTCCCGGCGCTTGAGCCAGGCGCGATGACGCTCCAGCGTGTAGGGGCGCGGCTGATGTCCGGCGGCGATGCGGTTGGCGACATGTCGCCAATGATCGGGCGCGGCGTCGCACGGATCGACGCCGGCCGCCTCGGTCGCGTCGATCGCCGCGAGCACTTGGCTAACCTTGGGCCAGCCCTCGATCTTGAGCAGGATGTCACCGCCTGGCCGCACGAACGGCAGCGTCGTGAATGGCTCGCCGGCACCGACCGCCCGCACGATGTCGATGCGCGAGCTGACCGTGCCGTAGTCGTTGGCGGCCCAGCGGACGAACGCGAAGATCGCACCGGGACGAAAGCGGACGATGCGGCGGCGGCGATCGACGATCTCATCGACGGCGACGCGCCCGAACCTGATCCAGTGCTCGATCCGCTTCTCGATCCAGGTCAACTCGACGCGAGTCATACCGTCGTCGGACGGCTGGCGATGACGCATCGGGGACGGCGGGACGGTCATCGCCGGCTCCGGGCGATGGCCGAGTCCGCGCGCGGCATGAGGTCGTCCTGTCCCGGATCGGAGGTCGAATGTTTGATGCCGATGTCGGCCCAGGCGCGCAGGTCATCGACCGAATAAACCACCCGGCCGCCGATGCGGCGGTAGGCCGGCCCGGTCCCAAAATAGCGGTGCTTCTCAAGGGTGCGTCCCGAGAGGCCGAGAAAGCGCGCGGCTTCCGGCGTGCGCAGAAAGCGGGGCGGCAGGTTGGTGGGCGTATCGGACAAGTGACGGCTCCTGCGGGCGGTGGCGGCAGGAGGCGTAATTGTCAGAAGGGAGGCGGCCGGGTGGGGTATGAAGATGTGCGGCTGCACGGATGTGCCCCCCCCCCCCGCGGGGTGGCAGCGGGGAGCGGATCAGCGGATGCGGAGCAGCTTGCGGTAGTCGCCGTTCATCATGGCGATGCCGTCGCGGACCAGCCGGACGACGAACGACCGCGCGGCGGACATCTTCCAATCGCTCGCGGACAGCCGCGCCGCCTCGTCGCGCCCGAGCGCCACCGCGATCTCGCGATAGGTCGCGCCGCCGTCGCGCAGGTCGAGCGCGCGGAGCATCAGGTCGAGCCGGGCGAGCCGGTAGGCGGTCAGCGGCCAGCCGCGCGGCAGCGGCCCGGCGGCGCGGCCGAGCAGGCGGCGATGGAAGCGCAGCAAGCTGGCGATGCGGGTGACAAAATCCTTGTCGAGCGGGATGACGGCAGCGAGCGGCCGGCCGGGCTGCGGATCGCGCAGCCACAGCCGATGCTCACCCGCCGCGTCGGCGACGATGACATGGCGTCCGTCGATGCCGGCTAGGTCGGCGAGCAGCGCACCGAGTGCGCGAGGATCGACCGGCGAAGCGCTGTCGAATCCTTCCGGTGCTGCGTCGAGGATGACCGTGACGGCGGTCAGTTCCGGGCGCCAGGGGACCGGCTCTGAGAGGTCATCCGGCGCCGTGGCGAAAGGACAACCCCCAGCGCCGCGCAAACGCGGCTTCGGCGGCGTTCTTCGCGACGGCGCCGCTCGCGATGCGTTGCTGCATCTGCGCATGCTCGGCGCGATAAGTGCGGTTTCGGCGTAGAAACTCGGCTGCTATATCAGCGCGCCCGAGGGCGCCGGACATACCATTGGCGCGCCGCTGGCGACGCTCTGGCGGCGTCGGCATCGCATCCTCCCAATCGCGCCTAGCGCGGATTTTAGGAGCGCAACATCTTCCGGTTGTCCTGGCCACGATAGCGCAAAGAGCGCGCGCAACCGTGCGGCGAAGGCGACGAGAATACTTCCGATTCGGAGTTAATTCTTAACGATTTAACCGTCTGTCGCAGCCCAGCAGATGCGCATATCCAATCTCAGTCATCCACCGTGCGCGCGCAAGATGGCTCTCGTGCATCGTCTTCGCGCGATCCGGCTCGGCCCCTACGTCAATGCCGAAAATTGCGGCGGCGGTTTCGCGCCAGTCGGCCCCCTCAGCGTCGGCGTCGAGCAGCCGGAGATAAGCGATCAGGTGCCCCTCATCATACGCGGTGAGTTGCGGTGAATCGGGCGCTCGATCATCGAAACGCTTGTCGTCCATGACAGCCCTCAAGTCTTCGCCCGCGTTAACCAATAGACCCAGGCGAAGCGTTTTCGAGGCGCTTGCTCGACATAATTGCGCGCTCGATTTGCATTATTCGACAAGCACCCGTGGAGCTGCTGGTTTGCGGTGCGCCCCCGCAAACAGCTCCTGAACCCGTGATCGGGGAGTGGTAAACCGCGTTTAGTCGGCCCTACGACCTTTAGCACCGGAGCACCTGGACATACGTCGCAGGCTCCCCGACCGCATGGTCAAGGATTCGCGGCGTCGTCTCGGCCGACACCAAACCGCTAAACGTGGGGCTACCACACCCCAGGCCGCCGCGTAGCGGCCCGCGCCTCTCTTACGGCAGCGGCGCCAATTTGACCACCTCTCACGCGAGCCGGGCGTCAGCCCGGCGAGCGCGCCAGTGCGGCCGCGCGGACCTTTGGGACGCGTGGCCGCCGCCGATCCGGCGCAGCGGATCGGCGCCCGATGGCAACACCGCAGAGCCGGAACTCCGGCCCTGCGGTGTTGGAAGCTTACCCCACTTTGAGACGCTGCATCCCCTCGGCCAGCGTCCAGAGCGCGCGATTAAGCGTCACGTTCTGGTCGATGCCGTTGATGGCGCGGGTCTGGCTGCGGCGGATGCGGCCTTCGGCATTGCGCTTGCGGCCCTGCAATCCGCCCCGAACGACATTCTCCTGAATGACGTTGAACGTGGTCCACAGGCTGCGGCCGGTGTCCTCGCGGCGGCGCGGCTCGATGATCTGTTCCGCCGTCAACGGGCTTTCGTCCTCGCCGTAGCGGGCGACTAGGCTGACTTCGCCGAGCAACCGGCGCTCGTCCTCAGAAAGCCGAACCTCCTTCATCGTCTCGCTGGCGTCGATCAGCCGGGGGAAGTCCTCCGCCACGGTGTAAACGCCTTCGATGATGTCGTGCTGGATATTGCCTTTGTGGGGAACGCGGACCTCCTCGAACCGCTCGCCCGCAATCATGCTGTTGGTGCAGACGAAGCGCAGCATCCCGGCGAACATCTGATAGGCGCTGGTCCCGTCATGGCTGTTGACAATGATAACCTCGGCGGCCTCCGGCTTGCCGATACCGTCATCGCGGCGCAGGCGCAGCATGTGCTTGGCGTGGCCGTGGCGGCTGCCGTCACGCGGGACCGACTGGACGGCAAAGAACGGGAACCATCCCTCCCGGCGCAGCCCCTCCACGATGTCGATGGTCGGGACATAAACATAGCGCTCCGAACGACTGTCGTGCGCCTCGCGGGCGAAGATGGACGGGACGTGGCGATAGAGCGCTTCGTTATCGAGCGCCTCACGTCCGCTGATCTGGTGGGCGTTGCGGCCGAACCGGGTGGCAAGCTGATGATACATGGCTGAACTCCTTGGGCTTGGGTTTCCGCGCAGCGGAGCGCCGCGCTGAAACCCTGCCCGTCGGCGAGACCGGGGGTGCAACCGGAGTGGGCGGCTTCGCGGGGAACCGGCTGCACGGAACGCGCTCGCGCGAGGAGGAAGCTGGGCGGAAGCCGCTCCGAAGGGCGCTCGGGGCAGCGCCCCAAGAACCTCACAGATGATGCCGGGCCTCTGGACCGTCCGTCTCTCAGGAGCCAGAAGAAGCATGACAAGGCGCCCCCGCTCCGGTGGAGCGGGGGCGCCGTTAGGGGTCAGCGAGACCAGATGAGCGCGTATTCGCCGGCGGTGTCGGTCTCGGACAGAGTGGCGTAGATCGGTGCCGGGAAGGTCGGATCGTCCAGCTTGACCGAGATGTAGTCGCGGCCTTCTCGGCTGGTCTTCTTCCATCCCGCGCCGCATTCGATGGTTCCGACTGCGAGGCGGTAATCGGGCGCCTTGTCGCTCTCCTTGTCGATCGGCCGAAGGGTCGCCTTGGCGTTGAGGGTCAAGGTCTTGATGGTTCCGGTGAAGGAGCCGTTGCCCGCCTGGGTGAAGGTGCCGATGGTTGCCATGTCGAAGTTCCTTTCGTTCTCGGGCCACGACCGCCGCGGCCTCGATGGCGATCGGTGAAGCGGGGATGATCGGACGCGCACCGCTTGCGGCCGGAGCGCAGCGGAGGATGGCGACGCGCGGCTTTTTTGCTTCGCGATGCAAAGCCGAAGGCGGCGGAAAAAAGCTGCGCGGCGGCGTTGCGCCAGGCCGAGCAAGGCGAAGCCGACCCCGGTTAGATCAAGCCAATCGGGAGGCCGCTTGGTCGTGGGCGAAGCGGGGACTGTCGATGACAGCTAACCCGGTGATGATCCACAGAGGCCATGAGCGCCTAGATCGTCAGACGCTCTCAATCGCATCGGTTGTCCGCGTCCGCGCGACGGTGGCGACCGTGTGCAGCTCCGCCAACGCCTGCCGAACGATCTGCCAGCCCCCGGAAATGCCAAGGCCAGCGAGAACCACGGCAACGATGATGTCGGGCCAAGCCGTGCCGGTCCCAAAGACGCCGAGCGCCGCCGCCACCACGGCAATGTTGCCGATCGCGTCGTTGCGAGAGCAGATCCACACCGATCTGCGGTTGGCGTCTCCGTCACGATGTCGCCAGAGCATGACGGCGCAGGTCAAATTGGCGAGCAGCGCGAGCACGCCGATGACGCCCATCGTCTCGGCCTGCGGCAGAGCCCCGGCAAGCGTCATCCAGACCGTGCTTCCAAGCACCCAGAGCGCGAGCAGGAACAGCGATGCCCCCTTCAGCAGCGCGGCCCGCGCACGCCAGCGCAGCGCCAGGCCGGCGACGCCGAGGCTGATCGCGTAGTTGGCGGCATCACCGAGGAAGTCGAGCGCGTCGGCTTTGAGCGATGCCGAGTGGGCGGCGACGCCAGCGACAATCTCGATCGCGAACATGCCGGCGTTGATGGCGAGCGCGATCCATAGCACGCGCCGCCATGCCTCGTCCTTCGCCGGGGGTGTCTCACAACCGCCGCAGCATCCGCCTGCCATATACGTCACCTCGATTCGCTCGATGCGACCGGCTATATGCACCCTGTAGCAACTATAGGGTCAAGGCATGGCGCTCACTATCGGCGAACTGGGCAAGGCGACGGGCACGAAGGTTGAGACGATCCGCTATTACGAACGGATCGGCCTTTTGCCGAATCCGCCACGCACGGGCGGCAACTATCGCGCCTATGGCGAGCCGGAGCTTGGCCGGCTCTCGTTCATCCGCCGCGCGCGCGATCTCGGCTTTCCGCTCGATCAGGTGCGCGCGCTGCTGTCGCTGTCGGACGATCGCGGCCGGGACTGCGCGACGGTTGATGCGCTCGCCCGCGATCATCTTACTGAAGTCGAGCGCAAGATCACCGATCTGACAGCATTGCGCCAAGAGTTGTCCGCGCTCATCACCTCCTGCAAGGGTGGCACGGTCGCGGACTGCCGTATCATCGAGACGCTGGCACCGGCGCCGCATCCCCACGGATAGGGAGCCTATGACCATCACGCCCTTCGCCTATGTCGGTGCGGCCTTAGCCGAGATCGCCGGCTGCTTCTCCTTCTGGGCGTGGCTGCGCCTCGGCAAGACGCCATTGTGGCTCGTGCCGGGCATGATCTCGCTGGCGCTGTTTGCCTGGTTACTGACGTTGGTGGACAGCGAAGCGGCAGGGCGCACCTACGCCGCCTATGGCGGCGTCTACATTGCGGCGTCTTTGGGCTGGCTCTGGGCCGTGGAGGGGCTGCGGCCGGACCGATGGGATGTCATCGGGGCCATTATCTGCCTCGCCGGCGCGGCAATTATTCTGTTTGGCCCTCGCGCCGCTTGAACTCAGGCTTTGACATCGCGCGAATGTGCGAGAGGAGTAGCTTAAAATTACATATCTGCTAATCTGGATATATGGATACCGAGTCGACTATCGCTGTTCTCGGCGCTCTCGCGCAGGCGACACGCCTTGATACGTTCCGGCTGCTGGTGCGGCATGAGCCGGATGGCTTGCCGGCCGGCGAGATCGCGCGTCAGCTCGATGTGCCGCAGAACACGATGTCGGCACATCTCGGCATCCTATCACGCGCGGGGTTGGTGAAGTCGGAGCGGCAAAGCCGGTCGATCATCTACCGTGCCGACCTCGATACGCTGCGGGCGCTCACACTCTTTCTGGTGAAGGACTGCTGCGCCGGAAAGCCGGAGTTGTGCGCGCCTCTCGTCGCCGAACTCGTCCCCTGCTGCTGACGGAGACTGCCATGCCCGCCGATCGCGTGTTCAACGTCCTGTTCCTCTGCACCGGCAATTCGGCGCGCTCGATCTTGGCCGAAAGCGCCATGAACAAGCTGGGCGAAGGCCGCTTTCGCGGCTTCTCGGCCGGGAGTTTTCCAAAGGGCCAGATCAACCCTGTGGCGCTGCGGCTGCTGGAGCGGATCGGCTATCCGACCGAAGGACTGCGCTCCAAAAGCTGGGAGGAGTTCTCCCGGCCCGGCGCGCCGCACATGGATTTCGTGTTCACCGTCTGCGACGACGCGGCGGGTGAAACCTGCCCGATCTGGCCCGGCCATCCGATGACCGCGCATTGGGGGATCGAAGACCCTAGCCATGTGGAAGGAACCGAGATCGAGCGCGAGCGCGCCTTCGTCACGGCGCTGCGCTATCTGGAGAACCGGATCAAGCTGTTCCTCGCGCTACCAATCGGGGCTCTCGAAGCGAAGGCGCTTGGCGCGAAGCTGCATGAGATCGGCCATGCCGAAGGTTCGACCGCGCGGCGCGGAGACGCCGCATGAGGCCGATCGACATCATCATCTATCACAACCCTGAGTGCGGCACGTCGCGCAACGTCCTGGGGCTGATCCGCAACGCGGGTATCGAGCCGCATGTCATCGAATATCTCAAGACGCCGCCGGCTCGCGCGCTGCTGGTCCAACTCATCGAGCGCGCCGGGATCACGCCGCGTGAGCTGCTTCGCGAGAAGGGCACGCCCTATGCCGAACTGGGACTGGGCGACGAAAGCCTGACCGACGACGCTTTGTTGGACGCGATGATGGCGCATCCGATCCTCATCAACCGCCCGCTGGTTGTCTCGCCGCTAGGCGTAAAGCTGTGCCGGCCCTCGGAGGCCGTGCTGGACCTGCTCCCCGCCCCGCAGCGGGGCGCCTTCGCTAAGGAAGACGGGCAGCAAGTCGTCGATGCCACCGGCGCGTTAGTAGTCTGAGCATGGCGACCGTCTCCGCCGACGCTGCGCTGCCGCGTCCCGGCCTGTCCTTTTTCGAGCGGTATCTGAGCCTGTGGGTGGCGTTGTGCATCGTCGCGGGCATCGCGCTCGGCCACGCGCTGCCCAACCTGTTCGGGGCCATCGCCACGGCTGAGGTGGCGCGCGTCAATCTCGTGGTGGCGGTGCTGATCTGGCTGATGATCGTGCCGATGCTGCTCAAGATCGACTTCGGCGCGCTGGGATCGGTGCGCCAGCACTTGCGGGGCGTCGGCGTCACCCTATTCATCAACTGGGCGGTCAAGCCCTTCTCGATGGCCCTGCTCGGCACAATCTTCATCGGCTGGCTGTTCGCTCCGCTGCTGCCGGCAGGCGAAGGTCCGTCCTACATCGCCGGGCTGATCCTGCTCGCCGCCGCGCCCTGCACGGCGATGGTGTTCGTCTGGTCGAACCTCTGCAACGGCGAACCGACCTATACGCTGAGCCAGGTCGCGCTCAACGACATCATCATGGTGTTCCTGTTCGCGCCGCTGGTCGGGCTGCTGCTCGGCGTCGCCTCGGTGACGGTGCCGTGGGACACGCTGCTGATCTCGGTCGGCCTCTACATCGTCGTGCCGGTAATCGTTGCGCAACTGGTGCGGCGGCGCGTGCTGGCCTCGGGTGGGCAGGCCGCGCTCGATCGGCTGCTGGCGCGGCTCGGCCCGGCGTCCCTCGTTGCCCTGCTGACGACGCTGGTGCTGCTGTTCGGCTTCCAGGGCGAGGCGATCGTGGCGCAGCCGCTGGTAATCGCGCTCATCGCCGTGCCGATACTGATCCAGGTCTATTTCAACGCGGGGCTGGCCTATTGGCTGAGCCGCCGGTTCGGCGTGGCGTGGTGCGTGGCCGCGCCCGCCGCCCTTATCGGCGCATCCAATTTCTTCGAGTTGGCCGTTGCGGCCGCCATCAGCCTTTTCGGTCTCAATTCCGGCGCGGCGCTCGCCACGGTGGTCGGCGTGCTGGTCGAGGTGCCGGTAATGCTGTCGGTCGTCGCCATCGTGAAGCGGACACGAGGCTGGTATGAGAAAGGAACAACCGTTTGATCCGTCTCCGCGCGCTGCCCGACCCGACGCATCTACCCGCGCTTGATCTACGCTATGTCCGTGAACGGCCCGCGCTCGGCCTTGGCGGGGGCGATCCGCCGCGTATCCTGTTGCTTTACGGTTCCCTGCGCGAACGGTCCTTCTCGCGCTTCGCGGTCGAGGAAGCCGCAAGGCTGCTCCAACTTTTCGGTGCGGAGACGCGGATTTTGACCCCTCCGACCTGCCTCTACCCGACCAGGTGAAGGGCGACGATCACCCCGCCGTCCACGAACTGCGTGACCATGCCCTGTGGTCCGAAGGCATGGTGTGGTGCAGCCCGGAGCGGCACGGGCAGATAACCGGCATCATGAAGGCGCAGATCGACCATCTCCCGCTGGAGATGAAGGGGATGCGCCCGACCCAGGGGCGCACGCTCGCCGTCATGCAGGTGTCGGGCGGCTCGCAGTCGTTCAACGCGGTCAACACGCTGCGACTCCTCGGCCGCTGGATGCGGATGTTCACCATCCCCAACCAGTCGAGCGTGGCGATGGCCTACAAGGAGTTCGACGACGCCGGACGCATGAGGCCATCCAGCTATTACGACCGGATCGTGGATGTGATGGAGGAGCTGGTGCGGTTCACGGTGCTGCTGCGCCCGCACGCCGCACAGCTTGTCGACCGCTATTCCGAGCGAAGGTCGGCTGGCGTGACAGTCGATCCGGCCAACGACCTCTCGGCGATCGCCATCGCGCCGCAATCAAGATAAACCTGTTCCGCGAGCCGGGCAGCGCCCGGCGAGCGACGATTTCTGCTCGCGTGATAAAAGCGGACGCGTCCCGGCACGGGGCGCGTCCGCGATTACCACTCTTCGACGGAAGGCCGGGACCGCTCGCGCGGCCCCGGTCCGATGCCGCTATTCGGCGGCAACGGCGTAGGAGGCTTCCTCGTCCAAGCCCGGCGACTCGGCCGCTTCGGCCTTGGATGCCTGCTCCACGGCCTCGGAGTCCTCGACCGCGACAGTCGCGGTCTGCTCCGCCTCCGGCTGCGCAGTCCGCAGCACAGCGGGAAGCCAGCCGGTCCCGGCCAGAAGCTGCTCGGCGGCTTGCGCCATGTCCGGCTTCTTCATGTCCGCGATACGGCGGGCGGCGTCCTCCGAAACACCTTCGGTTACCGCCTCCACGATACGCGCCTTGGTGACGCGGCCAAGGTAACTGTCCACCGTGGGCGTCCAGTCCTTCGCCACGTCCAGCGCCAGCGCGGTCGCCAGTCTGTCGGCCGTTTGCAGCGTCCGGGGCTTGCGATCCCACGGCAACCGCAGGGCGTTGACGGTGCGGGACGCGCAATGCGCCAGCAGCGCCAGCCGCTTCTCGTCGTCCAGATTGACGATGAAGCCCCACAGGTCCGCCACGTCACGCGGCATCCGCTCGGCCCACGCCTCGCGCGCCTCGCTCGCCCGCGCCGCCAAGGGCGTGTCCTCAATCCCATCCGCATGACTGCCAAGCGGCGTCACAGTCGGACGAACCTCAAGGCAACCGGCCTCCGCATAGCTGTAGAACAGTTGCGCGGTCAGCGTGTGGGTGAGCGCGATCAGAGCCATGTCGGGCTGCTCGCCAAGCGCCACGCGAAGCGCCAGCGTCCGGTGAGCGGACAGGTCGCGGGTGAGGCTGTCGGAAATTGGCTTGCCCGGTTCCTCGTCCTCGAAATCCTGCACGTCCTCATCGCCGTCTTCGGCCTGCTCGTCCTCCCCGGCCTGAGGGTCGGTCGTGCCGGCGTCAGCGTCCGGCTCCGGCTGCGAGTCGGCCAGCGCCTCGTCCTCAGCGCGGACGAAACCGCGCTCGATCCTGACCGTCCCGTCATGGTGAAGCACGACGAACGCGCCGCCACGCGCGATCACGTTGGCGTCGTAGGCGAAGCGCTTCTCGGAAATGGCATCGATCTCGTCGGAAATCGCCTCCAGCTTCTCCGCCACGTCCTCGGGCATCTCGTCATAGGACGAATAGCCTTCGGCAAGCTCGTCATGCTCGGTGGACAGTGCCTCCAACCGCGCCTCGTCATCGTCAGACAAGGTAACGGCCTGCGGATAGAAGCGCCGCATCCCGTGGGCGTGGGGATAGTCGATATGTGCCTCGGCCCATTTCCAGCCCTCGGCCTGAACCTTGCCCGCGATCTCGCGCAGCTTCTCGGTGGCGAGCATATCGAGCAAGCCCGCATCCTCGAAGAACCCGCCCCGGTCCTCGCTGAACAGGTCGCGGATGATGTTGCCGCCCGCCTCGACATAGGCGTCGGCCCCGACGAACACCGCGCGCCGGTCGGTCGCAGGGACGTTGCTCGCGGTCATGTCGCGCCGGATGATCCACGGCTCGCGGTTGTGATGCAGACCCTCGAAAACCTGCTCCTGCCGGGCGTGGTCCTCGGTGATCGCAAAGGCCATAAGCTGGTCCAGCGTAAGGCCATCCTCGCGATAGACCTGCAACAGTTTCGGGCTGACAGCGCCCAAGCGAAGCCGCTGCTTCACCACAGAAGCCGAAACGCCGAACCGCGCCCCGATCTCCTGCGCGCCCCAGCCCTTGCCGTCCGCAAGCTCGCGGAACCGCTCAAACTGGTCGGCGGGGTGCATCGGCGTGCGGGTCACGTTCTCGTCCAGACTGATCTCGGACGGGTCGTTCGCCGTATCCAGCCAGCAGCGCACCGGCTCAGATTTCTTGATCTGCTTGCGCTTGGCCCGCAGCAGCATCGCCAGTCTGCGGCCTTCGCCAGCGGTGACGAGATAATAGCCGGTCGGCGTCCCGTCCTCCTTGATCTCGGGCTCGACGACAAGGTTCTGGATCAGCCCCTTATGCTGGATCGAAGCGGCCAGCGCCTCGATTGCGGCTTCCCCATGCGGCACCTTGCGAGCATTGCGCGGGGACTTCTTGAGCTTGGCGAGCGGCAGGAAGATTTCAACGCCCGACACAGGCGCGGCGGCTGCGGTTTCGGTCACAGCGTTCATCACACTTCTCCTTAAAACCACACTCACCCCGGAATGGGGTGGGCGGCGAAGAAGCGACCGGCAGGCCCGCCGGCGGAGCCGGGCAGCACCCGCAGGGCCGGAACGCAGAGGAGGTAAGCGCGGCACGCGCGTTGCGGCCCGGCGCGGCGGGCCTAGAGGGAAGCGTCGCCCACCCCACCGACGGGGAGAGCTTCAAACGATGCGATCGGGCCGGCGCAGCCCTGGCCCGATCTCCGCAGCTCCGAAGAACTGGA
Organism: uncultured Novosphingobium sp.; assembly: GCA_964520765.1. Classification (GTDB taxonomy): domain Bacteria; phylum Pseudomonadota; class Alphaproteobacteria; order Sphingomonadales; family Sphingomonadaceae; genus Novosphingobium. The sequence continues at coordinate 13,395 of CAZFPW010000031.1, forward strand.
CCCGCTCACGGGTTCACCGATCGGCGCGCCAGCGCCGTCCCGCCATGCTGATCGTCACCCGGCAGGGCCGAGACCCGTAGGGGCTCGGTCGGAGCGCAGCGGAGATAGAGCGGCGGTCCCGTAGGGAGGCGCCAACTTGCGTTCCATCACCATCTCGATTATATTTTAATCATACTGATAGAGAGTGCTGCGATGGCCACAGACACGAAAGTTTTGACGGCGCACGTCCCCATCGGACTGGCGGAAAAGGTCGAGGCGATGGCCTCGCGGCTCGAACGCTCGCGCGGCTGGGTGATGAAACAGGCGCTCGCCGCCTGGGTCGATCAGGAGGAGGAGCGTCATCGTATGACGCTCGAAGCCCTGGAGGACGTGGATGCGGGCCGCGTCATCGACCATCAGGCGGTTCAGGCTTGGGCCGATAGCCTCGGCACGGAAAAGCCGCTGCCGCCCCCCTCGGCATGAGGATCAAGTGGACCGGCAAGGCATCCTCCGATCTCGTGCGGCTGCACGAGCATCTGCGGCCGGTCGCCCCGGACCCGGCGACGCGGGTTGTTCAGCAGCTTGCCCGCGCGCCGGATCGCCTACTCGACTATCCCCGGATCGGCGAGAAGCTGGAAGCCTACGAGCCACGCGAGGTCCGGCGGATCACCGTCGGCAATTACGAGCTGCGCTACGAAATCGCGGACGCGACGATCTTCATACTGCGCCTCTGGCACTGCCGCGAGAATCGCAGCTTCGAGTCGGACGAGTGACGATGAGACCGATCACGGCAAACCCTGCGATGCACTACACCGCCGCGCGTTCCTATTTACGCTACGCCGCGACAGAACCTTTGTGCGACGTGCGAACCCACGGCAGCGTGGTGGGATGGCCCTTCCTCGCAAGCTCCGCCGCCGCACGCCTCGTCGCTGGGCCGAATGCCCGGATGACCTGCATGACTACACCAACCGCGTCGCGCCGCGCCGGGCTTCGCCGCGTGAGGATGAGGGGCCGATCGTCGTCACCGATGATTGGCCGGAGCGCGTTCCGATCGGCGACGCGGAATTGCGCGCGATCGAAGGCCACATGCGGCAAGAGCTGGACAAGCTGTTCGGACCATTGCCGTGAAGTGAGGAGTGAAGCGTCATGACCGGCGCCGCCTTGCGACGGAATGAGGATGAGGCGCCGGTCGTGGCGACCGCTCGCGCCGCCCTTTACCTGCGCGTTTCAACCGGCCGACAGGCCGAGAGCGACCTGTCGATTCCCGACCAGCGCCGCCAGATCGAAGGCTATTGCCTGTCGCGCGGCTGGGAGGTCGCGGCCGAGTTCGTCGAGCCGGGCAACACCGCCACCGATGATCGTCGGCCCTCGTTCCAGGCGATGATCGAAGCGGCGATGGTCAAGCCGCCGACGTTCAACGTCATCCTCGTTCACAGCTTCTCGCGGTTCTTCCGCGACCAGTTCCAGTTCGAGTTCTACGTCAGGAAGCTGGCGAAGAACGGCGTGAAGCTCGTCTCCATAACGCAGGACTTGGGCGACGATCCCATGAGCGTGATGATGCGCCAGATCATGACGCTGTTCGACGAATATCAGTCGAAGGAGAACGGCAAGCATACGCTGCGGGCGATGAAGGAGAACGCGCGTCAAGGCTTCTGGAACGGAGCGCGTGCGCCGATCGGCTACCGCGTGGTCGCGGCTGGGGAGCGCGGAGCGAAGATCAAGAAGAAGCTGGAGATCGACCCGATCCAGGCCGAGACGGTGCGGCGCATCTATCGCATGGCGTTGAACGGCGTCGATAACAAAGGGCCGATGGGCCTCAAGTCGATCGCGACCTGGCTCAACGAGAACAACATCCACACCCGCGACGGCGGGCGGTGGGGCTTGGGCGCGGTGCATCAGGTTCTGACCCGCACGACCTATATCGGCCAGCATCGCTTCAACACCCGCGATCACAAGACGAAGACGCCGAAGCCCGAGAGCGAGCACGCCGTCATGGAAGTGCCGGCGATCGTCTCGGAAGCCGAGTTCGAGGCGGTCCAGCGGTCGCTCAAGGCGCGCAGCCCGAAGATGATGCCGCCGATGGCGGTGGGCGGCCCTACGCTGCTCACCGGCATCTGTTTCTGCGCGTGCTGCGGCGGCGCGATGACGCTGCGCACGGGCACCAGCAGCGTCGGGCGGGAATATCGCTATTACACCTGCTCGACGAAGGCGCGGCAGGGTGCGACCGGCTGTCCCGGCGTCACCGTGCCGATGGATCGGCTCAATGAGGCCGTGGTCGATCATCTTGAAGCGCGGCTGCTTGACCCGGCGCGGCTCGAAGCTCTGATGGATCAGATCCTCGAACGGCGCGACGAGTGGGTGAACCAGCGCCGCGAGCATGTCGCCGACCTTGAGCGGCGCGCGACGGAGGCGGAGGCGAAGCTCAAGCGCCTCTATGATGCAATCGAGAACGGAGTCATCGACGTGAGCGATCCGTCGCTCAAGGATCGCATCGCGGAGCTGACCGCGACGCGCGACCAGGCCAAGGGCGACTCCGAGCGTGCCTTGGCGCATATCGCGAAGATCGGTCCGGCGATCACGCCGGAGAGCCTGCGCGCCTTCGCGGCTGCCCTGAAAAAGAAGCTGCGGAACGGCGACGGGACGTTCGCCCGCGATCAGGTTCGCGCGGTCGCGCAGCGGGTTGAAGTGGTGAGCCGGAAGGAGGTCCGCATTCGTGGCCTACGGAGCGAGCTGCTCCGAACGCTAACCGCCGCCTCTGGCGTAGAGGCGGCGGTGCTAGGCGTTCGTGCCTTTGAACCGAAATGGCGCGCCCGGAACGATTCGAACGTCCGACCCTCAGATTCGTAGTCTGATGCTCTATCCAGCTGAGCTACGGGCGCGTTGGAGTGGCGCAGATAGGGGGGTCCTTTGCGCTTGGCAAGGGGCTAAATCGACCTCAGCAAGGCTTTTGCCAAGGGCACGTCCAAAGGCGGCATCGCCAGCGCCAAAAGCGCATCGGGCGCGATCCAGGCGATCGCTTCGCCGTCCAGGCAGCGCGGCTCCCCCTGCCAGGCCCTGCAGGTGTAAAGCAGGATGACATGGGGCTGGCGCGGCGCCGGGGGCTGCGCCGGATCGCTTGCGAAGCTCAGCGGCGTCAGGTCCCGAGGCGCCAGCTTCACGCCCAGCTCCTCCTCGATCTCACGAATCAGGGCGGATTCCGGAGATTCTCCGGCCTCCACCTTGCCGCCGGGAAACTCCCAGAGCCCGCCATGGGCGCGGTCGAGCCGGCGCTGCTGCATCAATATCCGGCGATCGGGAGCGATCAGCGCGACGGCGACGACGGGAATCATTGTCGGGATTTTTGGCAAGTCGAGGCCTCTCATCAACACTTTCTTAAGAGCTGGCTGGCAAACCCGGCTCATCAGAACCGTATCGCAGGATGAGCATGTCCAAGACAAATCTTCCGAGACGGCTGCTCCGCGACGAACAGGGGGCAACCGCCATCGAATACGGCCTGATCCTCGCCATGCTTGCCTTGGCGATCATGGGGGCACTTAAAGGGTTTGCCAGCGAAGCCTCCAGTATGTGGAACGATGTTAACAGCAAGAGCGCTGAAGCCACATCGCGCCTTTAATCGGTTGGTAAGTAAATACTTATAATTCCGGAGGGGCTCGATCCGGAATTTGGAATAGAGCCGGGTACTGAAGACTG